>NZ_FTOK01000005.1:0-245793 GCF_900156705.1 Salimicrobium salexigens | reverse complement strand
CGTTGATAAGTTACAGCTATTATAACAAATTAACGAAGTGATCTATTAAAAAACAGAAAACAAATAAAAGCTGCCGAGACTTTCTCGACAGCCTGAGGAAGCCCGCGGGCTTCCTTTTCTTAATGCTCATACATTCCTGACACCCTCAGCTGACTCTTCCTTTAAATAAAAGTCTCTGTACGTCTTCCTTGGAAATCGGTTTACTGAACAGGAACCCCTGATAGTACAGACATTGCCTCTCCTTCAGGTAGTCCAGTTGCCCTGAGGTCTCCACACCTTCCGCTATTACGTTCAAAGCTAAACGATTCCCCATTTTGATGATAGTATCGATAACCGCCTGGTCTTTTTCACTTTCGTGTACTGTCTGAATGAACGATTTGTCTATCTTCAAAGTGTCCAGAGGAAAATCTTTCAAATACTTCAGGGAGGAGTAACCGGTGCCGAAGTCATCCAGCGAAAGCTTTACACCCATCTGTTTCAGTTCTTTCATAATAGGAATGGCCTCTTTCGTATTCTGGACGACACTTTCGGTAATCTCAAGCTCTACATACTCGGGCAGCAGCTGTGTCTCTTCCAGTATCTTCCCGATGACTTCGGGCAATTCGCGGTTTTGAAACTGCACTGACGAAATATTCACCGCAACGTGCCCGAGTTCGTACCCTTCGTCCAGCCACTCCCTGAATTGTTTACAAGCCTCTTTAAGTACCCATTCCCCGATAGGGATGATCAACTTCGATTCTTCTGCAAGGGGTATGAATTCCGCCGGTGAAATTCTTCCAAGTTCAGAGTGTTCCCACCTGAGCAAAGCTTCCATCCCGATGACTTCACCCGTATTCGTATTCACCTGAGGCTGATAATAAAGAGTCAGCTCCCCACTTTCATGAGCCTGTTGCAAACCGATTTCCAGCAGCGTCTTTCTGGAAACCTCTTCATTCATCGATTCCGTGAAAAAGCACGCGATATTATCGCCTTTCTTCTTAGCCTGATACATTGCCATATCGGCGTTTTTAATCAGTTCGTCTGCTATTTCCCCGTCCTCCGGATATGTACTGACCCCTATGGCAAGAGAAGTGTAAATTTTAAACTCTCTTAATAAGAACGGACTTCCAAGCGCCTGTGCAATGTTCCTCGTAAAGCTGCTTACCTGGTAGGAAGTGGCTTCGGGGTACACGATAACAAATTCATCCCCGCTGTTTCTGGAAAGTATAGCCTCTGAAGGCAGAAGTGTCTTCAAGCGTTCCGTCAGACTTTTCAGCAGTTCATCTCCCATGTTATGACCGTACAGATCATTGATACTCTTGAAACGGTTAAGATCCAGAAATAATATGCTGACACTGGTGTTATTTTTAGCTGCTTGTTGAAGAGACATGGAGAGATGATCGTGCAGCATTCTCCGGTTCGGCAACTTTGTAAGATCGTCTTTGTAAACCAGCTCGCTGATTCTTTTCTCATGCGACACACGTTCTGATATATCCCTTATAATGCCCGTGAAATAGACGTCTCTCTGTTCATGCACAGCTGACAGAGACAACTCGACAGGAAAGACACCTTCCGTTTTATGCAGCCCCTCAAGTTGTACAGTCTGATTGGTCACAGTTTTCTTTCGCGTGTTTAAATACTCCGCCAATCCTCTTTCATGAGCTGAACGATATTTTTCGGGCATTATAGTGGTAAGAGGCTGTTTTATAATCTCTTCTGAAGTATATCCGAATATCTTCTCCGCAGCTTTATTCCAACTGAGTATCGTCCCCTCTTTATCGGCTATGATAATAGCATCGTTGGCGGACTTAATAATAGATTTATGGATTTTACTGCTCAGGGAGTAATTTTTATGCGCAGCTTCCATTTTTCTATTGTAGTAAATGACAATTACCAGACAGAAAAGGATTACCAGGAAGATGACTCCGATAAAGTATCCGAGAACCCCCTGGTTAATCGCTGCCTCCGCTGCCGGTTCTCCGAGCGGTTCCTTCATCTCATAAGTGGCCGAAGCCATACCTGTATAGTGCATCCCTGAAATAGCCGCTCCCATCAGCACTGAACTTCCTCCCATAACCAGAATATTGTTTTTTGAATCGTTCTTCTCCTGTAAAGAAAAGATATAAAGAGCAGCAGTAGAGGCTCCGAAAGCGATAAGAGCCGAGAGAGTAACCAATCCCCTGTCGTAAATGATTTCTGCGTTCATCTGCATAGCCTCCATCCCCACATAGTGCATGGAGAGTACGCCCACAGCTAAAAAAGGAGAGGCGAAAAACAGAAAACGCCAATCTCCTGAGAATCTGTTTATCGCAAAAAAAGTTCCAAAACTTGCCAATACAGCACTAATAATACTTAATGAAAGAAGATAGGGGTTGTAGGTAACCACCATATTCATATCAAACGCCAGCATCGCCACGAAATGCATGGACCATACCCCGCTGCCAAATACTATACTCCCCGTCACTGCCCACAGTGTACGCTGTTTTCCGCTCGAGTTCTGCAGCATACGCTGAGCGATCAACAGAGAAGTGTAAGAAGCGAATACTGCTATACTGACCGAAAGCAGCACAAGCTCTGTAATGTAATTACCCGTGTTCTCCATAACATGTTCCCTTCTTTTTTTAATATACCGGTCACACTCGTTGCTTCACTTATAAAAGTGCTCTACTATCTATTTTTATTAAACCGGTACCGAAGCAGCTTTACTCTTACTATCGGTCTCTTTTCAAAAACTTTCAGTATTCGTTCAAACTATTGTCCGACCGACTGACAATTTGAAAGAAAAAACGAGTCAGATAGTGATATTCCTGAGGTCAGATGGTATAAAGACCGGGGATTATATACAAAAAAGCCTGCAAAACCGGAGTTTTGCAGGCTGGCATCCATTCTTCAGGATAATGGTACATCGTCCAGTTCCTGAACCTGATAAAGATTGTAATAGTGACCTCTTTTGGCCATAAGTTCGTCGTGTCTGCCACTCTCCACAATATGACCGTTTTCGATCAGCACTATGCGGTCGGCGTGGGTAATCGTGGAAAGCCGGTGGGCAACGATAAAAGTGGTGCGTGCCGAAGCCAGTCGTTCCAGTGCAGACTGAATCAGACTTTCGCTTTCAAGATCCAGTGCGGAAGTAGCTTCGTCCAGGATGAGAAGAGAAGGGTTCTTCAGGAACACCCTGGCAATGGCTATCCGCTGTTTTTGTCCGCCGGAGAGCTTGACGCCTCTCTCTCCGACCAGGGTCTCGTACCCGTAAGGAAGCCCGGTGATGAATTCATGTGCATTGGCTGCACGGGCCGCTTCCATCATCTGTTCATCTGTTGCATTCGGATTCCCCATCTTAATATTCATGGCTACCGATTCACTGAATAAAGTGTTGTCCTGAAGAACCATACCTATCTGATCCCTTAACGAACGGACTTCTACGTCCCTGACGTCCGTATCGTCTACCAGAATACGGCCGCCGGTTACATCATAGAAGCGGGGAATCAGACTGATAAGGGTCGATTTCCCTCCCCCGCTCATTCCTACGAGGGCAATCGTCTCTCCCTGATCGACATGAAGAGTAACATTCTTCAGAACTTCCTGTTCTTCCTGTTCGTAACTGAAAGAGACGTTGTCGAACGTCACTTTACCGTCCAGAGCCGTCAATTTCCGGGCACCTTTTTTGTCTTTGATATCGTAAGGTTCGTCGATGAACTCAAAGACCCGGTCCATGGAAGCGATGGACTGTGTCAGAACGGTAGCTGAGTTCACAAGCCGCCGGAGCGGTCCGTAAACCTGATCCATATAACCGACAAAAGCCACCATCGTACCCACGGTGACAGAACCGCCGATCACGAGATAACCCGCCACCCCTATAAGAAGAAGGGGAGCAAGGTCCGTAATCGTAAACGTCACGGAATACGTATAAGCGTTCCAGTTCGTATGACGGATCGCCTTAGTCAGGAAGTTGGAGTTTTTCTCATCGAACTGTTTCTGTTCGTAGTCTTCAAGAGCGAAACTCCGGGTGACCGGTACTCCCTGCACCCGCTCGTGCAAGTGTCCCTGGACTTCCGCAAGAGCCTGGGACCGCTCACGGGTAAGAGTGCGTAAGCGTGAATAGAAATATTTCACGGCGAACCCGTACAGAGGAAACAGAGCTATGGCTACAAGTGTCAGCCATACGTTCATCGTAAGCATGATGATTACGGCAATGAGAATCGTTACCATATCAAGCCATATATTCATGAGTCCTGTAATTACAAAGTTTTTCGTCTGCTCCACGTCGTGTATTACCCGGGAAATGATTTCTCCCGATTTTGTCTTCGAGTAATATCTGAGACTCAGTCGCTGAATGTGATCGAATAAATAGTCACGGATATCATATAAAATATTACTGCCGATCCACTGAGCATAGTACTGGCGTAAATATTCCACCGGTGGACGAACTACGACGAAGAGGAACAGGGCCCCTCCGATAATCCAGAGAAGCTGATCCACTTTCTCGGACTGGGCCATGGATTCACTGCCGATGATGTTGTCGATTACGTACTTCGAAATAAGCGGCAACAGTAAAGGAATTCCGAATTTAACGACGCCGATCATAATCGTAAAGACGATTTTCCATTTATATGGAGTTACAAAATACATATACCTCTTAATGGTATCCATACAGAATGTACCTTCTTTCTACTATCAAAATAAGTGAGCGCACTATTAAAGTGCGCTCTTCCCAATCTACCTATACGTTAAATACCGTTCGTACCACTGATCTATGAATTCCGGAGCAAAAGGACCTTTACGCTGATGTATCCAGCGGACCAGAATATCTACATTGTTGTACAGAATCCGGTCAAGAACGTGCGGGTAGTTCATCTGTCTGCGGTGAAGTTTATATTCGTCTTCATCCAGCAGTTTATAAGTCATATCGGGGAAGACTTTAACATCCAGATCATAATCGATATATTTGATCATTTCGTCTTCGTAAATAAAAGGAGAGCTGATGTTACAGTAATAATGCACTCCGTCTGCCCTCAACATTCCGATGACATTGAACCAGTATTTCGTGTGAAAGTAACAGATCGCCGGTTCCCTTGTCATCCACGATCTCCCGTCGCTTTCCGTTACGGTCGTACGGTCATTCGCACCGATCAGTACAGTCTCCGTCCCTTTTAAAATCGTAGTACTGTTCCAGATTCTGTGCAGTTTTCCATTGTGTTTATAACTTTGAATTTTGATTCGCTTGCCAGGCGATGGGCTGGACATACGAATTCCACCCCTTTCTTAACTGCGTTCACTTCTACCAATTATAACGGGGATACCTGCCAATTGAAAACATTTCACTTCATTTACCTTAATGAAAACCAGCCTTCTCCGCCCCAAATTCGCTTTTCTTCCTCTTCATTTCCGCCGGTGGATGACTGCTCCCGCCTGTCCTCATGCTCTTTGTTTTCCAGGTCTTTCACCGGATGTAAGGATGGATTTTCTGGTGGGAGACCGGAAACGGATAGACAGTAAGCTCATTTTTCGACACGAATTTCCCCTGTTCTCCGTTAAACGTACCGGAGATGACTTTCACACGGTGCACTTCCATTTCCCAGATGAGGTGGGAAAATGTGTGCTTAATCCGATCGACCATCCCTTTTTCTTCGATTTTCAAACCGTCAAGCCGACCTTTCTCCGCCTCCTCCTCCAGGACCATCGGGTATTGCCACAGGTTAGCCAAAAGCCCTTTGCCGGGCCGTTTTTCTATAAGTATTTCCCCGTCCTCGTTTTCTGCTATGTACGTGCGATAGCGAATTGTTTTTTGTGTCTTTTTGGAGGACTTCACCGGCAATTCATTTTCAATCCCTTTATGAAAAGCGCGGCAGTGATCCTGAACCGGACACAAAAGGCAGGAGGGGGATTTTGGGGTACACACGATAGCCCCCAGTTCCATCAAACCCTGATTGAAAGAGCTCGGATCTTCGGATGAAATAAGGGAGGAGACCAGCGCTTCAAACAGTTTCCTCGTCGACTGTTTCGCTATATCTTCATCTACCAGAAGAATCCGGGATAATACTCTCATAACATTCCCGTCCACGGCCGGTACCGGGAGGTCGTAAGCGATACTGAGGATTGCCCCTTGCGTGTACGGCCCCACTCCTTGGAGAGAGCCTATTTCCCGGACTGTATCCGGTACTTTGGAGTCGTACTCCGCCACTACCTCTTTTACCGCAGTTTGCAAATTTCGTGCACGGGAATAGTAACCTAGACCCTCCCAGGCTTTTAATACTTCCTGCTCGTCTGCGGAGGCCAGGTCTTCCAGCGTAGGGAATTGACGGAGAAAATTTTCATAATAAGGAATCACCGTCTCCACTTTCGTCTGCTGGAGCATGATCTCTGAGACCCATACACGGTAAGGGTCCTGGTTTTCCCGCCACGGAAGGGTACGCTGTTCTTTTTTAAACCATTCAATCAAATTTTGCCGGAAATCTTCTGCCGGGAAGTCTTTGACTATCTCCAGGGCCAGCTCTTCTCTCTTCAAATTAACACTTCCTTCGTGATACATTATACATTTAGAGAATCGGGAAAAGGGGGAATACACATGGATACAGCTACGCACGTAGTCATGGGAATAGCACTCGGGGGGCTTGCCACCATCGACCCTGTCGTCGCCGAAGACCCGGCTCTTGGCCAGGCTGTCCTTATAGGCACCCTTGCAGGTTCCCAGGCCCCTGACTTCGATACTGTTTTGAAACTTAAAAATAACGCAAAATATATCAGAAACCATCGGGGCATCACCCATTCGATGCCTGCCGTCGTATTGTGGGGGCTGCTGCTCACGGGAATCCTCCACCTGTTTTACCCGGAGGTGAACACCCTTCACCTTTGGATGTGGACTTTTGTGGCAGTCATATTCCACGTCTTCGTCGATGTGTTCAACGCGTACGGAACCCAGGCTTACCGCCCCTTTACCAGAAGGTGGGTCGCCTACGGCTTCATTAATACATTCGACCCGTATATTTTCTATTTTCACGTAGCCGGAATTGTCGCCTGGGTAGCAGGAGCAAACCCTGCCTATCTATGGCTCATCATTTATTTCATCCTTGCTCTCTATTACGTTAAGCGTTACTTCGACAAACGGGAGATGGTGAAGCTTATTAAAGAGAACTTCGAGGACATCGAACAGATTGTAACTTTTCCGACCATCAAACAAAACATCTGGAGAATCGTAATCACTACCCCGTCGAGGTACTATGTAGGCCATGCCGAAAACGGACAAATAACGATTCTCGATGAATTCGTCAATAAACCGATCAACACCCGGGATCCGATAGTCGAAAAAGCACTTGAAGACCATAATATCAAAGCTTTTCTATCTTTCTCTCCGGTATATCGTTACGACATCAACTATCACGATGAATATACCGAGCTTCGATTCACGGATCTCCGCTATCGTCATAATGGACGCTATCCATTCGTGGCTATCGTACAGATCGATGACGAAGACGGAGAAGATCTCGAGATTCTTGATTCCTACACAGGATGGGTGTTCTCCGAGGAAAAACTTCAGGACAAACTGAGCCCCGGCGAAAGTTGAACCACGCTTTTATCAGCGTGGTTCTTTTTATTCTCCGAAATATTTATTGAACTTGGGATTGGTAGCTATGAATTCATCGAGATGTGCTCCGTAATGGGTCACCCACTGTCTTACAATCTGTTCAGTCATTTCGCTTCCCCTGTATTTCCTTCCCGCTTTCGCCCGAGTAGCTTCGAAGTCCTCCCAGAGCAGTTCGATCCACTTTCTCGCCTCTTCTTCGGATAGACTGCCATTCTTCCGTTGCAATTCTTTAATAAGCTCTTTCTGAGCATGATGATGGCTACTCATCGGTACCGACCCTGGCTCCGAGCATGGAAATAGGGAGAGCTTCTTCCGGTTCTCCCGTAATACGCTCTTCTTCTTTTTTCTCCACGTAATTCCCGTGCTGGTCTTTACGGAATCCCCAGGCGAATACACCGTTAATGTATACGATATAGAAAGTATGGGAAGGGTCCCCCTCTATTTCGTACGTTTCGCCTTTTTTGAAGTCCTTCGGATTCAGCATATACGCCTGAGCCATAGTTATTTTACGCTGATGTACCGCGTATTCATTTACCATACCGAACTGTTCCGCTTTTCTTGCTTTTTCAGTCAATTCGCCGACTTCCCGGCGCAGTTCTTCATACGTGTATTCACTGTATCGACGTTCCAAGGTAAACCTCTCCTTCACTTTTTTCCATTTACATTTTAACATTTAAAGAAGACAATAGGAATAAGAACAAACTATCAGGAAAGGAAGTCATTATGGATACCGTTATCATTACAGGAGCAGGAAGCGGCCTGGGTAAAGCTCTGGCCAGACAGTATGCCGCCTCCGGATGTATGGTTTACCTCACCGGCCGGAACGAAGGGAAACTCAGAAGCACCAAACGTGAAATCATAGAGCAGGGGGGAAAAGCAGAGTCAGTCGTCTGTGACGTTACAGAAGCCGCTTCTATCGAAGAAATGCTGAAGCAGACGGACAAGGTGGACCTTCTCATTAACAACGCGGGCGTCGGACTGTTCGGGGAACTGGAGAGTTACGGAGAAGAAGACATCGACGCCATGCTCGATACTAATGTAAAAGGAACCATTTTGTTCACTCAGGTAGCACAGCCCAGGCTTGAACTCTCAGGAGGCCGTGTACTGAACATTATCTCTACAGCCGGATTGAAAGGGAAGGTAAATGAAAGCGTCTACTGTGCCAGTAAGTTTGCCGTACGCGGCTTTACCGAAAGTCTGCATAAAGAATGGGGAGACAAACCGATCGACGCTACAGCTGTCTACATGGGCGGAATGAACACTCCTTTCTGGAACGATTCGACTCACGTAACCGACCCGGGTAAATTAAAAACCCCGGAAGAGGTGGCAAAAATCATCTTCGAACAGGATGACCGGCGTCCTGAAATAAAGGTATAATAGCCCGCCTCTCTGCAGAAAAGATACAGGTAAAACGGGAACACTGAAAAACTGAATGTTCTGTGTGAAATAGAACTGAAAAAAGCGGATGGCATGTTTATACCATCCGCTTTTTCTATTTCTGTACTTCACACTCCACGGTGGAGAGGAAGAGAGGCTTATGACTTATTCATGACGTTCTCCCGCTCTCTATAACACTGGGAATAACAAAAACCGGACATAAGAGTCCGGTTTTTGTGCGTGTACTATGCTTCCTGCCTGTGGTGCTGCTTTCATCTGTTTCCGACAGGTAAGTTATTCGCCAAGTCCTTCTTCTTTCGCTTTTTGAGCAATGGCTTCCACTGCTTCTTTTTCATCAGAGCCTTCAGCGGAAAATGTGATGTCCGAGCCGCTCGGGATACCGAGAGACATTACACCCATAATCGACTTCATGTTAACCGATTTCCCGTTATACTCAAGGTTTATATCCGATTCGTATTTTCCTGCCACCTGTACCAGGGAGGTAGCAGGCCTTGCGTGTACTCCTTCGGAAGCTGTCACTTTCATGTCTCTTTTTTCCATTAAAAATCTCTCCTTATCACTCTTTTATTTTAATAATATTTGTCTGTTCGGTGCTGATTTTGCCTGTGGTCTGTAAGTCCACATACTGATTCTCATTAAGATTCGTGAAGATAATCGGGGTTACAACGGAAGGTGCGTGTTCCTTCAGATACGCTAAGTCCACGTCCATAAGTTTTTGTCCCTGCTTCACTTCGTCACCTTCACCGACGTGGGCGGTAAAGCCTTCTCCGTTCAGTTTCACCGTGTCTATCCCGATGTGAATCAGTATTTCCACTCCGTCCTCTGTTACAAGGCCTAACGCGTGTTTCGTCGGAAAAACATTCACTACTTTTCCGTTAATCGGAGAAACAATAGTCCCCTCTTCCGGATCGATCGCAAAACCGTCCCCCATCATTTTACCTGAAAATACCTGGTCCGGCACATCAGTCAATGGTACCAGTTCACCCTGCATCGGACTTACAAAATCGATATCTTCCGTTACATGCAGTTCCGTATCGGCAGCTGCATCCTGCTTCGGTTTTTCCTGTTTTCGCGGCGTTTTACCATCGATGATATCCTGCATCTGGCCGCGAAGAGAATCGGACACGGGTCCGTAGATAGCCTGGATATTGTTTCCGACTTCCATTACACCGGAAGCACCGAGCTTTTTCAGACGATCCTTGTTCACATTACTCTTATCGTGCACGGAAACACGGAGTCTCGTAATACAGGCGTCAAGGTTATCAATATTTTCCTGGCCACCCATCGCCTGAAGTATTTCGTACGGTTTGTCATCCACTTCTCCTGTTTCCTCGTCCTGGTCTTCCCCTTCTTTCTCACGACCCGGCGTGGCCAGGTTGAACTTGAGGATAGCCCAGCGGAACCCGAAGTAGTAAATGACCGAGAAGATAAGTCCTACGATGATGACCCACCACCAGTCGGTCCGGTTAGGGATGACACCGAATAGAATAAAGTCAATCAGACCTCCGGAGAACGTCTGACCGATTTTTACACCGAGAATTTCCATAATCATGAAAGAGAATCCTGCGAACACCGCGTGGATTGCGAACAGCAGCGGTGCTACGAAAAGAAACGAGAACTCGATCGGTTCTGTAATACCGGTCAGAAAAGAAGTGAGGGCCGCGGAGAACATAATGCCCCCGACGATCTTTTTACGCTCAGGACGCGCTGTGTGATAAATAGCAAGCGCAGCAGCCGGAAGACCAAACATCATGAACGGGAATTTCCCGACCATGAATGTTCCTGCCGTGAACTCTACGCCGTCACGAAGCTGAGCGAAGAAGATCGCCTGATCGCCGCGTATTATCTCTCCCGCAGCATTCGTATAAGAACCAAACTCGAACCAGAACGGGGAGTAGAAAATATGGTGAAGTCCAAATGGAATCAATGAACGTTCCACTACTCCGAAAATGAAGGCAGCAAGCGTCTGGTTCGACTCAAGCATGAACTGGGAAAATGCGTTCAGTCCTGACTGGGCGTATGGCCAGACAAAGTACATAAGAATACCGAGAGCAAGAGACGTAAAGGCTGTAATAATCGGTACAAACCGTTTCCCGGCAAAGAACCCGAGGAATTGCGGAAGTTCTATGTTGTAATACTTCTTATAAAGATAAGAGGCCCATATCCCTACGATAATACCGCCAAAGACCCCGGTCTGCAGTGTAGGAATACCGAGAACTTCGGCATACGCAGGGCTGTTACCGGCCATTTCAGGCGTTACGTCCCCGAGCACTCCCATGGTGACGTTCATAATCAAATATCCGATGATGGCAGCAAGACCTGCTACCCCATCACCTCCGGCCAGACCGATAGCTACCCCGACAGCAAATAACAGGGGCAGGTTATCAAAAACTATCCCCCCGGCTTCTTCCATCAGTGAAAGAACCAGCTGTATCCACGGGTGTTCAAACAGTGGAACGAGATCGGTGAACTGCTCCTGGGCAAAGCTTGTCCCAAAAGCAAGAAGTATACCGGCTGCCGGAAGCAACGCTACCGGAAGCATCAGGGATTTACCAACTTTTTGCAATGTGCCAAATGCACTTTTAAACATAAATGTTTCCTCCTTTTCCCTGCGCAACAGAAAATAACCCCCCCGCAGATGAACCGTTTTCAAAAAAACCGTTAAAAAAGACATGAGCACGAACGTCAGCAGTCAAAAGGATACAAGTATCCCGTTAGCTACTCACATTTCATACTCATGCCTGATCGTGTCAGTAACACGTACTTTATTTTTGAGTGAGTCGATGAAGATGAATCGTTAAATATACGGCTTCCGCTTCATCTACGGTTTTATTCAACTGTTGCTGCATTACTTTAATCAATTTCCAAGCAATATTGTAGCACGAAGGGTATTCAGCTTTCAACATTTTATCAAGATTTGTCTGGCTCCCTGCAGTCTCCCCGGTATGCACGCGGTGGATGGCCCGGTGTAAATGCTGGACCAGCCTGTGATAATCGATACTCTTTCTGTTTATGCTCAGTTCGAGCTGATTTTCTATCAATTCTATCAGCTGAGTAATCAGCTGATTGTGTTTATTAATTTCCCTTAATGATTTATCCGTGACCCCACTGTGGATATGCAGAGCAATAAAACCGACTTCCCCGGCAGGAAAATGGACACCGGTCCGGTCATAAATCATCGTAACGACTTCCAGGGCAATCTGGTATTCCTTCGGATAAAGCGTTTCTATTTCTGAAAGGAACGGGTTCTGGAAGTCAAGGGCGTTTTGAGTCCTGTGGAAAGCGAATGCCAGGTGATCGGTCAACGCAACGTGAATGTGCTCATGCAGGGGTTCTTCCATTCTCTCCCCCACGTGCAGAAGTATATCACTCATTAAAGGAATAAGTTCTTCATTCACGTGCGACATCAGATTAACGTACTGCTCCTTTTGCTCGGGATCTCTGAGAAGGAACGTCTTCTCGGCGATTTCCGGCTCGATACAGTCGCCGGGCTTTCGATTGAACCCGATACCTTTCCCGATAAGGATCACTTCTTTGAACAAAGGGTGATCCGCGATGACTACATTATTATTCAATGTTTTCTGCACAGTAACCGGGCTCCCCATAAGTATCCCCCATTTTTTCATTCATCTTAGTCATTTCTCCTTATTCATCGTAACGACTGCCTCCGAACTTTACAAGAAAAAGAATGGAGGAGGACCGGCCGGAACGTCCCGATCTGCACCAGTCAATACCCTTTTTCCTCGAGAAATTCCCTGATCAGATCCCCTGAGAAACCTTTACGATACAGAGAAGCCATGACTTTCTGCTTCAGTTCAAATCCTTCTGCTTTCTTTTCGTATTTACGGATAGCCTTCTCTCCCTGAAGTTCAAGTGCCGTACGTTCGGAGGAATCCTCTTTCTCTTCGGCCAGACGGGCCGCTACTTCCTGAATTACATCCTGGGTAAATCCTTTTTGCATCATGGACTGCTTTGCTGTCTGGAGTTTCTGCTGAAAAGCTTTCTTTGAAGTGTCGTTCACTTTTTTCATTCCGAACTTCAGAGCTTTTTCGTACTGGTCCTCGAACGAATACTGTTCAAGTGCACTCAGCCTATAGTCTTCGGCTACACCTTTTTTGGAGAGTTCCTGTTTTAAAACAACAGGCCCCTTACTCGAAGTGGCTATTTTACTCTGCACGTAACTTTTGGCGAAGGCTTCATCATCCAGCAAATTTTCTTTATAAAGACGGTTGATGACATCTCTTGCATCTTCTTCTGTCACTTCTTTATCGATAAGATAGTCGTACATTTCTTTTTCGGATCGCATACGGTAGCTTAAATAATGGATAGCACGGGTATAAGACTTATGTAGTTCATCTTTATTTTTCAACTGCTTAATATCTTCTTCGCTTAATTCCATTCCTTTGTGAAGATTATATTGAATAAGGATATCTTCACTTACACCGAAACCAAACTCTTCTTCATCTGTCTTTTTAAAAAAGATGTTGAAGCGTCCTTTATTTTTCTGTTGAACAGAAATTTTACTGATGACAGGCATAGCACCGTCTCCTCTCTGAGGGTAATCATATCATAGCATATAAGGAGGATTCACAGATGAACATAGTTATTGCCGGAGGCACAGGATTTGTAGGTCAGCACCTGACTGAACACTTCACGTCAAAAGGGGATCACGTATCCATTTTAACGAGACACCCGGAAAATCATGAAGACGGGGAAAACGTCCGTTATGTAGGCTGGCTGAAAGAGGAGTATACTCCCGAAAATCAGTTACAGAACGTAGACGCCATCATTAACCTTGCAGGCGCCTCTCTCGCCGGAGGCAGATGGACTCCCGAAAGGAAACAGCTCATAAGACAAAGCCGCATTGACGCAACGAACGGAGTACTCTCTCTTATCGAAAACCTCGACAAGACTCCGGATGTACTCGTGAACGGCTCCGCGGTAGGTTTCTACGGTACCTCCGTATATAAGTCATTCACGGAAAACACGGAAGAACCGGGGAATGGTTTCCTCGCCAGTGTCACCAAAGACTGGGAAGCGACTGCCAGTCAGGCGAAACTGAAAGGAGTCCGCACAGTGTATGCCCGCTTCGGGTTGATTCTGGGTACAGAAGGAGTACTGCCCCTCATGAAACTTCCTTATAAATATTTTGTCGGTGGCAGACTCGGCAACGGAGAGCAATGGATGTCGTGGGTGCATATTGATGACGTGGTCGGAGCCATTGATGAAGCCGTTCATAACAGTTCCATCGAAAACGCTCTCAATGTAACCGCTCCTACTCCCAAACGTAATGAAGACTTTCTACGAACGCTTGGAGAAGTTCTCGAGCGACCGCACTGGTGTCATGTGCCCGCCGTCGTTATAAGTAAAACATTAGGAGAAATGAGCACACTCGTGCTGAATGGTCAGGCCGTCTACCCTCAAAAATTGAAGAGTCACGATTACCAGTTCCATTATTCGGATGTGCACGGTGCCCTGCACTCTATACTGAAAAAATAACAAAACTATAAAAAACGTGAAGATCTGATTTTGTTGCAGATCTTCACGTTTTTATTCTAATTGACGATCACCCGTTTTTCAGGAACTCCTTATCTACGAGACCTGTAAGGTCTGGTTTCTCCTCCAGAAATTTCAGGTTATAGGAAGAGTCTGCAAAATCCTGAAGTACACTTTCATCCACTTCGTATGAAAAATCAATTCTCTCCCAGGCACCGTCAATAACTTCTTTTTCCAGCCCCTGGTCAGTAATTTCCTTGATCTTATCCTGAGCAATCGTTTTTGCTTCTTCTGGGTTTTCGTTTATGAAGTCTGTAGCCTGTTTGTGGGCATCAACAAGATTCTGGACGAGTTCCGGATTTTTCTCTTTCAATTTCTCCGAAGTTACAAATACAGCTGCAGGTAACGTCTCTCCGAACGCCACTTCCGGAGTGTCCACCAGAACTTTACCGCTTCCTTCGGCTTCAATAACAGAAGCCCAGGGTTCCGGAACCGTAGCCGCATCGACCTTCCCGGCTTCGAACATACTCGCATAGGTGGCCGGCTTCCCGGTCACATGCTTCATGTCTCCCTGCACACGCTCTGAAGTCATTCCGAATTCTTCCTTCATCATCGTTTCGAACTGGACATCGTGCGTACATCCTACCCGAGGGGAGATGAACGTCTTCCCTTTAAGATCCTCCGGAGTTGAAATATTACTGTCATTACTGGCCATAATCACGGTCCCTCCTTTGGAACCGGCTGCTACCACATTGATTGCCGCCCCGCTTACGTAGTGATTCATTGCAGGACCGGGGCCTACTATTCCGCCTTCAATTTCTCCGGTCTCCACCGCTGTCATAAAAGCGGAACCGTCAGGAAAATACTGATAATTAACCTTCGTTCCGTCAGGCAACTGTTCCTGATACATTTCCTTTTCTTCAGCGACCATGCCGGCTGCATGATTAATATTCGGGAAATAACCGACAGTAATTTCATCCGCCTCTTTTTCTTCGCCACCTGCTTCTGATTCACTGCTGCCACATGCACTAAGGACTATGAGTAAAACGCCGACTGCGGTCATATAAAAAATTTTTTTCAACTTCTCCACTCCTTTTTTTCAGGCAATAATTACAGTATTCTATAAAATTCCCCATCGTTTCATTACGTTTTTCTCCAGTTTCGAAAATACGAGCTGATCCACGACAGCCCCTATGACTCCGATGATAATGATAATCCCGATCACCTGATCCATCCTTGCATAGTCTTGAGCATAGCGGAGGGAATAACCGAGACCCGGACCGTTACTCAGCAATTCCCCGGCCATTAATGCCCTCCAGCTGAAAGCCCACGCAAGGCGCAGCCCCGACATAAAGTAAGGGACACTGGCCGGAATTTCCACCCGGAAAAACTGGGACACCCCGCTCACTCCCATCGTTCTTGCTGCACGTAATAAGTGCGGCGGTACGCTCCTGATTGCCGAGCGCACATTCAACGCCATTACGAACGTACCTCCAAGTACCACTACAAATACGACAGCAGCTTCCGAAAAACCGAAAATCATAATAGCGAGCGGAACCCATACGATACTCGGAATACTTTGAAGAGCTACAAGATACATCCCTGCCGTTTCATCCGCTTCTCTGGACTTGCCGAGGAGGACCCCGAGCACTGTCCCGAATAAAATGGCCAGAACCAGTCCCGAAAACAGGTGTCTGAAACTCGCACCGAGAGCTGTAACAAGATCACCATCGGCAAATCCTTCGTAGAGGGAGGAGACTACCGTAAGAGGAGAAGGAAATATTATATCTTCAAAAATGTTCAGGGCATAAATACCCTGCCAAATACCTGCAACGACAACTAGAAAAACGATCCGTTTAGTTATAAGAGACAGATTCATTATCCAGTTCCTCTTTCAGTACTTTGTCTATCTCTTTCTCGAGCAGTTCCATCACATGTTTTTCCCAACCGATAACATTCTCATCATCGCGTGCCCGCGGTCGTGGTACATCAATGCTGAAATCGGCAATAATCCTCCCCGGTCTCGTGCCCATTACAATCACCCTGTCCGACAGTTTGATCGCCTCCTGAATACTGTGAGTAACAAAAAGAATCGTTTTTCTCGTTTCTTCCCATATAGATAAAAGCTCTCTATGAAGAATGTGCCTCGTCTGTTCGTCAAGAGCACCGAAAGGCTCGTCCATCAAAAGAACTTTCGGGTCCATGGCAAGGGCCCTTGCAATAGCCACCCGCTGCTGCATGCCGCCGGAAAGTTCATATGTATATCTGGAACTGGAAGAACTGAGGTGCACCATTTTCAAAAAATGTTCGGCACGCGCTTCGGCTTCTTTTTTTGACCTTTTCTTCTTTAGGGGAAACATGACGTTCTCCCGGACAGTCAGCCATGGAAACAGCGACGGTTGCTGAAATACCATCCCTCTTTCCGGATCAGGACCTGTTATTTCTTGTCCCTCGAGTTTAATCGTCCCTTCGGAGGTATCCTCGAGTCCCGCCACCATCGATAATAGCGTTGACTTTCCGCAGCCGGACGGTCCGAGGATAGAAACGAACTGGTTATTTTCAATACTTATATTCACTCCCTTGAATACTTCAAACTCGTTTTCCGTTGCTTCGCCAAAGCGTTTTCCTGTGTCCTCAAACTCCAAAAACATGTACTCCCTCCCTTTTCAAAACCTACTTGTTTACTTAGCATTAAATTTTAAATAAAAACGCGACGTATGTCAACATTATTCCTATAAGTTTACTGTGTAATTAAAAAAACTCCACTAGCGGAGGCTTCTGCTCCGATAATGGAGATATTTCACTTAAATCACCACGGCCATCTATTCTTTTTTCATTGCTCCATGCTCTTGCAGCACTTTTAGTACTCCTTCGTGATCCTCCTCTTCGACTTCGAACTGAAAAAGGTGGGTAACTTCTTTTCCTTTATTTCCAAGTGCTTCGTTAAAAGTTTCCCCGTACTCCGCAACATCCGCCTGGAACCCTCCGGAAGTAAAAGGGATGACGCGCTCAAGTTTTGAATCCTGCGGTATCTCTTCGACTCTTTCTTTCTCCACCTTATACTTCTTAAGCGAAGTGAGGGCGCTTTCAGCATCATTTTCATTTGCAAAATACGCGATCACCTGTTTCATTATTCTCCTCCTGACTGCGTGACGTAGTATCCTCTTCCCTTTTCCCAATAATAGAACACTTGCCTTCCTTAAAAAGACAAATGTTCTTCAGCAGCTTTCAACTGTTCTCTCACCTGGTCAAATCCCGTGCCGCCCTCACTTTTTCTGGCTGCTATCACCTGATCAGGGGCCAGTTTTTCAAAAATATCCTCGTCGATCAGTTCCGAAAATTCTTTGAATTCTTCCAGTTTCAAATCAAGCAGATACTTCTCTTCCTGAATAGCGTACAGAACAATTTTACCGATGATTTCATGCGCTTCACGGAATGGCAGACCTTTTACCGCAAGATAATCCGCCATATCAGTGGCATTGGAATAATCACTTTTTACGGAACTGTCCGTTCTGTGCTTATTGACTTCCATCGTTTCAAGCATCGGGGCAAGAAGGGAGAGGGCACCCTCCAACGTCTCCACTGTATCGAACATCCCCTCTTTGTCTTCCTGCATATCTTTATTGTAAGCAAGAGGCAGACCCTTCAACAGTGTTAAAAGCCCCATCAGGTTTCCGTAAATTCTTCCTGTCTTCCCCCGCAGCAGCTCAGGGACGTCGGGGTTCTTCTTCTGCGGCATAATACTTGAACCGGTACAGAAAGCATCATCCAGTTCCACAAACCGGAATTCCTCGCTGCTCCACATTACCAGTTCCTCGGACAGCCGGGAGATATGCATGATCAATATAGAAGCGTCCGAAAGAAATTCAAGAATAAAGTCCCTGTCGCTCACTGCGTCGAGAGAATTCGGATACACCTTTTCGAAACCGAGAGCTTCCGCTGTCTCACGGCGATTGATCGGATACGTCGTTCCGGCCAGTGCCGCTGCCCCGAGAGGCGACCAGTTCACACGTTTCAGACTGTCCTGAAGTCTTTCTTTATCTCTTTCAAACATCCAGAAATAAGCAAGAATATGGTGGGCGAAAGAAATCGGCTGAGCCCGCTGCAGGTGAGTATACCCGGGGATCATCGTCTCCACATTCGATCCCGCCTGCCCGACGATCGCCTGCTGGACAGTCTCTACAAGTTCAATGAGTTTCTTCGTCTTCTCTCTCAGATACAGATGCATATCTGTAGCCACCTGGTCATTACGGCTCCGCCCCGTATGAAGTTTTCCGCCCACAGGACCTATTTCGTCAATAAGCATATGTTCGATATTCATATGGATATCTTCGTCAGCTACAGAATATTCAACTTCTCCCCTCTCTATTCTGGAGAGAATTTTATCCAGTCCCTCACCGATCTCCCGGGCTTCTTCCGTCGGGATTATCCCCTGATTTCCGAGCATACGCACGTGAGCCTTACTTCCTTCAATATCAAATGCCGCCAGCTTTTTATCAAAACTGATCGAGGCTGTATACTCCTCGACCAGTTCGTCCGTCTGCTTCGTGAATCTTCCGCCCCAAAGCTTACTCATCTACTGACACCAGATGTTTCTTCTTATTATGCACATCCGCATGCACTTTTGTAGGAAGCCCCCACAATTTGATAAAACCTACGGCAGCATTATGATCGAAAGCATCTTCTTTTGAATAGGTTGATAATTCTTCGTTATAAAGACTTACAGGGGACTGCTTACCGATGACCTGATGGTGCCCTTTGAACAGCTTGATTTTCACCGTTCCCGTCACAAACTGCTGAGTATCTTCCACAAACGCCTGCAGGGCTGTTCTGAGCGGAGAATACCAGAGCCCGTCATATACCACTTGAGCCAGTTGCTGTTCTACCTGGGGTTTGTAGTGAGCCACTTCCCTGGTAAGTGTAAGCGACTCCAGTTCTTTATGGGCGTTAATAAGAATCATGGCTGCCGGATTTTCGTACACTTCTCTCGACTTGATCCCCACCAGTCTGTTCTCTGTATGATCTATCCGCCCGACTCCATGCTCTCCTCCAAGAACATTCAGTTTCTCAATCATGTCGACGAGTCCGAGTGCTTCTCCGTTCAGACTCACAGGCTTTCCCTGTTCAAAGGAGATTTCGATCGTTTCAGGGGTATCCGGTGTGTCTTCCACCGGGTTTGTCCAGTCATATGCTGCTTCAGGTGCTTCCTGCCACGGATCTTCCAGAACCCCCGCTTCACAGGCTCTCCCCCAGATATTCGCGTCGATGGAGAAAGGATTTTCAAGGTTTACCGGAATAGGTATACCTTTCTCTTCTGCATAACCTATCTGCTCATCCCTCGTCATACCCCATTCTCTGACGGGGGCAATGACTTCCAATTCCGGATTCAGAGCCTGAATGGACAGCTCAAACCTGACCTGGTCGTTCCCTTTTCCGGTACATCCGTGTGCTACGGCTACTGCCCCTTCCTGCTCCGCTACTTCCACCAGCAGTTTGGAAATGAGAGGTCTCGATAAGGCGGAAGAGAGCGGATATTTCCCTTCGTAGAGCGTATTCGCTTTCAGCGCGGGCATTAAGTACTCTTCGGCGAGCAGTTCTTTCCCCTCTATCATGATCGCTTTAACTGCTCCGACATCGAGCGCTTTCTGTCTGATCGTCTCAAGATCCTTCCCCTCTCCGACATCGATACCGAGTGCAATTACGTCGTAACCATATTTTTCCTGAATCCATTTAACTGATATGGAAGTGTCCAGCCCTCCGGAATATGCAAGCACTACTTTAGGTTTAGCCATAAATATCTTCCTCCTTATAGTTATTTTCAATAATCGTTTGATCTGCAATAAGAAAAGTCCGCCTCTTCGTAAAGAGACGGACGTATATCCGCGGTACCACTCTCGTTGTCCTCACCTGTCTCTGACAGTAAAGGACCGGCTCGTCACGGGATAACGGGCAGGAACCCGGTTCCGGCTACTTATTTTCACCGGAACTTCTCCAAAGTGCGTTTCTTTCAGCTTCCGTACACCGGGCTCCCACCATCCGCCGGTTCGCTGGAGTCTTCGACTGAAATACTTACTTTTTCGCTGAATGTATTTTTACTATTATTTATTCATAATTATACATTTTTATTTAAACCTGTCAACACGCTGCCCTTATATTTTTATAATCAGCGGTTCATTAAGTATTTTTTCTTCTAAAACAGCGCTCCTGCCTGCGTGGCAAAAGCGCTGTTTTTACATGGGAGTCAGGAATTATGAATTCCAATGAATACATCATGATATTCTTCGTTATTCGTCAGGACATCGCGCGTGTAAGGACAGTGAGCGACGATTTTTTTATTTTCTTCTCTCGCATAGTTGACTACAGCTTCCACCAGCTGCTTTCCCGCCCCCTGGCCTCTCATCGATTCACCGACATACGTGTGATCGACTATAAGCTTATCATCTCCGAATTTCTCGAAATGGATGTAAGCTTCCGGATTGTCGCTGTCTCCTGCGAAAAAACGTTTATCATCCTGATACAGTTTCATGACCAACTACTCCTTTCGATTGTTTGTAGGAATAAATCGTTCTAGCTCCAAGATTCTCCTGTAAGAGAAAGCGCCTTTTGCGCCCCCCTTTTTCTACCGATAAAAGTGTTGTTTCTTATACATCACTGCTCCCTGCTGGTTAAATGTTTTGTATACACTATTAAGTATAAACCATTTCCTCTCTGCCAAAAACCAAAAAGAGAACAAAAGTTTTCTGATAAATACAAAAATTTGTGTTTATTTTATCAGATAAAAGCGTTATAATGAAGTCATCCTATAGAGTGGGGTGTGATTTGCTTGAATAAAAAACTTGATATGGAATGGGTGGAACTGATGCAGGAAGCCCGGAACCTCGGACTCTCACCGGAAGAAATCAGCAGATTTCTTAACACCGGCAGTCAGGAGGAATCACCTAAAAATATAACGGTGATCCAGTAATCTGACAATCAACAAGCACCCCCACTCTCCCTATACTAATTGCTGAAGGTCTCCTATAATAATTATCAGGAGGTTTTTTTTATGAACGAAAAAGACGAATGGATCATACAGAAATATAAAGAAGAAGAGAAAATGATGATTTTGCTGTTTGCCCAGTGGTGTGTCGACCACGGGGAAAACGCAGTAGAAGTTTATCAGACGGCTTACCCCTATCAGGAAGTCAGTCCTCTTTTGAAAGAGATGCTCAAAGACACGGTTCCTGCAAAAGAGTCGGAAGGAATTCAGGAGGAGCTTCTACTGGACGTCCTTTCCGCTTTCGGAAATGAGGAACTGGCGTTTACAGTGGCTGAAATCTCTTCTTCGCACGAAGAAAAGCGCCTCTGAAGCGAGGCGCTTTTTCACATTTTCACCGCGGTATACGCTTGAAGCATATTTCTGACTAATCGTTTCCCCTCCACGGTGCCAATTGATTCAGGGTGAAACTGGACCCCCTCAAGAGGATAGTCTCTGTGCCTGATTCCCATCACTGTCCCTTCGGAAGTGGCAGCCGTAACATCAAAACATGGCGGTAATGTCGGCAGGTCCACTATAAGAGAATGGTAGCGCATTGCGGTCAAAGGCGTCGACAGGCCTGCGAATACAGTGTGCCCGTCATGATCGATTTCGGAAGCTTTCCCATGCATCAGGCGGTCCGCACGAATTATCGAGCCCCCGAAGTAATAAGCAAGCGCCTGGTGACCGAGACACACTCCGAATATAGGGATTTCTTTATGAAATATTCGAATGATTTCCTGAGTACGGGGCATTTTTTCCGGAGATTGCGGTCCGGGCGAGAGAACTATAAGTTCAGGAGCCAGCTCCCTGATTTCCTGCGGCGATATCTCCTCGGGGCGACGAACCACCACTTCTGCTCCCAGTTCCCCGATGTATTGAACGAGATTATAAGTGAACGAATCATAATGGTCGATCATGTAGATCATCTCTGCTCTGCTCCTCTCTGCTAATTCTGAATACTGTTATCCTTTCACAAGTTTTCGCAATTCTTCCGAAAATTGTTCCAATCCTCTTTTTTCATCTGTATTTTTCTCTGTTTCCACACTGGCCTCAATCATCTTCACTATTTTACTTCCTATAATGTATCCGTCTGCATGTTTCTTCATCAGCTCCACCTGATCATACGAGGAGATGCCGAAGCCGACCGCCACAGGAACACTGCTGTATTCTTTCACTTTTTCTATAAAAGCAAGTGTTTCGGGCGCTATCTCTTTCCTCTCCCCCGTAACACCCAGGCTTGATACACAATAAAGAAAACCGCGGGCCTGCTCCGCTATTCTTTTGATTCTCGCTTCGGAAGTAGGAGCCACAAGCGAAATAAGTTCTATGTTCTTCTGCTTAGTACGCTCGTTCAGGTCTTCACTTTCTTCGAGGGGAAGATCCGGGATAAGCAGTCCTTCCACTCCATTTTGTTCAAGGGCTTCGATAAACTTATCGTGGCCGTATTGAAGTACGGGATTGTAGTACGTAAAGATGACGACCGGAATGGATACTCCCGCTTTTCTCAATGTCGGGACCATCTCCACTGCTTTTTTCAAAGACATCCCCGCATCAAGCGCCCGTTTGGCGGCTTTTTGAATGACCGGACCATCCGCCAGAGGATCGGAATACGGGACCCCAAGCTCCAGCACGTCCGCTCCTTCTTCCTGGAGGCGGAGGGCATATTGGACGGTTTTATCCGGATGGGGGTCACCTGCAACTATAAAAGGGATGAACAGGTCTTTCTCCCTGGTCAGCTTTCCCTGAAACATCGTCCTCTGTGTCATCATTGCAGTCCCTCCTCCGTAAAATGTTCCATAAGCGTCGCCATGTCTTTATCTCCCCGGCCGGAGACGTTGATAACGATAGTATCTTCCACGGACATCTCCTTCGCTTCCTTTATCGCCTGAGCGACTGCGTGAGCGGACTCGATCGCAGGAATGATACCTTCAGCCCGGGAAAGCTGCTTCACGGCTTCCAGAGCTTCTTCATCGGTGACCGATTCATACCGGACCCGCTTCGTTCTGAAAAGATTTGCATGCTCCGGACCGATCCCCGGATAGTCGAGTCCTGCTGAAATGGAATACGGCTCTGTAATCTGTCCATTCTCATCCTGCATCAGATAGGTGAGAGACCCGTGAATCACTCCGGGTGTTCCTTTTGTAAGAGTGGCCGCGTGTTCCGCAGTATTTATCCCTTTTCCGGCAGCTTCGATACCGATAAGCTCTACATCTTCTTCCAGATACGGATAAAACATACCGATGGCGTTACTTCCACCGCCGACACATGCATAAATCCTGTCAGCTTTCCGTGTCATCTGCTCTTTTGTCTCATCACCGATAATACGCTGGAAGTTCCTCACCATTCTCGGATAAGGGTGGGGCCCGACGACGGAACCGATCAGGTAGAAATGGTCGTCACAGTTCGCTACCCAGTAGCGGATCGCTTCGTTTGTAGCGTCTTTTAATGTACCGTTCCCGCTTGAAACAGGAACCACTTCCGCACCAAGAAGTTTCATCCGGAACACGTTCAGTTCCTGTCTCCGGGTATCCTCTTCTCCCATAAATACTTTGCAGGTAAGCCCGAGCTTTGCCGCTACGGTCGCGGAGGCGACACCGTGCTGTCCTGCTCCGGTCTCGGCTATGATTTTATCTTTACCCATACGTTTGGCCAGAAGGGCCTGACCGAGAGCGTTA
The DNA here is from genome assembly GCF_900156705.1 of Salimicrobium salexigens. Taxonomy (NCBI): domain Bacteria; kingdom Bacillati; phylum Bacillota; class Bacilli; order Caryophanales; family Bacillaceae; genus Salimicrobium; species Salimicrobium salexigens. The sequence continues at coordinate 221,645 of NZ_FTOK01000005.1, read as the reverse complement.
TTCAATTTATGTGCTCCTGTGTGAAGCAGGTCTTCCCGCTTCAGGTAAATATGGGCTCCTCCCAGTTCAGCGGTCAGTTTATCAGCATACGTCAGTGGAGTCGGACGGCCGGCATATTCTTTCAGATCGTTTTCATACTGTTTCAGGAAAGTCTCGTCTTCCATCGCTTCATCAAGCGCGGATTCCAGTTCCTCCAGTGGTGCCATCAGCGTTTCCGGTACGTATTTTCCACCGAAGTCACCGAATCTCCCCTTATGATTTGGCAAATTTGTAAGCATGACCCGTCACCTCTTTCGTAATTACCTGGATTTTATGAAAATCTTTCCGACCCTCTGTTTCAATTCCGCTTGAAATATCTACGCCTTCCGGAGAGTAGGTCATCAATTCCTTAATGTTTTCGGGAGTAATACCTCCCGCCATCAGACACGGTACGTTCTGCCTGTTCGCTTCCTGCTGGTAAGCAGGAATAGCTTCCCAGTCAAAGCTGACACCTGTGCCGCCGTAAGCTCCCTTCACTTTGGAATCCACAACGAAGCCCTCAGCCACCCCGCTGAACAGCTTCATCGTCGCCAGACCATCCTTCTGGTGAGGGATAGCTTTCCATACGGGCATAGGGAAAGTTTCCTTGATTTTCAGGAGTTCCGAAACCGTCTCGTTACCGTGGAGTTGTATAACATCGAGAGGTACAAACCTCAGCACTTCATCAATTTCATCTACAGTCGGATTAACGAATACACCTACCAGCTTCTGAGCAGGTCTGATACGTTTAATCCAGCTGCCTGCTTTCTCGGGAAGAACGTATCTTCCCGCAGCCTTCACAAAGATAAAACCTAAATGGGTAGCAGGCGAAAACGCGCCTTTTTCCACGTCAGCCTCACGCTGGTTTCCGCAAAGTTTAATAAGTGGTTCCATTAGTTCTCCTCCTTCAGCAGCTGTCGTACCGCTTCTTCCACATCTGACTGCCTCATTAATGACTCACCCACAAGAACCGCTCCCGCTCCGGCTTTCTTTACCTCGGCTACATGCTCGCTCGTATAGATTCCACTTTCGGATATGAGAAAACAGTTTTCGGGCACCGAATCGGCAATAGTAGCTGTGTGGGTAAGGCTCGTGTTGAAAGTATTCAAATCACGATTGTTGATACCGAGTACTGCAGGCGTGAAAACCTCCAGAATTCTGTGCAGCGTTTTTAAAGCATGCACTTCGACCAGCACTTCCATGCCGAGACTGTACGCTTCATCATACAGCTTTTTCAACTGTTCCACATCCAGCGCTTCACCGATCAGCAGGATAGCATCCGCCCCTAATCGGCGGCTCTCCTGAACCTGGAGGGAGTCGATGATGAAATCCTTTCTCATTACGGGCAGGGAAACGTGCTGTTTAATCGCTGTGAGATATTCAGGATTTCCCTGAAAAAAGGTTTGGTCGGTCAATACGGATATAGCCTGGGCTCCGCCTGCTTCGTAGGCTTTCGCTATAGCCACAGGGTCAAAATCTTCGCGTATAAGTCCTTTGGAAGGAGACGCTTTTTTTACTTCGGCTATAAGTCCGATCGATCCTTCCTTCTTCAGAGAATCAGCGAACGGCACACACGGTTCTCCCTCACGTTCCGGAAGGGTGAGTCTGCTGATTTCTTCTCTTTTCACTTCCAGAATCTTATTCAGCATAACTGCTCTCCCCTTCTGTCAAGCGTTCATAGTACTGTTCAACTTTTCGACCGGCGATCGCTTCCTTCACCTGTGTTACCCCGTCGGCGATGGTTTCAGCACCTCCGGCTACGTAAACGCCGGCACCGGCATTCATTACGGCAATAGCCTGAGCGGCTTCCGGAGCAGAACCTTTCAGCACGTTCCGGATTAAAGCGGCACTTTCATCCGAGGATGAGATCTGAACATCTTCAATCGGAAAAGTACTGTAACCGAAATCCGCGGGATGGACTGTGAATCTGGTTATTTCGTTATTTTTAAGTTCCACTACGTCCGTCGTACCGGTAATAGTAATCTCATCCAGACCATCCTGTCCTGTTACGAACAGTACGTGTTCCGACCCTAATTGTCTAAGAGCCTCCGCCATCTTTTCGGCATACTCCGTGTCATACACACCTATCAGCTGTCTCTTCGCGTTTGCAGGGTTGCTCATCGGGCCGAGCAGATTGAATACCGTGCGGAATCCCAGTTCTTCCCGGGCTTTTGCTGCATGCTTCATCGCAGGATGATAAACCGGGGCGTACAGAAACGTCAGACCTTGAGCCCGGATCGTTTCCGCTCCCTCATCCGGAGTGGAGTCCACCCGGATACCGAGAGTTTCTATAACATCTGCGCTTCCGCTCGTGGAAGAAACTTTACGATTTCCATGTTTCGCGACTTTAACCCCCATTCCAGCCAGTATAATCGAGACGGCAGTCGAAATATTGTAGGTAGAGGCGCCATCGCCCCCCGTACCGCACGTATCCACGACATCGGAGTCGGACATCGGAAATTCTTTCATGTGTTCTCTCATCGCTTTGACAAATCCTGTGATTTCACTTGAGGTTTCCCCGCGATATTTCATAAGGCTGAGAAGACCGGCCAGCTGAGCCGTGGTCACTTCCCCGTTCATTATCGAATGCATCAGCTCATAAGCTTCATGTTCAGAAAAAACTTTACCTTCCAGGGTGTCATTTAAAAATTTGTTCATTTCTTCTCCGCTCCTTCTCTTCTCGTCTCAAATGCCTGCTCTGCTACAGCCAGCGCATATTTCAACGCACTCGCTTTCTTCACTGTTTCCTCATACTCCCCTTCAGGATCCGAATCGGCCACGACTCCGGCTCCGGCCTGGATAAAGACCTGCTGACCGATTTTCGTCATCGTCCGGATGGCAATACAGGAGTCCAGGTCTCCGTCAAGACCCAGATATACCACTCCACCCCCATACACGTGCCGGGGAGAAGGTTCCAGTTCACGCAGGATCTGCATTGCTCTTACTTTCGGCGCTCCTGAAAGTGTCCCTGCCGGAAATGCGGCTGTTAAAGCATCGATAGAGGAAATATCCTCCCTTATCTCTCCTGTAACTTTACTGATGATATGCATTACTTTTGCAAAAAGTCCGATCGTCATATAGTCATGGACGTCCACTGTTCCGTATTTAGCTACCCGTCCGACATCATTCCTGGCAAGATCCACGAGCATACGGTGTTCTGCCTGCTCTTTCTCGTCCGCCAGAAGTTCGGCCGCCAGCTCTTTATCCTCCTCTTCCGTTTCGCCTCGCTTTCTCGTCCCGGCGATAGGATGGATTTCCAGCTGTCCTTTTTCTACACGCAGTAACCTTTCCGGTGAACTTCCTATTATTTCCATGTGAGGGAAGTTCAAATAAAACATATACGGGGAAGGGTTCACTTTTCTGAGGACCCGGTACAGTTCAAAGCCCGAACGTGTCGTTTCAGCCTGGAAACGCTGGGAAAGCACTGCCTGAAATATATCGCCCGCTTCAATATACTCCTTGATAGTACGTACACTTTCGAGGTAACTGTTTTTGGTGAAATTACTTGTCAGAGTCATTTCCACCGGACGGATGTTTTCATCAATAAGGAAGTCCGGAAACACACTTCCTTTCACAATCGACCGTTTCACCTCATTAATGCGTTCGCAGGTGTTTCGATAAGAAGATTCAGGGAACTTCCCGTCCGCAAAAGAAATGATCGTCGTTTTTTCGGTACGGTGTTCATGAGCAATAATGGTGCGACAGAACACAAAATGATAGTTTTCCTGATCTTCATTAACGGGAGGCACAGGTTCAAAATCAGAAACTGCATCGTAGGATATATACCCTACGCACCCTCCCTTGAACGGAAGAGGCGTCTTCGGAATCTTGATCTGAAGAAATTCATAAAGACCTTCATACGCTTCTTCAAGCGATGTGTATGCGGAAGTTTCTTCCGTTTCCAGAGTTTTTACAAAAAATCGCCCTTCTTCCTGAAAAATAGTATAGGCGGGGTCGAGGCCTATAAAGGAGTAGTTGGACCACTCCGACTCCCTGTCTCCACTTTCAAGCATGTAGACCGCTTCTTTTTCAAGAGCCGCAAACATGTGAATCGGAGTGATAGTGTCTGTTGTAAATGTCTCCATCACAGGAATAGTAAGATAATGATCAGAATCTTTTCGGAAGGATTCATAAGTAGTCAAGTGGCTCACCTCTCCATAGTTGCAGAATGGAGAATGAGATTATGAAGAATGTAAGAGAGTGGTGGTGCAGGGGATATGACGCAGCCCTCAGACAGCTCCTTACGTCCGTCTTTATCTGCGTTCTCTCGGCTCACCTGAATTCTCAGCTCAACTGCTCTCATTCTCGACTTTATAATGTAACTTTCGAATAGTTTATAAAATTCAGAACTGAAAGTCAACCTTATAGGCAGGTTTCTCTCTGTTCTTCAGGATACGTCACTTCACCAGAACCTATAATCACCACGTCAGGGCGTCGGTTCTTCATCACGTTCCACTTCCACGGTTTTAAGATTACCTACTTCATCAAAATCAATATAGAGAAATTCTCCGGGCACCGCAAAAGCTTCCAGCCTTTCACGAAGTACCAGCAGCTCATCAGTTTCTTCCCTCTCCTGAACGAGGACGGCGAATTCCTGCTGGAATCGGGCAAGTTTGTAACGGTTCATTGTACCGCTCCTTCCTTTTTTCTGAAAATACCCTTTTATTTCGAAATCTAAACAAGCATACTTTCTCCAAAGAATCCTTTTAAGCAGATGAATTTATATTTCTTTAAACTTCTATCATAATGAATATAGCTAAAGGAGGAAGTCTGTATGCTTAGGAACGAAAATCACGTATTAGTTATTTTTCCACATCCGGACGATGAGGCATTCGGAGTAAGTGGCACTATATCCTCGTATATTAACCAGGGGGTTCCGGTCACCTACGCATGTCTCACATTGGGAGAAATGGGAAGGAATCTCGGAAATCCGGCGTTCGCCACGAGAGAATCCCTTCCTGAAATAAGAAAAAAAGAACTGCAGAAAGCAGCGGAAGAAATGGGACTCAGAGACCTGCGTATGATGGGATACCGGGATAAAACACTAGAGTTCGAAGATGATGATAAGCTCCAGCGTCTGGTGGAAGATCTTCTGGAAGAACTGGAACCTTCCCTCGTCATAAGTTTCTACCCGGGGTATGCTGTACACCCTGATCACGAGGCGACAGCCCGTGCTGTTGTCCGTGCCTTACGGAACATCAAAGAAGAAGAACGCCCTGCTTTTTATGCTCTCGCTTTTGCGAACGATACGGAGGAAAATCTCGGGCAGCCGGATGTGTCTCACGATATTTCGGAAGTCCAGGAAAAGAAACTGAGAACACTGAAAGCGCACGACTCCCAGACATCGCAGCTCCTGAGCGATCTCGAAGCAGGAGTAAGAAGCGGGAATCCGGAAGCTATGAAATGGGTGACCCGAGAACAATTCTATTCATACAACTGGAAAGAAGACAACGTAGACTGACCCTCATTTTCAGGGTCAGTCTTTTTGCATACACGGGTGCAGTGTTTCCGGATTTCCGGATCTCCTGCTCCCCCGCCCCCCGGCCGGCATGGAATGAAAAAATATTTTAGGGAATGTTCACAGACGAAGTCCTGAAACCATGATATGCTGAAGGAAACACATAATAAAGGAGTATTACCCATATGAAAAAAGCAATCCCGTTCTTATTACTAATAATCACTCTTGCTGCCTGTGGTTCGGCATCTTCCGAGAAAGAATCCACGGATTCAGAGAAAAAGGAGGATGAAATGGCTGCCGCTCCTGTAGAGGTGGAGGTCAGCTTTGAACCTCACCCCCTCACGGCCGCGGAGAATGCAGATATTACCGCTACAGTGACCCAAAATGCGGAGCCGGTCAATGATGCCGAATACGTGGAGTTTGAAATATGGAAAACGGACCAGGGACAGGAGTCATCCGAAACGATTCAGGCCGTACAGTCGGAAGAAGGAAAATACACTACCCAGTACAGTTTCTCTGAAGCCGGCTCCTACCAGGTTATCGCCCATACACAGGCCCGGGGACTTCACACCATGCCTCAGAATGAAGTTACGGTGGAAGGCGCAGATGGACAGACTTCCGAAGATGGTAGCCACAGTCATGCATCCTCCCCTTTCGAAGTAACGCTTGAAAAATCCCAAAATGATGAAGGAACCGTATTAAAGACGACAATCAATAAAGACGGGGTTCCTTTCGAAAAAGGAGAGATCACTTATGAGATCTCGAGCCCGGAATCAGAGAAGCATGAATATGTGGATGCAGAAGAAACAGAACCGGGAGTTTACAGGGCCCGGCATTCCTTTCCTTCCAAAGGCACCTACACAGTGGCAGTCCATATAGAAAAGCCTTCCGAAGAGATTCATCAGCACCAGGAAAAGAAAGTCACGATCCAGTAGTTATTTACCACAAAAAAACCGGAGACTCCTCGTCTCCGGCTTTTTCTGTTCTTCTATTCTTCAGCGTTCTGTAACTTATTCCTTTTAGCGGCACGGTCGCGTTCACCTTTGTTAAGGACTTTCTTACGAAGACGAACGTTTTCAGGCGTTACTTCGCAATACTCATCGTCATCCAGATACTGAATCGCTTCTTCAAGCGTAAGGTCACGAGTCTTCTTAATAGTGTTCGTCGTGTCCTTCGTAGCTGAACGTACGTTAGTCAGGTGTTTCTCTTTTGTAATGTTTACGGTCAGATCGTTTTCCCGGACGTGTTCTCCGACAATCATTCCTTCATAAACATCCGTACCAGGGTCGACGAAAATTGTACCTCTGTCTTCAAGGTTCATAATTCCGTACGTTGTAGCCTTCCCTTTTTCCTGGGAAACAAGTACCCCGCTGCGGCGTCCGCCGACATTACCTTTCTGTAATGGAGCGTATCCGTCAAATGTATGGTTCAGAATACCATACCCGCGTGTCTGGCTCATGAATTCTGTGGAATAACCGATCAGTCCACGGGAAGGTACGAGAAACTCAAGACGTACCTGGCCGTTACCATCGTTGACCATGTCTTTCATTTCACCTTTCCGTGTACCGAGTGATTCCATGACGGCACCCTGATACTCTTCGGGTGTATCCACCTGGACACGTTCCATCGGTTCACACTTCACTCCGTCGATTTCCTTGATGATTACTTTAGGTTTGGACAGTTGCAGTTCGAAACCTTCACGGCGCATATTTTCCACCAGAATGGAAAGGTGCAGCTCTCCACGTCCGGATACGGTAAAGGCATCCGGGGAAGAAGTAGGTTCCACACGCAGACTTACGTCTGTTTCCAGCTGAGTAAGAAGACGCTCCTCGATTTGACGGGAAGTCACAAATTTACCTTCCCTGCCTGCGAATGGACTGTTGTTTACAAGGAAAGTCATTTGCAGTGTCGGCTCATCGATACGCGGAATCTCCATGGCTTTCTGGTTATCTTTGGCCGTTACCGTTTCACCGACGTTAATGTCCTCAAGGCCGGCAAGTGCGATAATATCGCCGGCTTTCGCTTCAGTTATCTCCACCCGTTTCAGACCGATAAAGCCGAACAGTTTGGAGATACGGAAGTTCTTCACGGAGCCGTCTTTCTTCATAAGGGAAACGTTGTCTCCCACTTTCAGTGTTCCCTGAAAGACACGGCCTACTCCGATCCGTCCGAGATAATCGTTGTAATCCAGAAGCGTTACCTGGAATTGCAACGATTCATCCCGGTTGTCGATCGGTGCAGGAATATTATTCATGATAAGGTTGAAGATCGGTTCCATCGTCTCTTCCTGATCATCTTCCCCTTCTCCGGAAGTACCGTTCAGGGCAGAAGCTGTGACGACAGGGAATTCAAGCTGCTCATCGTCTGCACCCAGTTCGATGAAAAGATCGAGCACTTCGTCGATGACTTCCTGAGGACGGGCATTCGGACGGTCGATTTTATTCAGTACTACTACAGGCGTAAGCTTTTGTTCAAGTGCTTTTTTCAGAACAAAGCGTGTCTGCGGCATACACCCTTCATAAGCATCGACGACGAGAAGAACGCCATCCACCATTTTCAGAATACGTTCAACTTCCCCGCCGAAATCAGCGTGTCCTGGCGTGTCCAGGATGTTGATTCTTGAATCTCCATATTGAACAGCGGTGTTTTTGGACAGAATCGTAATTCCGCGTTCTTTTTCCAGATCGTTGGAGTCCATGGCTCTTTCACTTACATTTTCGTTGTCACGAAATGTTCCAGAATAACGTAACAATTGGTCTACTAACGTCGTTTTTCCGTGGTCGACGTGTGCAATAATAGCAATATTGCGAATATCATCTCTAAGTTGCACGGTGAAAACACCTCTTTCTACTCGTTTCATTTTTTAACCTACCTATTATAACATAGTGTAGACATAGTTCAACAACATGATTACAATAGATTCACAGAAAAGGGGGGAGAAGTCTATGGAACGACATGGTGAATGGCTACATATGACCGTACCCGAAAATTGGTCCGGAATAACAATAGCTAACGTAATGAAGAATAAATGGAAGGTGCCGAGAAAACTGAGACACGATTTCCGCTCCAACGAAAAAGTGTTGCTGAACGGCAGTCCTCCCCACTGGAAAACTGCTCCTGTGCGGTCCGGAGACATACTTTCCTTAAATTTTTTTCAACACGAAGACTTTACCCTTCCTGAATTCGAAATGGAGCTGGATGTCCTTTACGAAGACGACCACGTACTGGTCGTAAACAAACCGGCGGGAATGTTCACCCATCCAAATGGAGCTGCTGATATCCAGCAGACGCTATGGAATGGCATAGCCTTTTACTGCAGAAAACAACAATTACCCGTCTTACCTAAATATATTCACCGGCTCGACCGTCACACCTCCGGAGCCGTACTTTTTGGAAAGCACGCTCTGGCCACGGCGATACTGGGAGATATGATGAAAAACAGACGAATCAGCCGTGCATATGCAGCTAAAGTACACGGCCTTGTGGAAAATGACAACGGGCGTGTAGAGGTGCCGATTGCAAAAGACCCCGCTCATCCTGTGAAAAGAATGGTCGATGAAGACGGGCAGCCCGCCATTACTAATTATCACGTTGTACAGCGGGGACAGGATTATACACTTCTCAGTCTGAAACTGGACTCGGGCCGCACTCATCAGATCCGTGTGCATCTGAGTCACCTGGGGCATCCGCTCCTTGGAGATGATCTTTATGGAGGACAGGGCGATGTACTTGGACGCCAGTCTCTGCATGCAGCCGCTTTGTCTTTCCCCCACCCTTTCACGGGAGAAATAATCACGTGTGCCGCTTCGTCCGAGACGACGCCTTTTTTCACAGAAGAAGAGTTACGCTCTTTCTGAATCGCAATATTGGGAAATTGCCTCGCCCTTTCTCTATACTGGGAAGAAAGCTATATCTTTACTTGTCTGCACAATCAGCCATACTTAATTTTTTGGAAAGGGGAGAATACTGTTGAAAGAGCATAAAGGATTCACTTCTATGTTTCAGAAAAGAAAACTTACGCTTGGGCTGAATATTCCTATAGAGGCTCACGGGAAAGAGGTACCCATACTTGATCGGCAGGTGGAGCGGGCACAACTGGCAGAAGAAGCCGGATTTTCCTGCTTATGGTTTCAGGACGTCGTACTTGAAGACCCCACGTTTGAAGATCCTGCCACCGGTCAGATTTTCGACAGTCTGATTTACCTCACTTATCTCGGAGCACACACAAAGTCGATAAATCTAGGTACTGCAGCAGTAGTAACGCCGTTACGTCATCCGCTCCGCCTTGCCAAGGAAGCTGCGAGTATAGAACGGCTTTTCCCGGAGAGACTAATACTCGGTATCTCTTCCGGAGACCGGCGTAAGGATTTCGAAGGGCTGAACGTCCCGATTATGGAGAGAGGACGCCTGTTCCGGGAATCTTTCGACTTCTTCAAAAGAGCGATAAGCGAAGAATACCCGGCACTCGAATCCCCCATGGGCAAACTCGATAAATCCAACCTTGTCCCGAAACCGTCTTCTCCCATACCTTTGCTCATGACCGGCTACTGTCAGCAGACGTTTGACTGGATTGCGGAAAATGGGGATGGGTGGATGTTTTACCCGCAAGCTCCCGAAAAACAGAAGGAGATGGTAGCATCCTACAGAGAGAAAGCAGCAGAGTTCCACGAAGATGAATTCCATCCATTTATTATGCCGCTTCCTGTGCAGCTGGAGGAAAACGAAGATGCCCCCCTTTCGAAGATTCCGGCAGGATACCGCGGTGGACGGAGAGCGATCGTTGATATTTTGAAAGAGTACAGGGAAATCGGAGTGAATCACATTATGTTCAACCTGGCCAAAAGTGAGCGGCCTGTAGAAGAAGTGATTCACGAATTTAAAGAATATATTATACCTGCTATTGAGGAGGAAAATTTCTCATGAGTCGTCTTTTACTGATAGCAGTACCTAACTTTTCAGTTCATCCCGACCTCGTCCAGGAGGAGAAAATTTCGTCTATTGCGGAGTCTTTCGCTTCATTTGAACCGACTGCGATAGCTATCGAGAAAAATTACTATGTGGAAGAGGAAGTCAACAAAAATCTCGATTCTTATCTCAGGGAAGAATTCATTCTTACTTATGATGCACTGGAGCAGTTCTCTTTCCGCACGGCAGAACAGGCAGGGCTTGCCGTCCTCTATATGGTTGATGAAATCGTGAATATGTCCGACCCTTCCCTCGATCAGGTATTTACCTGGGTGGAAGAGTATCAGCCGTCTTTGTTGAAGGAAATCATATCCATTAAACAAAAAGCGGACGCTTTTCGAACGTACGATGATATCCAGGGGGTTTTGGAACAGATAAACAGCGATACCTACATCACTCTCATTCAACACCTGCACGCCTCCATAAATATTGCAGGGGATCGGTATCACCAGGTCGGAACGGCCTGGCTGAAACAATATTTTGAAAAGAATCTGGCGATTGCCGCCAATTTGGAAAGAATGATCCGGCACGAAGAGCGGATCATTGCATTTGTAAGCGAGGAAACACTCCCCTTACTGAAAAATCTTTTAAAAAACAGCAATCGTATTACGCTGGAGCACCCCGACTCCTACTTAACCCGTCACAATTCTTCGAACGAATAAAAAGCCGCCTCTTCCTAGCTGGAAGAGGCGGCTTGATGTTTCTATTTTTGATCCTTTTGATTCTTTTGATCATCTTTGAAGACCTGGGAAGCGGCACGACGCTTGCCTTCTTTTTTCCAACGTTTAATATGAATCGTCGGTGATTCATAATCATCTTCTGATCTGATATCCGCGCTGGAAGCTTTCATGAACGACCAGGCAAGCAGGAACATTATGAAGATGAGCGGAAAACCACCTACGATACTGGCCGTCTGCAGTGTACCGAGTCCCCCGAGGAAAAGAAGAACAAGAGGCATCAGACACAGGGCAAAAGCCCAGAACAAACGGTTCCATCTTTCCGGTTCTCCTTCGATCTCTTTCTGAACGACAGAAGCAAGAATATAGGAAGAGGAATCGAATGTGGTTGCAAGAAAGATGATTGCCAGCACAGTGAATACAAACACCATAAAAGGAGCAAACGGCAGCTGGGCAATAATTTCAATGATGGTTGCCGGAGCACCGTTGGCCTCCAGGAAGGAGATTGCATCGAACTGACCGGTAAGCTGCAGATAAAGTCCGAAGTTCCCCATGATACCGAAGAAAAGGATACTTCCGAGACTTCCGTATACAATCGTACCGAAAATCATTTCGCGAATCGTCCGGCCTCTTGAAATCCTGGCAACAAACAGACCGACGAACGGAGCGTAAACGAGCCACCACGCCCAGTAGAAAACGGTCCACGCTTCAGGGAAACCGGTTTCTTCAAATTGTCCAAGATTTCCAAATGGTTCCATCCAGGTAGCCATTTTGAAGAAATTATCCAAAAGGATCCCGACGGCGTTGAATGTCGTTTCCAAAATGAACCGTGTCGGTCCTACAGCTAATATAAAGGCGAGTATAAATATGACCAGCCATATATTGATGTCACTAAGCACCTTAATCCCGTTTCTCAGTCCCGAATAGGAACTGACGGCGAATATTCCGGTGGCTACAAGCATAATGACAGCCTGCATTCCGAGAGTGACGGGAATGCCGGTCAAATAATTGACCCCCTGGGCAATCATCGGTGTACCGAGAGCGAGAGTCGTTCCGGCACCGCCCATCAGACCGAACATAAATAACACATCTATGATATTCCCGACAGGGCCGTCCACCCATTTTCCGAGGACCGGACGTACTGCTTCACTTACTTTAAGTACAGGTTTTCGTCTTACGTAAAAGAAATATGATATAGGAAGTGCGGGTAAGGTGTAAATCGCCCAGGCGATTGGACCCCAGTGGAAAATCCCGTAAGCGGTAGACCACTGTATCGCTTCTTTCGATTCCGGCGCTATGCCAAAAGGAGGTCCCTGGTAATAGTATACCCACTCTATGACACCCCAGTACAGAATACTTGAGCCGATACCGGCGGCGAATAGCATGGCCGCCCAGGAGAACGTATTGAACTCCGCTTTTTCTCCTTCTTCGCCAAGTTTTACATGACCATTCTTACTGAATGCTACAAATACGAGGAATGCAAAAACTGCCAGCCCCATGGCCATATAAAGAAACCCGAATTTATCGGTCATAAAATCGTTCGCTTGCCCTACCAGTTCTTTACCTGCTTCCGGAAATAAAATGAGCGGAACAGTTACAAGCAGTAGAAGAGCCAGTGCCCCAAAAAATGTGGGCCAATCCATAATCCGTTTATTCATTTTCTCCATCCTTTCCAAAAGCTTGTGTTGTTTCATTGCTGTGTACGGTTTAGTATTGTAACAAAGCCTTAAAATAAGTCAAAGGGAATTCATTACTTTTCGACCATATTATGGTTAATTTCACACAGTTTAAAAATATTAAAAAAAGGGAATGAGGAAAAGTTATTCATGAAAAAATTCTTTGAAAAATGGAAGCTTGACGCCCTGTACGTACCCCTTGTAACCGCATACCCGGCGGGCTTATGGTTGCTTCTTGGATCGACGGAATGGCACGCTACGACACTGACTCTTTATATATTATGCATCCTCTTTTTATCATTCTCCGGCTTCGTGGAAACCGGTGGAGATTCAGGCAAAGAAATTTTTTTCGGCTACGTCTATCTGACAGGTGCCCTGTTCTTTTCTGCAGCCGGTTTGTGGATGTGGCTTATATAAAGAACAGGAAAGGCAGAATCATTGGTATCATGATGATTATAGTGAAAATCAGCCACTCTGTCTTCCGGTCCCCTTTCACCTGTTTGTAATAGGACATCCCCCAGGCTAAAAGCAGCAGACCCGTCATAATTATACTCCTTAAATGCAAGTCCCCGTCTTTATTATTCGTAAAGATGAACAGCCCTCCCTCCACCAGTATCAGTATACCGACGATACTATTGAAGATATGATGAAATGTATTGCTCATGTTACTCTCTCCTTTCTACTTCCATCATACCTTATAGCTCTTACTTCCATAAAACAAGAAAAATTCCCGCGCGAAAAGCTGTCTTTTTTCACTAAACAGGCGCAGAAGAGCGTTGTTCTTCTGCGCCTGTTTCTGATATTATTTCATTTATTTCTCTTTCTTCCTCAATTCGATTCTCCGTATTTTTCCTGAAGTCGTCTTCGGCAGCTCCTCGATAAACTCGATTTTTCTCGGATATTTATAAGGGGCCGTTTCCGCTTTAACATGATCCTGCAGTTCTTTGACGAGCTTCTCGTTCCCTTCCACGCCGGACTGCAGTACAATAAAAGCTTTGACTACGTTACCTCTTACCTCGTCGGGACTTGCGACCACTGCGCATTCCTGGACGGCTTTATGTTTCACGAGAGCATCTTCCACTTCGAAAGGCCCGATCGTGTATCCGGAACTGATGATGATGTCATCACTTCGGCCTTCGAACCAGAAGTAACCTTCTTCATCTTTTTTAGCCTGGTCTCCGGTAATATAATAATCCCCTCTCCGGGACATTTTCGTACGTTCCGGATCTTTATAGTATTCTTTGAACAGGGCCGGTGTATCAAGATGCACCGCTATATCCCCTACCTCCCCGACTTCTGCCGGTTTACCTTCTTCATCGATTACATCCACATCGTTGCCCGGTGTAGGGCGACCCATCGATCCCGGGCGCACTTCCATATCTTTCATAATCCCGACAAGCAGAGTGTTTTCCGTCTGACCGTAACCATCCCGTACCGTGATGTTGAAATGATTCTTGAACGTATCGATCACTTCCCGGTTCAGCGGTTCACCTGCGGATACGGCACTGTGAAGCGATTGAAGCGAATAATCATCAAGATTATCCACTTTGGCCATCAGCCGATACTCCGTAGGCGTGCAGCAGAGAACATTCACGTGATAGTCCTGCATAATCTGCAAGTACGTCCGCGGGTCGAATTTACCCTGATAAATAAGGCCACACGCCCCCGTGCCGAGAACGGAAAGGAAAGGTGTCCAGATCCACTTCTGCCAGCCCGGTCCGGCTGTAGCCCAGACTACGTCGTTCTCTTCTATAGCCAGCCATTTGGATGCAGCCGTCTTCAGATGGGCGTACCCCCATCCGTGAGTGTGCACCACACCTTTCGGGTTTCCGGTAGTCCCGGACGTATATGGAAGAAAAGCTGTGTCGTCCCTGTGGGTCGGAGCCGCTTCCAGTTCCTCCGATGTATTTTTAATTTTTTCTTCAAGAGATATCCAGCCTTCTTTCCCTTCTCCGACAGAAAACAGATGAAGATCATCGATCCCTTTCACTTCATCAAACTGTGAAGTGAATGGATGATAGCAGGCTACGGCTTTCGCTTCTCCGTGTTCTATGCGGTACTGCAAATCTTTTGCCCGCAACATCTCCGACCCCGGTATAATGATGATCCCTGTCTTCATAGCAGCAAGATATACTTCGTAGGCTTCAATCGTCCGCGGAATCATGATAACTATTTTGTCTCCCGGTTTCAGTCCTTCATTCAGGAAAGCGTTACCAATTTTGTTTACTCTTCTCATTAATTGCTGATATGTAGCTTCCTTTTTGTTGCCTTCACTGTCAATCCAGATTAAGGCCTTCCGTTCTTCACCCCGGGCATACTTTTCCATTTCGGAAATAATATTATACTGTTCCGGTGCAATGAGTTCCTTTCTATCCATTAAAAATCCCCCCAAATAAAATGTATCTCTTTCATTATACCTAAGATTCTGATTTTTTGGAATGATTCAAACAATTATTATGCCAGAAAAAACCTGCTTCGAATAAAGAACTTTACGCAAAAGGGTTCTTTGTCCAAAGCAGGAGTATTTATCAGGAAGCTAAACGTTTGAAGTTTTCTCCCAGTATTTCATTCATTTTGTGTACAGTGATAAACGCATGCTCATCAATGAGAGTCATGGATTTTTTCAGGAGAGTGTATTCTTTTCTGGTCAGCACCGTAGTGATCACTTCTCTGTCCTCTTTGTTGAAAGCACCCTTAGCCTGATGGATAGTAGCTCCGCGACCCAGTTTTTCTACAATATACTGACGGACTTCGTCACTTTCCTGGCTGATGATGACGACTTCCTTGTTGTCTTCGAACTGTTCGAGAGCGTAATCTATAACGAGACCGTTCAAAATGACTCCGAAAAATGCATACATGCCGATAGCCGGGCCGAATACGAGTACGGAAGATATCGCGATAGCAATATCGGAGACGAGAACCCCTTTCCCGACTTCAATGGAGAAATATTTATTGAGAATCATAGCGATAATATCGGTACCTCCGGTGGAAGCACCCTGATGGAAGACGATAGCCATTCCGGAAGCTGCGATGATCTGACCGATAATCAGCTGAATCAAAATGTCCTCGCTGAGCGCTTCCTGAATAGGAAAATACGTCTCAAGCCCCCACACCATGAAGGATAAAGCGAAACCCGCATATATCGTCTTCGCGCCGAAACGAAAACCGAGAAAAATGAATCCGACGATAAATAAAAGAATGTTGAGTATAACCATAATCAGCCCGAGAGACAGTCCAGGGAAAACATTACTCATTACGATGGAAAGACCACTGACGCCTCCGGTAGCCAAATCGTTAGGAGACAGAAAGTAAGTTACGTTCACTGCTACAAAAAGAGCACCAAGATTCATCAGCAAAAAACTTTTCATTTGTTTCCACATGGAACACAACCCCCTCGTTTTATCCGTAATTTCTTCTCACAAAGACGGATTATAACGAGTCTTACACCCTTTGTAAACAGGCTTCGGAAAACTTTCCCAAGTAAGCGGATACACCCTGAAACTTCTGAATTATCTCCACTTTCAATGCATTTTATTACTGTTCCATAAGACTTCTCCACAACAGGAGTGAAGCATAACTTCTGTAGGGTGCCCACTCCCGGCTGACCCGAAGCATTTCTTCCTGCGAAGGTTTCGATTCTTTTCCGAAATACAACTTCCAGGCGTTCTGGATCCCTACATCCGCTTCCGGAAAGAGGTCTGCACGGCCGAGTGCTCTCATCTGCCAGTTCTGGGCCGTCCACTTCCCTATTCCCCGCACTTTGGTCAGCTGCGTTATCGTATCTTCCGCACCAATCTGTTCAAAATCGTTCAACTCCAGCTCCTCGCGGGCGATTTTACCGGAAGTATCGATTACATATTCCGCCTTTCTCTGACTGAACTGCAGTTCCCGGAGGTCATCATATGCGAGTGAAGCCACTTTCTCCGGAGACGGATAAAACCAGACGCCCTTTTCCTTTTCCCCGAAATTTTCTACAAATCTGGTACTCAACCGATATGCGAACGTTTTATTAAGCTGCTGATGGATAATCACTCTCATGAGTGCATCATACATATGAAAACTTCGGACTACCGGTGTGGCCGGAAACTTTTTCTGAAGGTCGGCTAACGAAGTCCCGAGGAAGTGAGCGTCCACTTTCTCAAGATCAACGTCCCATTGAAAAATTTCGTAGAGTCTATTTACTACAGTATCTCTGTCCCGCTCCCCCGTAACCCGGAACTCCGGCGCATCTCTTGTACCTGTAGACTGCACACGTGCGACTTCTCTTTCATTGCCATGAAGTACCAGCGGAACATCCACCCACTGTTCCTGCTTGTCCAGCCGGATGAGCGGGTCTTCTCCCATCCGGTCCAGTACAAACGAAAAATCATAACGGAACGGCAATTCGATATTTTCTGTCCACATAATCATTCCTCCCGCTTTTTCTCTACCTTACTTCAGTATAGACGAAACCTTAGGCTCTTCAGGAACCGTTGAAAATTAAAAGCCTTACTTCTTCCCGAAGAGAAAAAGTAAGACTTTCAATAAAGTGCCATCAGAATAGAAGGCTCGCCGCCCATCCGAAAATGATCAGAGGTATATTATAATGCAGGAAAGTCGGTACGCATGTATCCCAGATATGATTGTGACGACCGTCCGCATTAAGACCCGACGTAGGTCCGAGCGTACTGTCGGAAGCGGGGGACCCGGCATCACCGAGAGCCCCTGCCGTACCGATCAGAACAGCGATCGCCATAGGAGAGTAACCGACTTCCAGGCAAATCGGAACGAATAACGCAGCAAGAATAGGGACGGTAGCGAAAGACGAACCTATACCGATGGTAACGACAAGGCCTACGAGAAGAAGCACGAGTGAAATTACTGCTTTATTATCACCGATCATGCCTGAACTCGATTCCACGAGGTCCTGGACAGAAGCTGTTTCTGTAAGGACGTTAGCGAACCCGGCAGCCGTCAGCATGACAAAAGCGATAAAACCCATCATGGTTATGCCCTCTCCCATCGTACGATCACCATACTGAAAAGGAACGACTCTGAAGATGAACATAACGATCAGTCCGGCAAGAGCTGCAAATATAAGGTTCCCCCACACTGCCTGTATAAAGAGCGTCACTACGATCGCTATAATGGTGTAAACGTGCTGTTTTCGAAATGTCACCTGCTCATCTTTCGGTATTTCAGAAAGACCGCTTCCATCCGAAGCGCGCGGCTCCCTTGGTCTCCTGTAAGTGATAAGTACAGCGACGAGAAGACCGGTCACCATCCCGAGACCAGGTATTATCATCGATTTGGCGATCGTACTGATAGATGTTTCCACTCCATTCGACTGCATCGCATCCTGGATTGTCTGGTGGAAAATAAGACCGAAACCGAGCGGAATAGTGACATAAGGTGCTTTCAAACCGAATGTCAGTGCTGCCGCTACAGCTCTTCTGTCCAATTTCATCTGGTCGAACATGTGTAAAAGCGGTGGAATAAGAATCGGAATAAAAGCGATGTGTACAGGGACGACGTTCTGTGAGAGACTCGCCACTGCTGCTATGATGAATACGAGCCATACTTTTTTATCTTTCAGCAGGTGCAGGAGCGTCTGCACGAGAAGCGTCGTAATACCCGAAAAACTGATGGCGGCCGCAAAAGCTCCCAACAGTATATAACTGAGCGCCACCTCAGCCTGGTCTCCCATGCCGGCGATGAACAAATCCAGAGCCTCCGTCAGCGATTCTCCGTTCATCACTCCCGCTGTAAGACCTGCAGCTATAATTGCTACTATAACATTGACCCTGGCCAGACTGAGAATAGTCAAAACCAGCACGGATACAATAACAGCCGATGCCATCATCTCCACCCCTTTCATCTCATTAACGATTTACCATGATAAAGAATAAATATAAAAAAATCAACCCTTTCACATAATGTCTGAAAAGGTTGAAAAAGTCATTTCATTCTATCTTCGAGTTCATCAAGCATTCGTATCAGTTCATCAATGTCTTTGACGTCCGTTTCCTCCGGATCCAGTTCATCGATCCGTTCGGCGAATTGAGCCAACTTCAATTTCAAATTACTCAGTTTTTCCTGATCCTCCATAAAAAGCTCCTTTTCTTCTAAATCGATTCCAGTTCATGATAGTACAGTTCAACCGCACTGTCGATATTTTTTCCGGAGAAAAAGCCCTCCAGGCAGAGGGCTCCAGTCAGCTCAGTTGAATACACTCTATCGTTTCTTCAATGTCGATACTGTCTTTCACTGACTGCACCATCGAGCAGTTTTTTCTTGCTACTTCAAGGTTTTTAGCCAGCTTATCCTGGTTCAGATGATATCCTTTCACTACGTAATGAAGATGGACTTTTTCAATCCGGTTCGCTTCATCAGGGTTTCTTTTCACATCAGCTGTAAGATTGATGTCTTCATATTTGATCCTCTGCTTATCGAGAATTTTCCGGTACACACTCATGCTGCACCCGGCTATGGAAGCCGTCATCAGCTGGTAAGGACGGAAACCGTAATTCTCATCACTGGAAATATTAAGATTGTCGAACTCGAATGATGTACGGATGCCTTCATCTTTCAGATAAAATTCCATTCCCTCTCACTCCTCTGTTAAAATGCGTCTTTATTCATAGTATAACCGATTCATCTGTATTTCTAACGTAAAATTAATCTTCTTGCAAACGATCCCTCTGTTCGCTTATTCTGTAGGAAGACTTTACCGGAGGGAGGAAGTACCATGTTCAGTGTAAAACAGAGATTTCGTGTCTTAATAGGACTCGTTACTATTTCCGGTTTTTCTCAAGGGATGCTCCTCCCTCTACTGGCTGTCATTCTGGAACAGAACGGAGTATCCTCCTCTTTGAATGGCATCCATGCTACAGGTCTTTACATAGGTATTCTCCTTGCTTCCCCTTTTATAGAAAAGCCGCTCCGTTCCCTCGGCTTCAAGCCGATTATTATGGTCGGAGGTCTCCTGGTGGTTACGTCGCTGTTCCTTTTTCCTTTCTGGCAGTCCCTATGGTTCTGGTTCGCCCTCCGTGTAGCTATAGGTATCGGGGATCAGATTCTGCACTTCGGTACGCAGACGTGGATTACGACTACGGCCGACAAAGGAAGCCGCGGACGCAGTATCGCCTATTACGGGCTGTTCTTCAGTCTCGGTTTCACACTGGGCCCTCTTATGACCAATCTTCTTTCGGTCAGTACGTACTTTCCTTTCCTGCTGGCTTCTTTCCTCAGTTTGGGCGTATGGCTGTTCATGCTGAAAGTGGGAAATGAATTTCCGGAGGAAGATTACGCCTCCGCTCACGGATCCAGTTCGTTCAGAAGATTCCTCAAAGCCGCCGCAATAGCCTGGCCCGCTTTTCTCGGTCCGCTCTGCTACGGCTTTCTGGAAGCGTCGCTGCACGGCATATTCCCGGTTTACGGCTTACGTATCGGTCACAACGTGCAGACCGTCTCTTTCATTATTCCGGCCTTCGCTGCAGCAAGTCTTTTATCACAGATTCCGCTCGGCCGCTGGAGCGATTCCATAGGGCGCCCTCGCGTCATACGCTATGCTCTTGCCGGAGGCACAGCCGCTTTTCTCATCGCTTCCTTCTACGAGTCTTCGGCCACTGTACTGTTTCTATGCTTTGCTTTCGCCGGGCTTTGTGTCGGATCTTTATTTTCCCTCGGCATCTCTTATATGACCGATCTTCTGCCCCGGGAACTCCTCCCTGCCGGAAATATATTATGCGGGATGTCGTTCAGCATCGGCAGTATTCTCGGTCCGTTTCTGTCGGGGATCGTTCTTGACATACTTCCGGGCCTGTCTCTCTTCTTTTTGATCGTAGGTCTGCTCGTCTTTATTTTTCTTGTGTTCTTCTTCAAAAAAGATGTATCCGTCACGCAGGACCCGGTCTGAAGTGTAGACGGGTCTTCTTTACCGGTTCAAGGCCTGTTCGAGAACTTCCCTGTTTTCTTCCATGATGTCGAAGTAATCTTTTCCATTTTCCGCTTCTTCTTCTGTTCTCGTAGCCAGATTATGCAGATAAAGGGCTTCTGCCCCTATTTCTTCCTGGACTATATCCGCCGCTTTCATAGACACGTTCTTTTCGAACAATACGTAGTTGAGTCCATGCTCCTCTGCAGTTTCGATCACGTGTTCGAGTTCTTTTTGGGAAGGTTCATTCGTAGAGGAGAGACCGGCTACGGAAATCTGCTTTAAGCCGTAGGCGTCCTCCCAATACCCGTAAGCCGCGTGTGAGACTATCACTTCCTGAGTATCCGCCTCTTTAATGGTGGCAGCCAGACGTTCATCAAGTTCGTGAAGTCTTGCCTTCAACTTTTTTGTATTCTCGCTGAACTCATCCTTTTTTTCCGGATACATAGTCGCCAGTTCCTTTTCAATCTGTTCCGCCACTTCCGCCATGATTTCGGGATCGAGCCATATGTGAGGATCTTCTCCGCTCGCGGAATGGCTGTGCCCGGCGTGATCTCCGCCTTCTTTTTCTTCATGTCCGTTCTTCTTCAGTCCTTCCATGCCTTCCGCTGCAGCAACCGTCCGGACATCTTCCGCTTCCAGCGTATCGGCGATCGTCTCTGCGTATGCCTCGAAGTCATCTTTCGTGTAGATGAATACCTCTCCTTCTGCCATACGTACCATTTCCTTGGTCGTCGGTTCATACGTATGTGCATCCGCACCTGCCGGCAGGATAGACTCGACCTCAAGCGTCTCACCTGCTATTTTCTCAGTCATAAACTGCAATGGATACACAGTAGTATAAATGTCGACTTCGGCTTCCTTATTCCCTTTTTCCCCGTTCTCACCGCTATCGCAGGCCGAGAGAACGACTACTGCGAGTAAAAACAGAGCAATACCTGACTTTTTCATTCCACACACCTCTCATCCATAACAATTACTTCACGCCTGAAAGTCTTTCTTTATAAACTCACGGGGTTAAGCACATAGCGGGCACTTCCCGTAAATTTCAAACTTATGACTTTCCACATCATAGCCTTTTAAATCTTCATTTATCTTTTCCATCGGACAGAACTCTATCAGCTTCGTTTTTCCGCAGTCTGTGCAAATAAAATGGTGATGATGGTGCCCGGCACCGCAGCTGAGCCGGAAATGTTTTTCGCCTTCAAGTTCTGTAGCCTCAAGCACGTTTTCTCCGGATAAAAGATAAAGATTCCGGTAGACTGTATCGAAACTTATATTCGGAAACTCCTTCTGCATATCCTGAAGTATCTTCTTTGCCGGTACGTACTGATCGTGCGATGCGAATATTTCTATAATCCGCTCCCTCTGTTTCGTCTTCTTGTACCCTTTCTCCTTCAGCTGTTGTAAAGCACGGTTCATTACACTCATACTTTTTCTCCTTTCTCAAAAAGACCGGAACGGAATTTTTTGTACAGCATACTTATCATAAGAAGCACCACCGCAGCCATTACGATCGTCCCTCCCGGCGGTACATCCAGCTGATACGCACTGATCAGCCCGATAACAACGGAAATTTCTCCGAACAGTACCGAAAGACCGATTGTCTGCCTGAAACTGACGGACATGCGGAGAGCGGATGCGACAGGCAGCGTCATGAGTGCCGAAACGAGCAGTATGCCGACTACCTGCATGGCCGAGGCGATGACGAGAGCTACCATTACAATAAATAAAAAGTGGACGAACCTGGCATTCACCCCGGCAATGGACG
Source organism: Salimicrobium salexigens (assembly GCF_900156705.1). Classification (NCBI taxonomy): domain Bacteria; kingdom Bacillati; phylum Bacillota; class Bacilli; order Caryophanales; family Bacillaceae; genus Salimicrobium; species Salimicrobium salexigens. Next base: position 199,165 of record NZ_FTOK01000005.1, on the reverse strand, counting down.
CATGATCTTCGTCAAAGGAAAGTACGAAAAGCTCTTTGTAAAACATAAGGACGATAATTACCACCAGCGTGGTGATGACAGCTACTGTCCACATATTTCCTCTGCTGACGGCTGTAACGCTTCCGAATAAATAACTGAATAAGTCCGTATTGAATCCGTCTGCCAGAGAAATAAGTATAACACCGAGGCCTATTCCGCCCGATAACATGATAGGGATTGCCAGCTCTTCGTAATGCTTGTACACTTTTCTCAATTTTTCTATGAACACAGCCCCCAGAACGGAAAACGCCATCCCCATATACATCGGGTTCCAGTCGTCCACTGCCGATACACGCTTTTCAATCAGCAGACTGGCAGCAATCCCCGTTAAAGTGATGTGGGAGAGAGCATCCGCTATCAGCGACAGTCGCCGGACAACGATGAATACTCCAAGCAAAGGAGCTACAAGCCCGATAAGCAGACCGGTAATCACCGCATTCTGTAAAAATTCATATTCCACAATCGCTTCAATCATAGTGAACTCCCTTCGTGGTTATGAGTAAGCTGCTGCAGGGAGTGACCATACATCAGACTCAAAGTTTCATCGTCCATATTTTCGTAATCCTCCGTGGAACCATGGAAATGGACTGTTTTATTCATGCAGGCAACGTGTGTAGCGTGGCTTGTAATGGTGCCGATATCGTGACTTACCATTAAAAGAGTGAGATTGCGCTCTCCGTTCAATTTAGCTAAAAGATCGTAGAAAGCAGTAACATGTTCACTGTCCACTCCGACAGTGGGTTCGTCGAGAATAATCAGGGAAGGGTCGCTCACCAGAGCACGGGCAATAAACACCCGCTGCTGCTGCCCTCCCGACAATTCACCGATAGAGTGTTGGGCATATTCTTCCATCTCCACTTCGCGCAAAGTGGCAAGCACTTTATCTTTATGACTGTGATTAAAGAGCTGGAACATGTTCATGCGGGACACAAGGCCTGAGCGCACGACTTCATAGACGGTAGCCGGAAATCCGGAGTTAAAACTGTTCGCTTTCTGTGAAACAAAGCCCACTTCCTGCCACCTATTGAACTTTTTCACTTCTTTACCAAACAGCCGGATGTGTCCCCTGACCGGTTTTTCGAGACCGAGCATCAGTTTGATAAGGGTGGATTTACCGGAACCGTTCGGTCCCACAAGACCGACGAACTGCCCTTCGTTTATAGTCATGTTCACGTTCTCCACTACCCAATTCCTGTCATATTTGAAAGACACATCTTCAAGTTCAATAAGCGGTTCCTGAGCCATGATTCGCCTCCTCCAATTATAAATAAGAATGATTACGATTTAGATTATATAGTAGCCCGGTGAATGTGTAAAGAAAAAAACGCCTCCGTCTCCGGATGGCGTTTATACATATCTGTTATACCTTTTCTCCAAATAGTTCTGAAAGAAAGAGAATAATAAAGTCAGAGCCCAGTAAACGAGTGCGGCAGTAATGTACATCGTCATGGAATCTACCGTTCTCCCTGCCGCTATCTGCGCTTTATTCAATATTTCGGGCACAGTGATCATTGCTGCGAGAGAGGTAGCTTTCAACAGGTCAAGAAACACGTTGGCAAGCGGCGGAATGGCCACTCTCGTCGCCTGAGGTACGATGATTCTTTGTAATGTCTTCCAGTAGGAGAACCCGAGAGCCCGGGAAGATTCCCACTGGCCCTCGTCCACACTTGAAAGTGAGGAGCGTATGATCTCCGCCACGTAAGCGGCACTGTTCGTCCCGAAACCGAGAACGGCAGCTGAAACGGCATTGATTTCAATACCTACAGCCGGAAATCCGAAATAAATGACGAACAGATACACAAGGATCGGCGTTCCCCGCATGAACGATATGTAAAATCTGGCGGGAAGCTGCAGCCATAGCTGAGCCGACGACCGTGCCAGAGCCAGAAAGAAACCAAGAACCAGACCGAGAACCATACCTGCCAGAGCTACAAGCACTGTGTAGGGGATCCCTTCCAATATCAGGGGCAGATTTTCGATAGAACGTTGAAAATTAAATAGTTTGCCGGGTTCAAAATCGTCTATCTCGATTCCGATCATTTTATTCCCTCCTTAAAGATCCATTTCATCTACAGAAGGAATATCCTCTTCCGGCCGTTTGGACACGTCCGCATTATAAAATTCCTCCGACAGCTCTTTCAGCGTTCCATCTTCTCTCATTTCCGTAATCGCCTCATCGACCTTCTTCTTCAGTTCGTCCGCATCCTGCGGAAGAACGACCGCAATTTTGGCTTCGTTGAATTTAATGTCCGGATGTATCTTCACATTTATATCAGGAAGAGCTTCTGTCGCCAGTTTCTGCAGGTAGTAGTCGTTAATGATAAAATCCGTACGTCCATTCTCGACATCACGCAGATATACATCATTAGTCACATTATTGTATGTCTTCAGCTCAGCTCCCAGTTCCTCTGCGAGCTGGGAGTGCGTAGTGGTCGCTCCCCCACCGTGTACTTTACCGGAAACGTCCTCAAGCGTTTCAATTCCGGATAAATCATCTTCACGAACAATTATCGAAGTGAAGGAATATTTATAGGGCTCGCTGAATGCGAAATCCCTTTTTCTTTCTTCAGTGATTTCAAAATCGTTGGCTACCATATCCACTCTTCCATTTTTAAGGGCTGGAAGCATGCCGTCCACACCGATTTCTTCGAAAGAAATATCGATATCCAGCCGTTTACCGATTTCTCTCAAAACCTCCACGTCATAACCGGTCAGTTTATCCGATCCCTCCGGATAGTAAGTGGAAGCAAGCAGGGTTCCGGAAGTTGCTACAGTCGCCCCTTCTTCCTGAAGCTGCTTGAATAATGTCTGTTCTTTCTCACCGTCTTTGCTGCTATTGCTCTTCTCACTGGAGTTCTCGTCACTGCCGGTCCCGCAGGCAGCCAGTACAAGAGTAAAAGCGAGAGCAAATAAAAATATTATTTTTTTCATGTATACACACCTTTCTATTTTTTAACAATTCCAACTATACCAATCTTCTGTATCACTATTCAATCATACACACCTCTTTTTTTCATAAAAATAAAGGAAGGCATCCCGTGCCTTCCTTCCCTATAATGAGTGGTCTCTTCTGATAGAATCCAGAAGCCCTTCACAACCGCTGTTCACGAGCTCAAACGTTCCTTCGAAATCGCCAGTAAGGTAAGGGTCAGGCACTTCACTTTCCGGAACATTTTCGGCGTAATCCATCAGTTTCTGTATTATGACACCCTCTTTGTCATTGATCGCTTCTACATCTCTCAGGTTATTATCATCCATGACGATCAGGTAGTGGAAATCTTCCCAGTCCTGTTCCGTAATCTGCCTGGCTTTCGTATCTGTCATACGTATGTGATTTTTCCGAAGGACAGCCCGGGTACCTTCATGAGGAGGAGACCCCTCGTGCCAGTGTCCCACGCCGGCAGAGTCTGTATCTATTTTATCCTGTAACCCCTCCTGTTCAACCTTACTGCGAAAAATGGCTTCGGCCATCGGTGACCTGCAAATATTACCGAGACAAATGAATAATACACGAATCATAATAGTAACCTCCTTCACTCTTCTTATTATAAATGATTTTTCTGTTTTCCTCACTTTTTCCTATAAAAACCTTGACTTTTAGTTGAATTTTCGGAATATTTAGTATGTAAGCATTATCTTACAAGGGGGATTCAGATGGACAGATTAAACGAAATACTTGGGAACATAAGCGGCCTCGTATGGGGCTGGCCTCTCCTCGTACTGCTTGTAGGTACAGGTGTTTACTTAACGCTTCGGCTGGGTTTTTTACAGTTCCGGACTCTGCCTTACGCTTTGAAACTTGCATTTAAACCAAGCGCTCAGCAGAAGGGAGAAAAAGGAGACATCTCCCACTACCAGGCTCTGACCACTGCACTTGCCGCCACAATAGGTACAGGTAACATAGCAGGGGTGGCTACAGCGGTCGTGCTGGGCGGGCCCGGAGCAGTATTCTGGATGTGGATCACCGCTATATTCGGCATGGCTACTAAATACGCAGAAGCAATACTTGCCGTAAAATACCGGGTCGAAAACAACAAAGGTGAAATGTCAGGTGGACCTATGTACTACCTTGATCGCGGACTCGGCCAAAAATGGCTGGGAGTGCTTTTCGCATTTTTCGGAGCTATCGCCGCGTTCGGCATAGGGAACATGGTCCAGGCCAACTCCGTCTCCGATGCTGTAGTCCAGACATTCAACATTCCGACATGGATTACAGGACTGATTCTTCTCGTGTTTGCCGGTCTCGTTCTTCTCGGCGGAATCAAAAGCATCGGCCGTGTAACGGCATTTTTCGTTCCGATTATGGCAGCTTTTTACGTTCTTGGTGCATTAATAATCATTATTACTAATTTTGAACTCGTAGGCCCTGCCTTCAATACGATTTTCACAGATGCTTTCAGCGCTAATGCAGTCGGAGGAGGTCTTCTCGGTACTGTCATCCGTTACGGGGTAGCCCGTGGAGTCTTTTCGAACGAAGCTGGACTCGGCTCGGCACCGATCGCCGCCGCTGCTGCCCGTACGGACTATCCCGGCCGTCAGGCTCTCGTGTCCATGACACAGGTACTTATTGATACGATTATCATCTGTACAATGACCGGACTGACCATCGTTATGGCCGGGGAATACAAGGGGGAAGGAAGCGAGGATGGTGCTGCCCTGACCACCGCATCGTTCAGTGCTTTCCTCGGCGATATAGGAGGATACATCGTCACGTTCGGACTGATCTTCTTCGCTTTCTCCACTATTGTAGGCTGGTCCTATTATGGAGAGAAATGCTTCGGTTATCTGACTAACGACCGGGGGCTCGGATTTTACAAAATTCTTTTCGTCGCCTTTGTATTCATCGGTGCGGTAATTGAACTCAGTACTGTCTGGACCTTCGCTGATGTCATGAACGGTCTTATGGCTTTCCCTAACCTTATCGGACTTCTCCTGCTTTCCGGAGTCGTAGCCTCGGAGACGAAGCGGTTCCTGAAAGTCGCCAAAGAGGAGAAGCGTTCTGCAGGTTAACAACGGTCTCTATTCTTAAAGAAAAAAATGAAGCCTCTCCCTCACTTGCCTGTGCGGGGGAGGCTTTCCTATCAGATCTGTATGGCCCGGAGGTCGCTCGGAAAGTTTATGTTTTAAAGCCGCTTTCTTATGGAACTTTCATATTGGCCGAAAGTTCCGGACTGGGCCATTTTCCTCTTTTCCATAAGCATTTGAAAACGGATACGTTTCTCCGTCAATTTCCTTTCCGTGCGTTCTTTCTCTTCGGGATCCGCAATCTGATCCAGCAGTTCCTCGAGTTCCACCACTTCTTTCTTAATCTGCATCTCTTCAGGTAACATGCCGGCGTTTTTCAATACGCGGTAGCTGTTCCTGAGGTCATCCGGCACGTGGGCGAACTCATCTTCCGGCAAAGGTCTGCCCTTTCCCGGCAAATCATCGAGGTCTCCCTGATCAACCGCCTTTTTAATTTTCTCTTCAACGATGTGAGCAAGATCCATCTCCCCACCCCCTATACGTGCATTTCTCCCTGCCGATACTGTCTGATCCATCCCGGAAGGTAATCATAGCTCCAGGCGTCCATCGGGTAATCGACAGGAAGTTCTTCCCCGTTTTCATACAGGGCCTGCACAAGTTCATTTATACCCTGGAAGTAAAAATTATAAAGAAAGTCGTAACTTGTCGTCTCTTTCGGCATGTGTTCCGTAGCACAGACTGTCGGGTCGGAATAGTTCACGTACGTACGGCACGGTACCGGTCTGATTTCATACGCCTTGCACAACTGTTTCTCCTCATCCAGCATCGGACACGGTAAATTCAGCTGTTTGTATTTCCATTTCATCTCGGGGTCGTCTTCCTCAATAGCCAGAGCCTCCTCCAGCTTCCGGGGAAACTTTTCGTAGTATTTTTCCCAGTGTCTGTAGATATCTTCTTTTCTATCCGGCTCCATATGTTCAATGGAGCGGAAGAAGAGTTTCGCTTCCATTTTGCTGACCCTTATCGGGAAATAACAGCAGAAAGCACAGCCCATGAAACAGTTCGGTTTCATTTCCATGAAAGAATCTATATCCGTCATCGTTTCATCCACCGAACGGAGCAATTTCTCGAAACCTTCGAGAATGATACTCTCCGTATCTTTTTCACTTTCCAGAAGATCATCTACGACTTCCTCAAAGATGGAAACATCCAGTTCATACGATTCATTCAGGACGTCACTTTTTTTTCGTATGTCTTCATAAGTCAAATAACCGCCCACTGCAGCGTCCCCCTGTCTTTACTTTCCCCCGATTATAAAACAATCACTCATTTATTTCTATCACTGTTTTCCCAAATACATTATAATAGAGTTATCCATTCAGAAAAATCTATCATCACTGGAGTGAAATCAATGCTATCTAACGAAGAAATCGGAATTGATCTTGGTACCGCAAACATACTTATCTATTCCAAATCCAAAGGAATGTTATTGAACGAACCTTCCGTCGTCGCCTACAATACGGACACCAAATCAGTGATCGCCGTAGGGGAAGAAGCTAAAAAGATGGTCGGGAAAACACCAAAGAACGTCATACCCGTAAGGCCGCTCAGAGACGGAGTGATCGCAGACTTCGACATGACCTCCCAGATGCTGAAAGAATTTTTGAAGAAAGCCGGGAAATCCTCCGGTATGTCTATCAGAAAACCTACGGTAGTAGTGTGCACTCCGTCCGGTTCCACCTCCGTAGAACGACGGGCAATCGAAAACGCTGTGAAAAACTACGGCGCCAAACAGGTGCACCTCATTGAGGAACCGATAGCAGCGGCTATAGGAGCGGATCTGCCCGTAGATGAACCGCTTGCGAACGTTATAGTGGATATCGGTGGCGGGACGAGTGAAGTGGCTATCATTTCGTTCGGGGGCGTCGTCTCCAGCAACTCCATCCGCTCCGGCGGAGATGTGATGGATGAGGAGATTATGAATTACGTACGCAAACAGTACAACATGCTTATCGGCATCCGGACCGCCGAACTGATTAAAATGGAAGTCGGCCAGGCTCCGGTCGAGCATGAAGAAAGAACAATGGAAGTGCGGGGGCGGGACATGGTGACCGGTTTGCCTAAACCGATTCAGCTCACTTCTACAGAAATACAGGGCGCCTTGAAGGAGATTCTTGCACAAATTCTTGAAACGATCCGCACGACTCTCGAAAGCTGTCCTCCTGAACTAAGCGGGGATATAGTCGATCGCGGTATTATACTTACGGGCGGAGGTGCACTTTTAAACGGTCTGCAGGACTGGCTGTCAAGTGAGATCGTTGTTCCTGTACATATGGCCCCGAACCCGCTGGAGTCTGTCGCAGTCGGAACGGGCCGTTCGTTGAAAATGATAAAAAAATTACAGAAAGCCAATAAATGATTTAAAAGAAAGCACCGCCGCACCGGTGTTTTCTTTTTGCATGGAGGACTTTTTCACTTATCCCATGCAGGTAAAAGCGTTTAATAACAGGCTATAACAGGAAAGGAATAAGGGACGATTGTTGTTTATCGGGAACAGAATCGGCATCTTTCCGGAGAAATTACAGCTTCCCCCGAAAATATTTGAATACAAAGCGGCCTTACCGCGAGCAGAAAGGGAGGGATCATTATGAGTGCAACAACTTTATTAAAATGGATCACCGGTATTTGTGAGGCTTTTCTGGCTATCCCGGTCATAGGCGGGACGTTTATACTGAGCGGCGGCTGGCAGCCGCTACTATTTATGTTCGTTTTCCACGTAATCGTACTTATCGTTTCCGTTAAGCAGAACGAATTCAGCTCAGGAAGCGTCGCCGGTATGGTGGCGAACGCCCTCGGAATCATACCTGTAGTCGGCTGGATCCTGCATACCATCACTGCAATCATTCTCATCATTGATGCAGGGAAATCCACGGTTAAAAAATAATCGTTTCGTAAGTATTTGAGAGGGAGGAATTGAAGTGAAGATAGTCATTGTGGGAGCCGGGGCTCTCGGAGCTTACTTCGGGACGAGGTGGCATGATGCCGGTCACACCGTCATCAATCTCGTTCGTGAAGGAAGAGCTGAACAGTTAAGGACACACGGAATGAAAATCCACAGTAATGTAGAAGATACGGTATGGGAAAACCCGAACATCGCAGAGGATCCTTCCGTGATAGAAGATCCGGACCTCGTGGTTCTCGCCGTTAAAGGATACCATCTGGAGGGGACGATGCCCTGGCTGAAGTCTCTCGTAAAAAAAGGCGCAAAAGTTCTGCCCCTTCTGAATGGTGTGGAACATTACGCTATTTTGGAAAAGGAACTGGGAGAGGAGACAGTCCTCGGAGGTCTTGCCTTTATTATAGCTACCCTTAATGAGAAAGGGCATGTGGAACATACGAGCGACTTCCATAATATAGTGTTCGGCCCTCTTCACCCTTCCCAGGAATCGATATGTGAAGAGCTTTCCCTTGCCGGGGAACAGGCAGTGATGAACAGCCGGTGGAGCTCGGACATTCTGAAGGAAATCTGGAAAAAGTACATGTTCATTACAGCTTTCTCCGGTATCACTACCTCAATGAATACCACTATCGGAGACATCCGTGCCTATCCCCCAACCTTTACTATTGCCAGGCGAATGCTTGAGGATATGCAGAGACTGAGCGTCGCCAGAGGAGTTAAAATAGGGCAGGATGAAGTGGATCATGCTTTTAAACAGCTCGAAAATCTTGGGAACGACATGACTTCTTCCATGCATCAGGATCGACGGAAAGGGCTCCCGCTTGAGCTGGAGCATCTCCACGGAGGAGCGATGCGGCTGGCAGCGGAAAAGAACCTCACCCTTCCCTATATCGAAACGATTTACGGAATCATAAAACCTTATGACGGAATGGATTTATAATTCGGAAGCTGCTCTTCTAAAGAGCGGCTTCTTCTTTTTTTACGGCTCATGTGCGCACGTCTGCCCTTCAGAAATGTTCCATGCTATAATGGAAGTCTCAAAGGAGGGCTGCAGGATGAATCGCTGGAAAAGAAGACCAGGAAAAACAGCATATGAAGTATTCATGGTCCTTCTCGCCAGTTTATCTGTAGCCACCATATGGCAGGAAATGCAGTACGACAGTCTTATTGTGTGGGGAACGTGGGCTATATTCTTTCTCGACTTTCTCTATCGTTTCTTTAAAAGTGAAAGCAAACTGGATTTTGTCAAAAAACACCCTTTTATAGTCATTGCCGCCATTCCACTGGATGCTGTCTTCCAGCTTGCGCGTTTTGCCAGAATTCTTCATCTGCTCCGGTTGAAATCTATCACCAAATACTACACGAAGCCGTTTCTCCGCTTTTTGAAACGCCAACATCTCGGTTTTGTGGCAGGAATCATCAGCATCGTGATCTTTTTACTTATTATCCCTCTTACTTGGATAGAGGACGAACTGGAGACCTACTCCGACGCATTCCTTAGTGCACTTCTTTCTATTACATTCTTTGGCAGAGCCACCTTTGAACCGGATACTCTCCCCGGCCAGGTGATCGTCGTTATCTTCACGATTCTGGGAGTGATTCTGCACGGTCTGATCATTTCTGTCGCAATCGATTTTCTTACTTCGCTCCCCTTGTTCAGGCTGGGAAGAAGAAAAATCAAAAAAATTATCGATAAAAAGAACTGAAACACGTTTTCAAATGTACGTAACGGGTAAGGTAGTATGGAAGGCGCTAATTTGGAAAATGACTTCCCCCTACAACATTTTTGCCAAAGCCTTCACGACTTCTTCCCTTTTCCTTTATCCGTGAGATAGAGGGAAAGGATTTTCTTTTACATAACGCTGCTTATTGATTATACATCTGCATTTTTCCTATTACCCCTTCAAAAATTCCGACTAAAGGAGAGAAAGCCGGTGAGTCATTTTTTAAAAAGGTTTGATCCCGTGGAAGTGCGTTACCTGATCGATGCCGGGGAAATTCAGGAGATCACAGCCGAAATGCTTGGAGAGGTGAGTTCCCTCGTGAATACATACGTCTCCTATGAGTACACGGCTGCTTCCGAAGGCAACCTGGTACGTCCAATGATCACGCTTGAAGAAACAGAAGGACTTACAGAGAAAGACCGTAATGCCATTCTCTCTACCGGTTTTAATCTGGACGCCCCGTTTGATAACGGTGATGAGGTTTTCCGTACTATTTTCGGTGATTCTCACGTAGTAATCGCTGCAACCGAAGACGAGGACGGTGTATTTTTCACTGTAGAAGTCCCTTATGAAGATTTCAAAAGCTTTTAAATCTTTCCTCTAATCCATTACAAAAAGGAAGCTCTTAATCAGAGCTTCCTTTTTATATGACTTTATAAGTATTTTACATCCGGGAACCGGGTCCCTTTCAGTTACTATACGATACGTTCTCTTGAATGGTACCATCCTGTTTGTGAATGATAACACTGCCGCCTTTATTTCCGGCTATTTCTTTCGCTCTTTTTATTGCCTCGTCTTTTTTGTCAAAGACTTTCGTAGGCTGCGAGGAATTTTCTCCCTGTACTGCCCAGCCGTCTTCATGAGCAATGACGTGTTCTCCTTTTTCGGAAAGATCCGGAGTGTTTTGACGGGAATTTCCGCTATTACCTGACTGCTGCTTTCCTTTTGCATGTTTTCCCTGACGTCCGTATTCTTTATTCTGTTCCTCCGTACGGTTCTCACCGCTTCTTCCCTGGTTGCCGTTTGTCATGTGTGTTTCCTCCTTGTTAAAAATCATGTACATTTTTTAGTATACCCATAAATTCCAAAAATAAACTTTTTTTACTTATTATAGGGAATGTTCTCTTGTATCGAACCGTCCTGCTTATGAATAATGGCAGCTGTACCTTTGTTTTGAGCTATTTCTTTCGCCCGATTCACTGCTTCCTCTTTCTTTCCGAAAACTTCCGAAGGCTGTCTGGCATCCTCCGCCTGTACTGCCCAGCCATCTTCATGAGCAATGACATGTTCTCCTTTTTCCATAAGCTCCGGGCGGCTGTTCTGCGGATTTTCCTCATCTCTCGTCCGCAGTTCCTTATCCGTCATCTGTTTCACTTTATTGATGTCGTTATCCGTGGCATTACTATACCATTCCTTTGCCTGTTCAGTGGCGATAGGTATAGCTCTCCCTTCCTCATAACCTTCATGAAGCATGCCGTTCGCGATTGTTATCGCTTTTTTTCGAACTGCCGTGTCCAGATTCTTCAAAGAGTCCGGATAATCCTGTGTATCCCAGGGCATGATCAAAACCTCCTGTTTAACTGTTTTCTTTTTCTATACCGCACCGTCGCAGGCTTTAAACACTTTTCCGCCGAAAACATCCCCTGTGCAATTAAAAAAGCTGCCGGAAAGGTCCCCGACAGCTTTCGTATCCACGTTATTAAGGTTTCAGTACCAGTTTTCCTTTTGTCTTTCTGTTTTCGAGATCTTTGTGAGCCTGCGACGCTTCACTAAGCTTGTATACTCCTCCGATGTGAAGTTTCAGTTCTCCCTGCTGTACAAGAGTCAGCAGTTCTTTCATACTTTTTTGAACCAGTTCCGGATATTTCATAATTTGTGGAAGGAAAAATCCTATAACGGAAAGATTGCGTCCCATGAGACCGGCTGCGTTCAACTGAGGCGGTTCGCCGCTTGCTGCACCGTAAGTAAGCACACGGCCAAAAGCACACATCGTCTTCAGCGTTTCTGTGAAAACGTCACCTCCGGCCATTTCGAGCGCGACATCCACGCCTTTCCCGCCGGTTTCGTCAACAACGTCCTGCTGCCAGTCTTCTTTCGTATAGTCGATTCCTGCATCTGCTCCCAAATCTTTGGCGAACTTCAGTTTCTCTTCGGAACTGGCAGTAGCGATAACCTTTCCGGCCTGAAAATGCTTAGCCAGCTGCACCGCAATCATTCCTACTCCACCGGCTGCCGCGTGGACGAGAATCGTTTCCCCCTTTTCCATACGGCCCATCGTGCTGATCAGATGATAAGCGGTAAGACCTTGAAGCAACAGAGCTACTGCCTGTTCATCTTCCACTCCATCCGGTACAGGTACGACCGAAGAAGCATTTGCGGTAACGTATTCGCTGTACCCGCCTGATTCTACCAGGGTAACGATCCGGTCCCCTTCTTCAACGTTTGTGACACCTTTACCTTTTTTATTTACAACACCGGCGACCTCTGCCCCTGGTACGAAAGGGAGCGGGGTTGGAACAACATATTGGCCGCGGCGACGTGCCGTATCTGCAAAATTGACTCCGATCGCTTTCACTTCAATCTGTACTTCGTTATCTCCCGGTTCAGGCATCTCGACGTCGACTTCGTTCAGAACGTCCGCCTCTCCGTATTCCTTGAATTGTATAGCTTTCATAATTTATCCCTCTCTTTTTTAAGTAATACCTGCCTGCACGGCAGCCTGATCCATAAGTTTATTCACAAAATGGTTCATGTGTCTGAAACGCGGATCGTCCGTCTGTCCCTGCTTGTATCTGAAATAAATCTGCTGGACGATTCCCGCCAGTTTGAAATAGGCAAAAGCCAGGTAAAAATTCATGTTGTTTAAATCGCGTCCGCTTTTCTCCGCATATCTCTCCATAAATTCCTTCCTTGTGTAGAACCCTTCTGCTGTCGTAAGAGGAGGTTTCCCCAGTCCTTCTTTCAACTCAGAAGAATCTCCCGCTTCCATCCAGTAACTCATAGCCGCCCCGAGATCTGCAAGAGGATCTCCGACAGTGGTCATTTCCCAATCAAACAGACCGGTCATTTCCGATGGGTCGTCGTGAGAAAACATAGCGTTATTGAGTTTATAATCATAATGAATGATGGCACTCTCTTCGTTTTCCGGTATGTGTTCCACGAGCCACTTTTTGAGCTCGCTCCCTTCTTTTACATCTTCGGTGTGAGCTTTTTCATATCTCCTGATCCATCCCTCTACCTGTCTTCCCATAAATCCTTCGGGTTTAACCATATTATTCAGAGGAGTCTCCGTATAATCAATGGAGTGAAGTTCAACCAGACGATCCACCATTTCCCGGGAAATATCTTTCGCAAGTTCCGGCGATGGGGTCACCTCTTCCGGCCATTCGGTATCGAACACGATCCCTGTTTTCCTTTCCATTATAAAAAAGGGCTTTCCAATTAATTCATCTCCCTTAAAAGCCAGAGGCTCAGGCGCAAGGGGGAAAAAAGGGTGGACCGCTTTGATGACTTTATATTCCCTTTCCATGTCGTGGGCTTTGGGAGGGAGAGGCCCTTTCGGTGGTCTTCGCAGTACGGCTTCCCAGTCTCCGATTTTCAGTTCATACGTAAGATTGGAATGTCCCGCACCGAACTGCCGGATGTTTAACGGGGACTTAGGAAGGTCCGTGAACGTACTTCTCAAATACTCTTCAAGAACTTCTTTCTCCAGTTCCTCTCCTTTTCTTACTTCGCGCGTGTCCATACAGTCATCTCCCTTCTGCAGTTTCAAACTGACAGGAAGCAAGCTGGTTCTTCATCCATTCGGACATCTTCTCGCTTGCTTCCGCCTTGAAATCGTACTGGACTACTACAGAATCCCCTTCCGCTACAAGTTCTCCACTTTCTTTCTCATACATGTTCTGCTTCAAATGGAAACTGGAGTTCCCTATTTTCGTCACAAAACTTTTAATCGTAATCGACTGACCGAAGTACAGCTGTTTAACGAAGTCGCACTTTACGGAGGCTACAACGAACTTCCACTCTCCATCCCCTACCAGGTCGAGGTAGTCGAAGAAATGTATTCTTGCTTCCTCCATATATATAAAATAATTATTGTTATTCACGTGTCCCAGTTGATCCGTTTCCGAAAACCTCACTTTAATATCATGTTCGTGCATGTCCCTCACTCCTTCTCTTTCGATTCCAGACCCTGCAATAAAATAGCTGTATATATATCCGCCAGATGTTCTTCCGACACTTCTCCTTCGGGCTCATACCAGAAATAGCTCCAGTTCGCCATGCCGAGAATGAAATAAGAGATCATGTCCGCCCGAAGATCACTGCGGAATGCTCCTCCTTCTATTCCTTCCTGCACAAGCTTTTCGATATTCTGCTGAAATAAATCCCGTTTCTGCCTCACGTATGACAATTTTTCTTCGCTTAAGTGCCGCATTTCCCGGAAAAAGATCATGGCACTGTTTACACTTGCACGGATGTTTTCGATCATCATCCTCACAAGCTCGCGCAGTTTTTCCTCCGGGTGAAGGCTGCTGTTCAAAATTTTTTCCTGTTTTTCCAGTAAATCATCAATGAATCGTTCATGAATCTGAACGAGAACTTCTTCTTTGTTTTTGAAGTAGTAGTAAAAAGTTCCTTTAGTAAGTCCAAGATGATCGACTATTTCCTGTATAGAAGTTTCCTTGAAGCCTTTTTGGCCAAAAAGTGAAATGCTTGTTTCGGTAATCTTCCCTTTCACGCCTGCTTCCTCCTTTTTAACAAGTTGCGTGCATCCCCCCGTCGACTGTGAGAATATCTCCCGTCACGTAGTCGGAGGCACCGGATGCCAGAAAAAGCGCTGCGCCTTTTAATTCCCCTTCTTTTCCGAAACGCTTCATCGGCGTCTGATCCAGAATGTATTCCCCATTCATCGAAAGAAGGCCCTCGGACATTTTCGTAGGGAAAAACCCGGGAGCGATTGCATTTACCTGGATGTTGTCTCCCGCAAGTTTCACAGCCAGATCTTTTGTGAACGTATTCACTGCACCCTTGCTCGTATTATACCCGATGGTGTCCATAAATCTCGGATCGGCCCCCCCGAATCCTGCCACTGAGGACAGATTTATAATTTTACCCGACTGCTGCTGTCTCATAACTTTTGCAGCTTCCCTGCTCATCAGAAACGTACCGGTAACGTTAACATTCATCACCTTTTGAAAAGCCTCCGTGGGCATATCAAGCACGGGTGCTCCCCACGTAGCCCCGCTATTGTTGATTAACACATCAAGCGTTCCGAATTCGTCCTTCACTTTTTGAATAACGTCTCTCACACTGTCTTCGTCGGTTACGTCACATTCGAGTGCCAGCGTCCTTACTCCATAATTTTCTTTCAGTTCGGATGCTTTCTCCTCGCAATTTTCGAGTTTTCTCGAACATAACACAACATCAGCTCCCGCTTCAGCCATACCTTCGGCCAGCTGTGCTCCGAGACCTCTTCCTCCTCCTGTGATGACAGCGGTCTTCCCTTCCAACTTAAAATAATCAAGTACGTGCATATCCATCCTCCTCGTATTTAGAGAGTTCCAGTTTTGCAATCTGTCTTTTGTGAACTTCATCCGGTCCGTCTGCCAGCCTGAGCGTCCGGGCATTCGCATAATTCATGGCCAGCGTGAAATCGTCGCTGACCCCTGCGCCTCCGTGAGCCTGGATCGCACGGTCAATAACGTTGAGCGCCATCGAAGGGGCCGTGACTTTGATCATAGCTATCGCAGCTTTCGCTTCTTTATTTCCCATTTTGTCCATCTGCCAGGCTGCCTGAAGAGTCAGTAACCTTGCCTGTTCAAGTTCCGTTCTGGAGTCAGCGATCCATTCGCGGATTACTCCCTGTTCAGCCAGCGGGCGGTGAAATGCTTCACGGTGACGTACGCGTCTGCACAAATCTTCAAGCGCCCTTTCTGCAGCTCCGATCAGTCTCATACAATGGTGGATCCTCCCCGGGCCGAGCCTTCCCTGGGCTATCTCAAAACCGCGTCCTTCACCGAGAATCAGGTTTTCTTTCGGCACCTCCACATTCGTAAACTCGATTTCCGCGTGCCCGTGCGGCGCATGATCATAGCCGAACACATTCAACGGACGCTTCACTGACACTCCTTCTGCATCCATAGGCACAATAATCATCGACTGCTGTTTGTGTCTGGGAGCTTCTGTATCTGTCTTGCCCATAAATATAGCGAAAGAACACCTCGGATCCATCGCTCCGGTCGACCACCATTTCGTGCCGTTTATAATATAGGAGTCATCCTTCTTCTCGATGCTGGAAGAGATATTCGTCGCATCCGAAGAAGCGACATCCGGCTCGGTCATCGCAAAACAGGAACGGGTCTCTCCGGAAAGAAGAGGCTCCAGCCATTTCTTTTTTTGTTCCCGGGAACCATACATAGACAACAATTCCATATTTCCTGTGTCCGGTGCATTACAATTGAAGATTTCCGGAGCCAGCATCGATTTCCCCATCTCTTCGCATAAAGGAGCATATTCCAGATTGGTGAGCCCTCCCCCGATCTCTTCATCCGGGAGAAAAAGGTTCCACAGTCCGAGCGATCGGGCTTTCTTCTTCAGTTCTTCGATGATCGGAGGAATCTCGCTCCATCGGTCGGTCTGGACATTCAACTGTTCGGCAAACACTTTTTCGTTCGGGTAAATATATTCCTGCATAAATGAGCGTACGGCTTTCCGGTATTCTTTTGTTTTTTCATTGTATGAAAAGTCCATCATTTCTCCTCCCCGCATACTAACCAGTTGGTATGTAAAGTATAAATAAAAAATTCGGAAAATTCAAGAAAGAAAAATTTCACGAAAAGACGACATAATAAGACAGGGAATCCTATCTTTTTATGTCGTCCATAAATTTATGGAGATGTTTTTGGTCTGTTATATTCCGGTTACACGTAATGCTGTCTTTGCAGACGTAATTCCCTTTTCTTTTGTATGCCGTAGCGTCTGTGACAAAAAGCCCGACATACTCATGTTCGCGACAGATGACACACATGTTTTTCCGTCCACTGTAAGTGAAAGACCCTTCCATACCCGTAAGGACGCCCTCTCTGTACGTTACAATGAATTTTCTGTCGAGCCCCGGGTCAAACCAGCTTACGTAAGTCAGATCACGCCGGTCTACGCCGGAACCGAGCACGGGCATTTTCACCCGGGAAAGGTGCGGAAACAGACTTCTGACCTCCTCTTCCTCCGGCATTTCAAAGGGATGGACCAGTGGGAGGATACGTGCTTCGAACATTTCCACATCTGTCCGGTCTTTCAGTTCAGTCATCCCGTCGAGCAGCCTTTTCTGCAGGTCGGTGAGACCGTAAAAAACATCCTTCATCTTGTCCATCGCGAGCCCCTGCACCGTCCGGACCATTTCCCTGTCATTAACAAGTGCATTCGTCTGAACAATGTGGCGGATCTGCTGTTTCAGGAAGTGGTATTGATCGCTGCGTATAAATGGTTCCATATTGCCACTGCTCCCTTCAAATATACATGGTTTCATCCGACATTCTCCGGAAGTGTACAGGAATAATAACACGTACGATCTTCAGCAGAAATAAATATCTGTTTAATGACGGATGATAAAAGCAATTTAAAAGACCTTGCCTTTCTCCGAATGTTAAACTCATAAAAGCAAAGGAGGAAACATAAATGTTCGATTCATATACACTGCCTTCGGGCGTAACGTTGAAAAACCGGCTAATCCTGGCCCCCATGACAAATTTTCTCTCGGAAGAAGATGGCCGGGTCTCCGAAAAAGAATTGACTTATTATAAAAGAAGATCACGTGGAACCGGAACCGTCATTACGGCCTGCGCAAACGTAAATACGCAGGGTAAAGGCTTCGACGGAGAAATAGGGGTAGACCGTGACGAACTCATTCCGGGCCTGAAACGACTGGCAGAAGTCATCCATCAAGAAGGAGCAAAAGCCATCCTGCAAATCTATCACGGAGGACGAATGAGCCCGCCCCATCTCCTGCCGGACGAAACACCGGTCTCGGCCAGTGCTGTCCCCTCCGAACGTGAAGGGGCCGCAACTCCGAGAGAGATGTCTGAAGAAGAAGTTTCACAAACAGTCGAGGACTTCAAACAGGCTACGAGACGGGCAATTGAAGCCGGGTTTGACGGAGTCGAACTTCACGGAGCGAATACATATCTGCTTCAGCAGTTCTTCTCCCCTCATTCCAACCGCCGGACCGATAAATGGGGCGGAGATGTGTGGCAGCGTATGACATTTCCGTTAGAAGTTACGGAAGCGGTGAAGCAGGCCGTACGGGAATACGCCCGAACCCCTTTCATCACCGGATACCGGTTTTCCTCGGAAGAACCGCATACTCCCGGTATTGCACTTGAAGACACAATGAAACTGGTCAGCGAATTAACCGAAAGAGGACTGGACTATCTTCATATTTCCCTGAGGGATTTCCACCAGTCTTCCATCCGGAAAGAAGATGATGGAAGCTCCGTCATTCGGCAGATCAGAGACCAGATCGGGGACGACCTTCCTCTTGTCGGTGTCGGAGAAATAAGAACAAAAGAAGATGCGGAAAAAGCACTCGAAACTGTACCACTGCTGGCTTTAGGAAGAGAGCTCCTTATCGACCCGGACTGGGCTGTGAAAGTGGAAAAAGGACAGGAAGACCACATAGTTACGGAAATGGATATGGATGCGCAGGAAGAGCTGGTGATTCCCGAACCGATGTGGACAAACATCATGAGTGTTCCGGGATGGATTCCGAGAAAAGTGTAACAATGATAAAGAAGAGCCGTTCTTTTAGAGAGCGGCTCTTCTTATGCATTCATGGCATCCTGCAATTTATTCAGCTGATAATCCAGTTCTCCTACCGGTACGAAACGTGCTTCTCTTATAAGTTCCCTTCCTTCTGAATAGACAAGTACCACAGGTACCGTAAACACTTGAAATTCTCCGGATACCTCCGGAATTTCAGTCGCATCCAGGTGAATCGCTTTTACTTCCGGATAGCTCTCAAGCAACTCTTCCACCTGCGGTTTCAGGCTATGGCAGACAGAACAGGTCGGCTGGGAAATATACACCAGCGACAGTTTCTCTTTGGAAATTATTTGTCTGGCTTCTGTAATCGTCTGTAATTTTTCCATAGAAATCTTCACCTCTACTTTGTTTTTTCCCTGCACTTTCATTTTTAATCCGGTTATTGATTTACTTTTCTTACTATGCTATATTTTCTAATAATAACATATCACCTTTGACGAAGAGAGTAATCTAATCTGTTTTTTCAACAGCGAACCGGGGATGGTGGGAGCCCGGCAAAAAACGATGGAGGAACCGGACTTCTGAGGTGCGGGAGTGAACATAAGTAGCTCTGCCGCCGGGATGGACCCCGTTATCCGATCAAGTGGCCTTAAGGCTAAAAGAGTGGTACCGCGCGGCGCCCCCACGTCTCTTTACGACGTGGGGGCTTTTTTATGTCAAATAACTTTTATACAGTACACAAAAACCTGGTTCGATCCGAAAAGGAGATGAAAACATGGAAAAAGAAATCATCGCGTTACAGCTCGCTCACATCCTCGGGGAGGAGTTCACTCCGGAAGACCTGAAACAGAAACTTGAGCAGCCGAAACACAACGGCCATGGGGATATCGCCTTCCCGTGCTTTTTCCTGGCCCGGCACTTCAGAAAAAATCCTCAAAACATAGCAGAGGATGTGAGCGCTCAGCTGGATCACCCTATTTTTGCGGGCACGGAAGCCCTTAACGGCTACGTTAATATTTTTCTCGACCAGTCTTTTATGACCGACCACATCCTCCGCCGTGCTGCCCACAATGACTACGGCCGTCACCGTTTCGGGGAAGGAGAACGTGTAGTACTGGATTTATCGGCCCCAAATATAGCAAAACCCTTCTCCATGGGACATCTTCGTTCTACAATCATCGGCAATTCTCTGAGCCTGCTCGCCGAATATTGCGGTTATACTCCAGTGAAAATCAATTATGTAGGCGATTACGGCACTCAGTTCGGTCACCTGCTGGCAGCCTACGAACGATGGGGGGAGAAAGATAAATTAGAGGAAAATCCTCTGAAAGAACTTTCAAACATTTACGTCAGATTTCACGAGGAGGCAAAACAAAATCCGTCACTTACAGAAGGAGGGCGTGACTGGTTCAAGCGTCTTGAAGAAGGAGAGGAGGAAGCCGCAGCTCTCTGGAGTCATTTCCGTGAGTTATCTCTTAAAGAGTTCGACAGAATTTATGAACAGCTTGATATAACTTTCGATCTGACACGGGGAGAAGCTTATTATAGTGATAAAATGGGAGAAACGATAGCGATGCTTGACGAAAAAGGACTGCTCGAACAATCCGAAGGGGCCCTCGTAGTGCGCCTGGATGAATATGATCTCCCCCCATGTCTGATCGTTAAAAGTAACGACACGACAACCTATGCTACGAGAGATCTGACGGCTGCGATCGATCGATATCGGACCTATCGTTTCACTGAAAGTTTGTACGTGGTCGGAAATGAACAGACGCTCCACTTTGAACAAATTCAGAAGGTGCTGGAAAAAGCCGGATTCCCCTGGGCACCCTCCATGAAGCACATCTCTTTCGGCATGATGCTTCAGGACGGAAAAAAGATGTCGACGAGGAAAGGGAGAACTATTCTGCTTGAAGACGTACTCGAAGAAGCCCGGGAACGGGCCGGAGGCAATGCCGACATAGGGACAGGAGCGGTGATTTTCCACGACTTGAAACATCAGAGACAAAACGACGTTGAATTTTCACTGGATGATATGCTCACTTTCGAAGGAAATACGGGACCGTACCTGCAATACACTTATGCCCGTGCCGTTTCACTTACCGAAAAAGCCGATTTCGACTTCAGGACCGACCTGAAAGACGGGAGCGCCTGGGAACTTGTAAAACAACTGCATCTCTTCCCCGATGAAACGAAAAGAGCTTTTATACAGAAAGACCCTTCCGTCATTGCCCGCTATCTTTTAAAACTGTCAAAACATTTCAACCAGTACTACGCCCACACGAAAATTTTACAGACGGACCAGATGAATCAGCGTCTCACTCTTGTACAGGCGGTAATTACGGTGCTGAAAAAAGGACTCCATCTGCTCGGGATGAAAACCGTGGAAAAAATGTAAAAGAAATTGCGTTCTTTATATAATAATAGTATGTTTGGCATATACCCTATTTCTGAAAGGGGAGATATTATGTATCCACTGTATTATACCGCAGCTATCATTATGACAGCCGTTGCCCTTGGAGCCACTATCTATATCGGAAAAAACCTGAACAAGCAGGAACATTCGGCCGACAGTGATGAAGAATTGGCCAGCCTGAAATCCGACTCCCGTGATACTTCCAGTTTCCGTCGTCTCAGCATCATCTACGTTATCACCTTTGTTATTACGTTAGCACTGATCTGGATCTTCATACTTTAACCTTCTCGGAAGAAGGTAAGGAAAACAAGTTGCCGCTCCCCCTCATAAAGCACTAAGGGAGAGCGGCAACTTTTGTATACACCCGTACTATTCGTTATATTCTTCCTCGGCCACTCTTTTCACGCGACGGACAAAGTTAGCGACGGCCTGATCGTTGGAGAAAAGAATCAGTATCCGTAAATACCATTTCCTTGGCCTATTTGAAGATAGATAGGTGAACGTCGTCTTCTTCTCTCCCGCTTTTTCAAGTAAATAAGTGGCCTGTATATCATAAACCCCGGCCAGTGTATAAGAATAAGTGAGTCTTTTTTCATTTTCTTCATCTTTGAATTCAGTTACGGTAACCTCGTATTCTTCCTTTGTCTCTCCTACGCCGTACGATTGTCTGTACACATTCCCGACCGTCTCTCCGGAAGAATGGATGAGCCGGTGTTCTTCGATATTCGGCATAATTTTTTTGGTCTGTTCCAGGGACTGATCGAAATATGACCAGACGTGTTCAATCGGTGTCTCTACCTCAATCGTATCCGACCACCGTTTCATGGGACTTCCCCTCCTCTTTTGTTGTTACTGCCCATGCGATAACTACTGCAAGAAAGCCGGCACTCAACTTACCGGCAAGCACCGGCACTACCATATCCTTTTCAATGCCTGCCACAAAAGCGATATGAGCTCCGAGTGCAAAAGCTCCACTGACAGCGAAAGCTGAGTTGATCACTTTCCCCCTCGGCTCCATATCCTTCATTGTTACCAGCATAGGTATATTGTGAGCCATAGAGGCCAACAGCCCCGTCATCGCCACTTTATCCACTTTCACCCAAGGTCTGATTATCTCAAAAGGCCTCTGCAGCATTCTTTCGAGAAAAGCGACCAGAGGAAAAGCTCCGGCCAGGGTGACTGTTATTTTCGCGACAATCACCGCCCCTTCCGACAAAGGAGCCAGACCTTGGATAACGCTCACTCCAAGAAGTGTTTCAATAGTAATAGAAACGAGACCTACAGCAATAAGGACTTCCACTATCTTACCAAATGCGGCGAACAGTCGTATAGTGACAGCTGTAAATAAACCGAGACCGATGGAAATTAAAATTGCAAGAACAATGGAAGGGAGCAGATTTACAAACATCCAGTCAAAAGCATATCCTCCAAGAAACCCGCCTGTAAAACAGCCCACGGGGATAGTCGTAAATCCGATCAGAACTCCTTTGGCAAAATAACGGTAATCCTGCTTATGTAATACCGAAAGCGCTACCGGTATAGTAAACACTACGGTCGAACCCATCATCGTTCCGAGAAGCGACCATGAAAATACAGCCGCTTCCGCGTCCTCGGCAAGGGACTCGGCCAGGGGATACGCCCCGGTATCGATAGCCAGAAGCATCGATGGAAACATACCGGGGTCCGCCCCCAGCCATTCGTACAGCGGCACGACTACCGGAGCCATCCACTCGGCCATCACGGGGGCGAACGAGATAACCCCTATCATGGCAAGAGCAAGCGTTCCCATCATCCGGAATGCCTCGTAAAACCGGTCCCCGAGCTTCAGCCGTCTGTTCAGTATATAGTAGTCCAGAGCCCCGAGAATCAGAAAAAAACACATAGCTCCGAGGACCCAGTCGTTAAGCGTCATACATCCACCCCCTGTTACTCCTAGTATACCAAACAGTTATAGAAGCGTAAGCACCCACGTAGAGTTCCCTGAGAATTCACATCAAAAAACGCATTCTTCCGTGGAAAAATGCGCCTTTTCAAATAATCAGTACTGTTGCTATTCATTGATATACTTTATAGCGTTCGCCATCTTGCTTCTTGGTAAACATTAAGCTCCTTCGATCATGTCCCGTCGATTGTAACCAAAGTGACCAATTATTATTAGAGCGATACTCATTAAGGTTATTGTAATAAAGATTGATGCATCAAAATCTTCTAATGGCAATCGAGGTATCCAGCTTTGAATGGCTGTTTTTGAAAACCATTCCGGCAAATCTACGATCCCACCGAAATAGTTCAACAGAAAAGAGTATGCAAGGTACACATATACGACTTTTCCTGATTTCGGTGACCAGCCAAGAGCTAAGGAAGCTAAACCGATAAAGAACAGCAGGGACGGCAGGAAATTGAAGCCTGAACCAAGAAAATCAGCTATCTCCATTGTTGATCTGCCTCCCATAGCAGATAAAGCTGTACCACCAAGGCTGCCGGCAGCTATTAGAATTCCCGCTGCTCCTGTAATAATAGCTAAACCGATGCTGGTCCAATAAAGTCGGCTGCGGGTCACTTTTGTAGCAAAAATCTGACTTAAATATGCCCTGTTTTCCTGGGCAAACAGTTTATTTACAATGGCAATCGGCAGAATCGACACTAAAGCAATCATCACCATCATTATCGTGCTTGTAAATGATTCTTCAATGGAAACGTCCGCCTGCGCAAACATTTGTTTCATAATTTCGTTGCTTTCGAGAAAAGTTTGCATGTCACCATAAATTGAACCGTAAGCAGCGCCCATAACAATAAAAGCTATCAACCAGCTAATTATAGTACCTCTGTTAAGCTTAATAAATAAACCATGGACGGACAATAAAGAGTTAGCTGCGCTTTCCCGACCTTCTCTGCTCGGGAGATAACCGGCCCCCATGTCGCGGCCTCTTTCAAGTGAAAAAGCGACGACTACTGCAATCAAACTGAAAATCAATGCAAAAACAAGCGCAATCCAATTATTTTCAGTAAACGGGTAGGTGAGGTAGGTCCAGCCTAACGGATTGAGCATGGAGAGATCAACGTTCGAAACGTCTGTCCCGGCACGAATAATGTACAATAACCCGATTATTCCGAGCGTTGAACCTGTTGCAGAGGAGGAAGCAGGCATAATTTGTACCATCACGAGAGCAATAGCGGCACCAATAATACCGGCAATTCCAACCGAGGCTCCGAACAAAAAGGCGCCCTCGACAGAAATAGTCTCAGCATCAAAGCTGATCATCACGACGCTAATAAAAAGTGTTAATAAAAGGTTAATGAAAACAATTTGCATTATCGCGGCAAACGAATTAGCTTGTCGGCCGATTTGGAAGGAGCGTACCAGTTCGGTCAGACCAAGATCTTCTTCCTTTCGGGTGTGCCCTACTACATGCAGAACAGCGATGACCATTGAAAACAAACCACAAAACAACAGCATTTCATGGGCGTACATGGCTCCAAGTGTATAATCAACCGCTGTTCCAACCGGCGTTGGACCTACCATTGCAATCATTGCAGGGTTTTGGAGCGTTTCGAACATTCCGAGCAGGCCGTTGCCTTTCGCTATTTCTTTGAAGGCTGGCACAAAAGCTGCTGAAAACAGGCCGAACCCCAAAATCCAGACAATTATCTTTTTCCAGTCCCGTTTCAGATTAAGTAGGAACAAGGTCTCCCATTGTGCAAAATTTTCTCTCATCTTGATTCACCCTCCTTTCTGAAAATCAGCTTTCATAATGACGCATGAACAAATCTTCAAGAGTCGGTGGCACTGATTCAAATTTCTTGACCCCCAATTTACTTGCTGCCATTAAAATTTCATCAAGGTGTTTATTATCCGCAGAGAACGTTGCCTGATCTTCTTTTTGTTCGAAATCGAAAACGCCATTTACATTGGTCATCTCAGCCACATCCCCCTCTGTTACCAGCGTTATTGCAGAACGGGTCAAATGGCGTAAATCATCAAGGCTCCCGGATTCCACGATTTCTCCTTGGCGAATGATTGCCACTTTGTCAGCTAAACGCTCCACCTCACTTAAGATATGTGAGGACAACAGAATGGATTTGCCAGTTTCTTTGATTTTTTCTACTTCTTCCTGGAAAATCGCTTCCATCAATGGGTCAAGACCTGAAGTCGGTTCATCGAAAATGTACAGATCCGAATCAGCAGATAATGCTGCTATTAAACCCACCTTTTGACGATTCCCTTTCGAATACCCTTTGGCTTTTTTCTTAGGATCCAATTCAAAGCGTTTTATTAAATAGTCGCGTTTTTTTTTATTTCCGCCCCCGTGCAATTTAAGAAATAAATCAATAATCTCCCCGCCTGTCAAGTTTCCCCACAGGGTGACATCTCCCGGGACATATGAAATTCGTTTGTGTATCTCAAGACTGTCTTTCCAAACGTCCTTACCGAATATCTGTGCTTGACCTGCATCCCGCTTCATAATTCCCAATAAAATACGGATAGCAGTAGATTTACCAGCCCCATTCGGACCAATAAAGCCGACAACTTCTCCAGCGTTTACTGTGAATGAAACGTCGCGTAATGCCTGAAACTTACCGAATTTCTTTTGTAAACCTTGGATCGTTACAATCTCTGTCATAACACGAACACTCCTTTTTTAGAGAATTCAACTTTTCAGTTCATGCTTACTTATAAAAGCTGTATTTGAGAATCTCTGAATACCTCTTCCATTCTGCAAAATATTTTTCTCTGAATTCCTCTAAGTTTTCAAAGGTATTAATCTGTCGAAGTGCTTTATCGCTGAAACCGAACATCGTCCAATTCAGAATCTCAATCGCCTTTTCAATATCGATCCCTTCACGGAACTTGGAGTAATCAATATCTTTATATATTAATTCTGTGCCCCGCTCATAGATGGGATCGATTCTTTTCCTGATAGTTTCTTTTACCTCAACCGATTCCTCTTGGACCGCAGCAGTCAGGAAATCAAATATTTGAGGATGCTTTTCCTGAATATGCAATTTCTGCAAACCGATATTTTCAAGTCTTTTGAATAGATCTGTTTCACTCAAGTCAATTTGCTCATAAAAATCTTCAATAACCTGAACGCTTAATTCGATCAAATATACATAAAGATCTTTCTTGCTATTAAAATAATTGAACAGCGACCCTTTGGAAATGTTGGCACTTGTTACAATTGCATTAGTTGAGGCTTTATCAAATCCGTTTTGAACAAATTCCTGGATTGACGCGTTAATAATAAGTTCTTTCTTGCTCCTAGTTAGTTTATTAAAATTTGGATTAATGGTACTAACCTCCTTTCAGTTAGACATGACCGGTTTGGTCATTTTTATATTAACATGGTTGACCGAATTGGTCAATTTAAATATATAATAGCGGAAAAACACGGATGGTGTTTTAAATTATCTATGCTTCATCTGTGCCAAAGCAGCTACTTTTTCTTAAAAAAGTCTTTATAAAATAAAAAAACTTCAGCTAAAAGCTGAAGTTTTAAACGGCGCTGCAAGCCGCTCCATATTTTTTAACATATTGCTGATGATATTCCTCTGCTTCATAAAAAGTGGAAGCCGGTACCACTTCTGTTACAATCGGAGACTTGAAAATTCCGCGATCGTTCCATTCTTTTATTTTCGCAATGGACTGCTGACGCTGCTCCTCATTCGCATAAAAAATCACGGAGCGGTACTGATGTCCGACATCTTCTCCCTGACGATTGACGGAAGTAGGATCATGGGCTTCAAGGAAGTACTCGACGAGAGCTTCATAAGTGAGCACTTCAGGGTCGAACTCAATACGAATGGACTCCGCATGTCCTGTTTCCCCGGTTTTCACCTGTTCGTAGGACGGATTCTCCACAAATCCTCCCGTATAACCGACTGTTGTATTCGTCACTCCGCTCAATCTGTCAAAGAACGCTTCCACACCCCAGAAACATCCTGCACCGAAAGTAGCGATTGCCATAATATATCTTATCCTTTCTCTCTAACTACACTTCTTCCGAGAGTTTAGACGGGCTAACAATCAAAATCCCCTCTCCTTAATATCCAGGAAGAGGGGTCGACGTTATAATATCCGCTCGATCCTCTCATCTCTTAGAATGGATATCCATTCTACAGGAATTGGCACCGTTCACACTGATTCACATCAGCAGGATGGTTGCCGGGCTTCAAAGGGCCAGTCCCTCCGCCTCTCTGGATAAGAAGTTTCGTTATTAATTTTAAGTTATTTTCCATAATACAACGAACCGGTAGTAAAGTAAAGCAGTAAAGCTCATTTTTTTCCTCCCTGATAATTATGTTTAACCTCCTGTGTTTTTGTCTATAAAGTAACAGTTACGATTATAATAATCACAATGGTTATAATTCCGGGAAGGATGACGAACTATGTACGGACTGGAAGACAAAAGAAAGCTTATTCAGGACTTTATCAGTCAGGTTTCCGAAGAGGATGCCGGAAAGAAACCTTCAGATAATACGTGGTCTATACTGGAAATATTGGAACATTTATATCTGATGGAGAACTTCATCATTGAACAGATCAATGACGTCATAAAAAATGGCACGAAAGAATCTGCATCACCGAAACCTATCGAGCGTACAACCAACCGTTCCCATAAAGTGGAAGCGCCGGAAGCAGTCCGGCCATCAGGGGCCTTCTCTTCTATACAGGAAGCACGTGAGGCTCTCGAGAAGACAAGGGAAGCTACAATGTTTCTGACTCACAACAAATCCGGAAATACACTTCAGCAATATTCCTTTCCCCACCCTTCCTTCGGGGCTATGAATCTGGAGCAGTGGGTAGAATTCATCGGATGGCACGAAATGCGTCACCTGGAACAGATGAAAGAAGTACAGGAACAAATAAGCTGAACCCTTTCCACCTCTCTTCGTTGAGCATTTAGAAGAGAGGTGTCGTTTGTATAAGGCCGTATACATCTTCGCCCCGTCATTTGACTGTATGAAATATTCTGATAATATTATTAAAATACGAACCTTTGCGGTTCCCTCTCTACAGCCGACAGCTGAATAAACCAATAGAACATACAGGAAGGTGAAGAAGTGAATACACAACCAACATCTAACAATCATACTACGCCACTGCGTCATGATATACGGGTCTTAGGCGAAATGCTCGGTAAAGTCCTCGTTCATCAGGGCGGTCAGGAATTACTTGATAAAGTGGAAAGAATACGCAAGTTAACAAAGGACTTGCGGAGCACCCCTGATTCTTCGACTTATGAGACATTAAAGTCGGAAATCACCGAATTAAAACCGCCTATGCGTTCTCAGGTGATTCGTGCTTTTTCCATATACTTTCACCTGGTGAACATAGCCGAACAGAATCACCGTATACGCCGGCGGAGAGAGTACCAGCTCAGAGAAGATATGTCCGTACAGCCGTTTTCACTGGAGAGTGCTGTGCAGAACCTAAAAGAAAATGATTATTCAAAAGACGTCATTCAGGAGACACTGGACAAACTTTCTTTGGAGTTGATCATAACGGCCCATCCTACAGAAGCGACGAAGCGGACCGTACTGGAAATACAAAAAAGGATTGCTACCATTTTGAAACAGCTGGATGAAAGCAGACTCACCCGGAGAGAAAGAGAAGGCGTCATGGACAGTCTTCAGAATGAAGTCACCGCACTTTGGCAGACAGAAGAGCTCCGGGAGCGGAAACCGACCGTTATGGATGAAGTAAGGAACGGCCTGTACTACTTTGACCATACGTTGTTCGACGTCTTACCGGATATTCACCAGGAACTAGAACATCAGCTTGAGGTGAACTATCCCGAAGAAGAATGGTCTGTACCTGATTTTCTTCATTTCGGTTCCTGGATCGGCGGAGACAGGGATGGGAATCCGAACGTGACGCCGGAAGTCACCTGGGAAACCCTGCATAAGCACAGAAACCTGATTTTAAAAAAATACGAAGACTCGCTCGTCGATCTGATGAAACGTTTCAGCCAGTCGCTTGCTTACGTCCAGGTGTCCGGGAAGCTCATGCAGTCTATCGAAAGAGAAGAAACGTGGCTTCCGGAGGACAAAGTATGGAAAGTGGAAAAAGAAGTGTACCGCAGAAAATTCGCGGTGATACTAGAGCGTCTGCGTCAAATAGGTCAGTCAGAAACCGGCTACAGAAGCGCCGATGAGATGCTTAATGACCTGTCCCTGATTCAGGAAAACGCGCTTCGCCATCAGCCTGAAAGCAGAGAGCTTAAAAGCCTGAGAAAACTTATCCGTCAGGTAAGTCTGTTCGGTTTCCATCTGGCTACTCTCGATGTCCGTAATCACAGTGGCGAACATGAAATAGCTGTCTCGGAACTTTTACAGAAAGTAGGGATCACAGACGATTATTCGTCCCTGAGTGAAGCGGATAAAACCGGGATCCTTGAGAATGTATTGAAAGACCCGAGACCTCTTTCTCTGTTGAATGAAGACTATTCGGAAGCGACCCGTCAAATTATGAACGTTTTCCATATGATACGTGATGCTCATAAAGAATTCGGGAAACGCTCCATTGAAGTCTACCTGATAAGTATGACAGAGTCCGTCAGTGATCTTCTCGAAGTCCTCGTACTTGCTAAAGAAGCCGGGATTTACCGTCTTCATGCAGACGGAAGTGTCGAAAGCGACCTCGACGTCGCACCTTTACTCGAAACTGTAGACGACCTTGTTGCAGGCCCTGACATCATCAAGACCCTGTTTGAAATGGAAGTATTTTCGAAACACCTGGAAAAACGGGGCAACCACCAGGAGATTATGCTCGGTTATTCCGACGGCAGCAAAGATGGCGGCACGCTCACAGCCAACTGGAGACTGTACAAGGCTCAGGTCGAGATCCATGAGATGGCCCGCGAATATAACATCGGTCTTAAGTTCTTCCACGGCCGCGGTGGCTCTCTCGGCAGAGGAGGAGGGCCCCTCCACCGGAGTCTTCTTTCCCAACCGGTAGAGACACTTGGAGATGGCGTGAAAATAACCGAACAGGGAGAAGTCCTTTCTTCCCGGTACATGCTCCGTGATATAGCTTACCGTAGTCTCGAGCAGGGGGCTTCTACGCTCTTGGAAGGGGCCGCTAACGTTTCAAAAGAGTCAGAGCAGGGTTTTCATCGGGAAGACAGCTGGGAAGAGGCGATGGAAGAGATATCCGACGTTTCCTTAAAGACATATCAGTCACTCGTTTTCGGAGACAAAGATTTCATTTCTTATTTCAATGAAGCTACTCCGCTGAACGAACTGAGCGAACTGAATATCGGGTCTCGTCCCATGAAGCGTAAAGACAGTTCGAAATTCGAAAACCTGCGTGCCATTCCCTGGGTATTCGCCTGGACGCAAAGTCGTCAGCTGCTGCCGGGGTGGTTCGCAGCCGGCTCCGGGCTCGCTGATTACCGGGACCGGGCCGATGGGAATATGGAACTGCTTCGACAAATGTATGAAAACTGGCCTTTCTTCCGCTCCACTATAAACAATCTGCAGATGGCCCTCACGAAAGCGGATATTCAGACTGCCAGAGAGTACAAATCGCTCGTGAAAGACGAAGCGGTAGGAGAACGGATTTTCAATACGATTGTAGACGAATATGAAAGAACGAAAGAAGTCCTTCTCCAGATTACTGAAGACGATGAACTGCTCGATCATCAGCCGACAATTCAGGAGTCCGTGCGCCTCCGTAACCCGTACGTGGACCCTATGAATTTCCTTCAGGTGGAACTGATCAAAGAACTCCGGGAAACGAAGAACCCGGGAGATGAACTGCTAAAAGAAGTTCTGCTCACTATCAGTGGTGTAGCTGCAGGGCTCAGAAACACCGGTTAAGCCGGTATAAATAAAAAGTTATAAACGAAGGAGCCGGTATCACCGAACAGTTCGGTGATACCGGCTCCTTTTATATTGAATGCTCTTTTTACTTACTCCAGTGAGCGCCCCGCTCCATGTGCACAAAAGGGACATGGGTATTGACTTCTCCCTCTATACGGGCAAGAGGAATGTTCTCCCCCTCAAGCCAGGCGGAAAAATCCAATACTACCGGGGACTGATCGCCCCCGAGAGCAAACCATATTCTTTTGTCATGGACGAGGTACCCGGAAGTATGAATGGTGCCCGCCCACTGATCATACAGTTCGGAGAAGACTCCTCTGGATCTGTCGTTCAGAAGTCTGAAAGCTTCTTCGGCTTCCGGAGCTCCGGCGTTTTCCATCACTTCCATCCTTCTTTTCGAATCTACAAGGTGGTATCTGTTTTCTTTTGGCAGTTTTTCGAAGTGATTCGTACACATACGTGCCTCCCTCACTTCCACGCCTCTCGGTGATGCTTCCACCACGTAAGGCGTATTGGACGGGTCAAACACTGTATAGCTGAACGAATGGCGATGCGGAATTCGTTTCAATACGTCCACCGCTTCTTCCACATTACCACAGGTCTCCAAAATGATTCTTCCGATTATACAGCAGATAAAACCAGGCCCTGGACGCTTCCGGTTCATAAAATTATACCCGAGCACCAGACCTTTTTCGTTCATTCCGTCCATTCTCCCCGTAATACGCTGAGTCGGGCCGGCGGTAGCATATCCCGTATCCGAAGGCTGGAAAAATGCGAATCTCCCCTCGTACGTTTTCGGCAGATAATCATAGTTTCGAATCATATACCCGTCCCCGGTAAGGATGGAACAGCCCGATTTTTTGTAGGGGACCCGGTAGCCGCCGAATTCCATCAGCGTCCGTGTCATCGTCCAGTCAAGAGCATCTTTCAGCCCTTCAAGCTCCGCCCATATTCCAGGAGCGAACTGGTCGATCACCTCTTTCGCTTCCTCTATATCCACATCAAATCTCGGGATGCGTACCTCCCACTGCTTTTTTCTGTTCTCTACCGTGAGAGATTCCTTCAGTTCCAAACCTTGAGCGTAACCAAAATCGTAATGTGTCCCTCTGAACTGTATAACGTCGCTATGTATTTGTTTCATATGTGCACCTTCCCATCTTTTTCCACCATTCTAAGGAAAAGGCTGGAAAATATCAAAGATCCGGAACTCGAAGGTCCCGGACCGGTCATTAATATAGTTTCCCCTGTTTAAACATGATCGTCGATAATTTCGTTACCGCGTGAATGTAGCAGTTTTGACGAAGCGGGAAAGGGTCTCCGAAGAACTGGGGCAGAATCGTATCCATCGTATGTTTCATTTTATCGAATAACCGTTCATACACTCTTTCCTCCGACATGAACTGGGTCTCTCTTCCCTGCATCCATTCGAAGTAAGAAACGATGACACCGCCGGCGTTAGCCAAAATATCCGGAATGATTAATACACCTTTGTCACTTAAATACTTATCGGCTTCTTCCGCAATCGGCTTGTTCGCTCCTTCGATAATGATTTCGGCTTTGATATTTTCCATATTATCTTTATGAAGCTGATTTTCAAGAGCTGCCAGCAGCAGTACGTCGACATCAAGTTCCAGAAGTTCATCCCGGTCGTGGATATTCGCTTTGATGTCGTACTCCTGAAGCTGGTCGTCTTCGGTAGGAAGTTCACCGTCGTGCTCATTCGCAAACTCTACAAGAGAGGGAACATCCAGACCTTCTTCATTGTAAAGCATGACGTTATGGTCGCTTACCGCAACTATTTTGTTTTGAAGGTAAGTACATTTATAAGCTTCGAGGGCAGCGACAGAGCCGAGATTACCGAACCCTTGAATAGCCATCGTCATCTTTTTCTTCGCATATTTTACTGCCGTATCAGCAAATACGTTTTCGTTCTGGGTCAGCCATTTTTCGTTTTCTCTCGCGTAATTATACATGAGATAACGGAAAGAAAAGTACACACCTTTCCCTGTCGCTTCTCTCCGGCCGTGTGAACCGCCGTTCGCTATACTTTTACCTGTGAAACTGTTGCGGTACGGTTCTCCCGGATGAATTGTTTTATATTCGGCCATCATCCAGTCCATTTCACGCTCGCCGGACCCCATGTCGGGAGCGGGGATATCCTTGTCAGGACCCATAATGTCATTAAAATACTGCACGTATTTCTTACAGATTAAGTTCAGTTCTTTCTCCGTATAATCGCGGGGATTGATTTCCAATCCACCTTTACCTCCTCCGAAAGGTACTTCATGCAGGGCGTTCTTCAGGGTCATCAGTTTTGAAAAATCGGAAACTTCATCTTCCGTAACACTCGGGTGGAAGCGGATACCTCCTTTATAAGGACCGAGCACATCGTTGTGCTGGACACGGAATGCAGGTATCCTCTCTACAGTCCCATTTTCCATCGTCACCCTCAGGAACGACTTATGTATATGGTTCGGCGTTGTTAAAATAGAAACGAGTGACTGGTAAGCTTGTTCCCTCGTCTGCGCTTTCAAATCGGGAAGAAATTCTTTATCATCCATAATGGCTTTCAGTGAATTCTCTATGATTGTACTCTGTTTATCCAAGTTCATCTCCTCCTTCTTTCATACTTCTTCCCTACTTTTCCATTAGAAAACTACCCTGTGAAATTTTATCTAGTCTTTCCTGATTTTTTTTGATACTCTTTAAGAAGAGATTGGAAATTTGTTACGTAAAATTGCAGCAGAGGTGAACATACAATGACTGAACTATTAATACTGGGCGGAGGATATGGAGGGTTCAAGGTTCTTTATGATGCTTTGGAAAACGGCATTCCGGATGATGTGCATATAACGATGGTAAACCGGAACCCTTACCACGCCATGAAAACGGAATATTATGCTATAGCCGCCGGAACAACGTCCGACAGAAGCGTTCGTGTTGATTTTCCTATCCATGAAAAGATTTCCTATATTTTTGACGAGGCCACCAGGATAGACGCGGAAGAGGACCGGGTCTTTCTTGCCGGACGGGAAGAGCCGCTCGCTTTCGATCAGCTGGTAATAGCTCTTGGGTGTGAGGACAACTACCACGGAATCGAAGGAGCCGAAGAATTCACTGAAAGTGTGCAGACGATGTCCAGCGCCCGTCATGCCGGGTACAAAATCAACGATCTGAAAGCCTACGGTAACGTGACTATTGTAGGAGCAGGTCTCAGCGGAATCGAAGTGGCCGCAGAGACGAGGGAGAGCCGCCCCGATTTGAATATCCGCCTGCTTGACCGCGGGAACACGGTCCTTAAAGCGTTCGATGAAAAGATCCAGAAACACGTAGCAGACTGGTTCAGAGAAAATGAAGTGAACGTCATTCATGAAGCCAAAGTCGAATATGTAGAAAAAGACGGCGTCTGTAACAACGGTATCTGTTACATGAATGATGTTACAGTGTGGACAGCCGGCGTACTTCCACATCACCTTGCCCGGGAACTCCCATTCAAAAAAGACCGGGAGGAGAAACTGATCGCTAATGACTTCTATCAGATTCCCGAGAAGACGAACATTTATGTGGTAGGCGACTGCGTTTCGTCGGAGCTTTCTCCGAGCGGACAACTCGCCGGCGAGCAGGGAGAACGGATCGCCGAGGTTCTTAAGTATGTATGGCGCGGCCAGCAACCCAAAAAACCGAGCTCGATCAAATTAAAAGGTACCCTCGGCTCCCTCGGTAAAAGTGATGGTTTCGGTAACATGATGAACCAGCCGCTAACAGGGAAGATTCCACGTATTGCGAAGTCCGGAGTGCTATGGCTTCACAAACGTCATTAATACCCTATTATTAAAAAAGAAGTGAATCGGCTGTTATCAGCTGATTCACTTCTTTTCGTACAGATTGCTTCTCATTTCTTCACAATCGCTTCCATCTCCACTTTTGCCCCTTTTGGTAACTTAGCTGCTTCTATTGCAGCCCGCGCAGGGTAAGGTTCACTCAGAAATCCGGCATAAATTTCGTTGACTGTCTGGAAATCATCCATGGAATCCAGGAAGATTCCCATTTTCACGATGTCCGTATATTCTTTCCCGGCTTCTTCGAGAATGGCACCTATGTTTCTCATTACCTGTTTCGTCTGTTCTTCCACACTATCAGCCACGAACTGCTGCGTTTCCGGATCAAGACCGATCTGCCCGGAAATGAATATAAGGTCTCCCGCGTCCACTGCCTGAGAGTAAGGACCTACTGCTTTAGGAGCCTTGTCTGTTTCGATTACTTTCGTCATACTGAATCCTCCTTTGAATGTGTGACGTCTCTCCAAGGATACAATCATCTAAAAAAAAGCACAAGCCGCGGAGGCTTGTGCGATTAATCTTCGTCCTTTATGACAGGGTCTGCAGGAACAGGTTCGCTCAGAAACTGCTGAATCTGCTGCTGATATTGCTCCAGTTGCTCCCAGTACAGATTGAACTGATCCGCATTAACAAGGAACTGTTCCCCGTCATGGACTGCCCTTATCTTTCCTGATACAATGCATGAATATACATAATCTTCCGGAAGCTCCAGATACCGGGCCGTCTCTTCAATTGTACGGTACATGGAAATCCACTCCTTAATGGATAAATGTATATCTCTTTTTATAATTATAACATAGCAGAATCATGGTTGGCTCGTCTTTACTATTTTATTCTGCTCAAAAGTGATGTTGGCGGAACGTTCTTCCATGCGCTGAAGGGCTTCCTTCTCGTCAGGAGCCGGCATGATCCGGTCGTTACGGATCTGCATCGGTATGAAAGAAGGGTGGATCTCATCCTCTTTCAGCCAGACTTTCAAATACCCGGTATAAGCTGTTTCCCCGTCCACGTAATCCGGGAAAAGAAAGTTTCCTAAGGAATAGGCGATAAAACCATCTTTATAATATTCGAACCCTTGCAGAACGTGAGGGTGATGCCCGACGATCACATCCGCTCCCGCATCTATAAGACGATGTGCAATCTGCTGTTCTCCGGGCTGGAATTGGGTCTGACGTTCATCTCCCCAATGCATCTGCACAATGACGTGGTCACTCGAAGCTTCTGCTTTTTTAATTATTCTTTCCATTCTTTCCACCTGATAACCGCTTGCAATACCCGGGCGGCCCTCTTCTGCATACCAGCTCACTTTGGGTAAAACTGCGGAGAAAGCCAGAAAGTGGATGCTCCTCCCCTCCTTCTCTGTTTTCCATCCACGATAGGCTTCTTCTTTGTTACGGCCCGCACCGATAAAAGGAATCTCTCTTTTTTCCAATGCGTGCAAGGTGTCTTCAAGACCGGTGATACCGTAATCCAGAGTGTGATTATTAGCCAGTGATACAGCGTCGATTCCCGCCTTCTTCAGACCGTCGAGTGCTTTGTCCTCCGAACGGAAATTGTATATCTTATCTTCCCGCACTCCTCTGGTCGTAATAGGGGTTTCCAGGTTAACGAAAGTAATATCGTCACTCTGAAACTCTTCATTTACGTAGTGGAAAGGGTAAGCATACCCCTCGTCCGCGACCGTCTGTTTCGTAGACTTTTCAAAAAGCACGTCTCCGGTGAAAGTAAGATCCACTTCCTCATTGAAAGATCCGTCTTTCACAGACTCTCTCCCCACATTTTCTTTCGTTTCCTCTGCACTGTTACCTCCTGTCTTATTCTCATCATTCTTCTTTCTATCTTTCCCCGCATCTGCTGCGTTCTTTTCCAGATCTCCGGCTTTAATATCCTCAGGAGCGGACTCGTATATAACAAAGAACAAAACTGAGCCAAAAACAAGTATCATAAACATAGTCAATGTAACCAACAGCTTCGCCATACAGTATTGTGCTCCTTTTTTATATTTGTTTTTATTATGTCACTACTCCTGAAGAAATACTACTTACTTTTCGCATATTCCCCCTCCTTTTTTCGTATATAAGAAAGGATCCGGACATCAATGTCCGGATCCCTTCGTGAACCATTCTGTTTTAAAATCGATATCACTCGAGAAGGTACTCAAGCTCACTTATGTTTTCGTGGTTTCCTGTCACAATCAGCCGGTCTTCAAGCTGTAATTCAGTGTCGCCATGAGGGATAATCGATTCGTTACCCCGGTAAATTCTTACGATGATCGTATCACCGAAGAATGGGAAGTCCCGAAGCTTCATACCATGAAACTCCTGATTTGTAAGCGGTACTTCCATCAGTCCTTCTTCTCTTGTCGCGAAAATATCAGCGATGTACGGAGAGGCGATCATCGCTTTCATCATTGCCCGGGAAGAAAAGATAGTAGAAAACACGTTTATCCCTTTCTCTTTCAGCATAGCCTGATTGGTCGGCGCTTCCACTTTAGTGATGATATTCTCGATTTCCGAATCCGCAGCCTCGAGCGCAATATTCGTATTCAGTTCGTCGTCATTGGTGGAGATTACGAGTACTTCCGAATCAAATACGCCGTGGCTCTGAAGTTCCTCTATCGCATAACTTTCCAGCTTTTCCACTGTAAAATCAGGCGATCCCGGAAGTTCCCCGCTGTGATTGGGACGGGCGTGATAAAGGTAGACTTCATACCCCTCTTCTGCAAATTCTTTCGTTAAAGGCATGGTGATCTGATTGGCACCGATGATTTTCAGACGCTTCTTCTCTTCTGCATTTTCGGCAATCGGAAAGAATTGCTTAAAAAGCACAGGAGTGAAAATACAGGCTATAATGGCAAGCAGGATTAAGGAAGAAGCCATCTCCCCGTCAATCACTCCTATCCTTTCTCCTATCTTCGCAGCTGCTATTACGAGTGACAGAGTAGAAGTAAGCAGAAAACCGGAACCTGCCACTGTCCGCCAGTCGTACCATTTCTTCAGCACCATCACCGGGATGAGCTTGGACAGCAGGAGACCGAGGAACAGAAGCGGAATGAGCAGTACGACGGAAGGGTTGCTGAAAAGACCCCATATGTCCAGTTCCACTCCGATCATTACGAAGAAAATAGGAATAAGAAAACCGTATCCGAAAGAATCAAGCTGCTGGACCATTTCCTTATTGGGCGAAAGCAGGGAAACAAGGACCCCGGCCAGAAAAGCGCCCAGTATGTTCTCTGCTCCAAGAGACTCGGAAAGGCCGACAAGGATCATTATCAGAGTAAAGACGGCTCTCATTCCGATTTGAACCGTACCCGTCGAGAGGGTCTCGAAAAATGTTTGATTCTTGAAGAATTTCCCCAGGAAATAGAGGCCTACCCCGGCCACAAAGAGCAGAAGAAGCAGCCACATATTCCCCTCTTCTTCGTAAAAGGAGACGAACACCGCCAGAAGAATCATAGTAACCAGATCCGCAATTACAGCTACAAGTAAAATAATCTGGCCGATTGTGGATCTCATGAGTTCCGATTCTTTCAGCGTGGGTACTACAATGCCCAGAGATATTGTTGAAATGACGAGCGTCATAAAGAAAGCATTCCCTACAAGACCCGCCAGAGAAAGAGCAAGAGAAATAAGGTAAGATAAAACCAGAATAAATATGAATATAATGACAGCCACGCCGAAACGATGGGGCTCCGGTCGCCCGTTCAACATTTTTTTCCGTTTCCCCGATTTGAAAATAGAAAAGTCTATTTCCAGACCACTCAGAAACATGAGAAATATAAATCCGAGCGTAGACAATATATCCAGCCATTCGTTAGGTTCTATCAGATTAAAGCCGCTTTGCCCGATAATCAGCCCCACGATAATTTCTGCCACTACAACCGGCAGAAAGTGAAGGCGGAACCTTTTAAGTAAAATCGGGGTCAAAAAAGCCGCTACAAGCACGATGATCAGTGAAGTAACAGAAATGTGATCTTCCATAAAAAACTGCCCCTTTCTTCTATATTACACAGAAAGCCCTCCTATTATCGTCGGTGACTACCTTAACGTCAAGAACTTTTTACCAACGGGAATCATTCAAAATAATAAGGAAAATGAAAACGGCAGCCGGCATTGAAAGGATGAGCGCAATACGGGCATTCCGTCTGTTCTTTATACACCTCCACAGCCATCTCCTTCCTGCAGTTCCCACAGTAGATACCTGACTCCCCCTGTCGTTCGGAAGGCCAGACCTCCACCTCATGTTCAGTCATTTCCTCGTGACATTTGATACAGGCGTAATATTCCCCGCAGCAGTAAAATTTTATCGCAACGACATCTTCGTAATTGTGATAATGGCGACACCTCGTTTTATCATCCAGCCGGATTCCGTGTATATCCATAAGTCCAGACCCCCTTCGATTTCTTTCTATTGTAACAATCGCGGCTTACATATAATATTAAATTATACTGTACATAGGAAGGAGCAATAAATAATGTCTTATTTCCCTGCGAAGGACAAAGGTCCGGACCGCTCTCTCGGAATTTTAAAAGACGGGTATAACTTCGCCCGGAAACGTCTGCAGAAACAGCACCTGGACGTATATGAAACGAAACTGCTGGGCGAAAGAGCTGCACTCCTTGGTGGCGAAAAAGGAGCAGAACTCTTTTATGATAACGATAAAATGAAACGGGGCGGCGCTATGCCCGCTTTCATACTGAAAACCCTGTTCGGGGAAAACGGAATCCAGACGATGGACGGCAATCCTTTCGAACACAGAAAGAGGCTGTTCCTTTCTCTCATGACCCCGGAAGCGCTTGATCGACTCTTCCAAATTACTGCAGAGTACTGGGAACGTGCTTCAGAATTCTGGGAAAAGAAACGGAAAGTCGTTTTGTACAATGAGATGCTCACTCTTCTAATGAAAATTTCCTGCGAATGGGCGGGCGTCCCGCTTAAGGATAAAGAAGTTAAAAAGAGAGCCGATGATTTCGCGCTCATGATCGACGGGTTCGGCTCTATCGGCCCTAAACATCTTCAAAGCAGAAAAGCACGGCAGCGTTCCGAACAGTGGTTTGAAAACCTTATACTCGACGTCCGGGAAGGTAAGCTTGAAGCTCAGGAAGGCACTGCAATTTTTGAAATGGCGATGCACCGTGATCTCAACGGCAACCACCTGGATGCACGAATGGCCGCTATTGAATTGCTGAACATCGTGCGTCCGACGGTGGCTGTCAGTAAATTCATCACTTTTGGCGCCCTGGCTATGGAAGAATTTCCGGAAGAGAAAGAAAAGGTCGCCGCCAGTGAAGATTACCTGTACTATTTCGCTCAGGAAGTGCGGCGCTTCTATCCATTCGTTCCTTACCTGCCGGCACGTACGAAAAAAGAATTTGCGTGGCAGGGATATAACTTCTCCGAAGGGCAGCTCGTGCTCATAGACGTTTACGGTAATAATCACGACCCGCGCATCTGGGAAGAGCCGGAAACTTTCAATCCGGAACGCTTCCGCAATTGGAACGGAGGACTATTCGATCTGATTCCTCAGGGAGGCGGCGATTACGAGAAGAACCACCGCTGTCCCGGAGAATGGTCGACTCTTGAAATTCTGAAAGCCAGTTTCCAGTATATGGCCCGGCATCTGGACTACAAACTTCCGAAACAGGATTTAAGTTACAGTCTGAATAAGATGCCTGCTTTACCGAAAGACGGCTTTATTATGAAAAGCATAAAGAAAAAATGAGACCTTTCTCAGCCCTGTCCGTTTGTTAAACAATTCAGCTTAAACTGACAAAAATAAAAGCGTCGACCTTTCGCGGTCGACGCTTTTTCAATTCTTCACTTTTTCATAATTCCCTGATTGATAGCCATTTCCTTCGCTACACGCGGGGCAAGCCAAATCATAGGAAGCAGAAGGAACGAAACGGGTACTGCGGTAACTACGATGAAGTTCTGCAGTGATCCTACTCCCCCGTTACCGATGATAAGGAGTATTGCTGCGACAGTTCCCATGAGGAGAGACCAGAATATGCGCACCCATGGCTTCGGATCTCCTTCACCGGTCACAGCCATCGCAATTGTATACGACATCGAGTCACTCGTCGTAACAACAAACAGAATAGTCAGTATGAGAAACAGCGGTGATATGATGACTGCCAGCGGAAACTGTTCCGTGATAGCAAACATCGCTGCCGCGTTACCTGCTTCTGCGAGAGGACCGGAAATAACACCCGGGTTCTCCAGTTCAAAGTGGATCCCGGAACCTCCGAGTACTGTGAACCAGAAAGCGGATATGACCGGAGCCAGCACAGATATGGACAAAATGATCTGGCGGATGGACCGTCCTCTTGAAATACGGCTGACCAGAATCGCCATCATCGGGCCATAACCGATGAACCATCCCCAGAAAAACACAGTCCACGCACCGAGCCATCCTCTATCATCACGGTAGGTCGACATCTCCAGGAATTGCTGAAGATAGTGACCGAACCCTGCTACATACTGGTTGATGATAAACAGACCGGGACCGAAAATAAGAACAAAAAATATCAGTCCAATAGCCAGTCGAACGTTAAAGTTACTAAGCTTCTGAATACCTTTATACAGTCCGGTGACGGCTGAAATGGTAGAGATGAGAACTACGGCACCAATAACTCCGAGCTGCGAATAGAAGTTGTTCGGTATATTGAATATAGTCTGCAGACCATAGTTTGCCTGTGTTCCGAGGAAGCCGATCGGACCGATCGTACCTGCTGCAACTGCAATAATGGAGAAAGCATCTACAATCGTCGCGAACCACCCTGTACGTATTTTTTCCCCGAAAATCGGATAGAGAAGCGTCCGCGGTTTAAGAGGCATACCTTTCTGATAATGACCATACATCATCACTACTGCACTTACCGTACCGAGGATCGCCCATGCCAGAAAGCCCCAGTGCATGAAACTCTGAGCCAGAGCCGGAGCGATTGCTTCCCTCGTACCTGCATCAAGATCCCCCTGGGAAGGCGGGACAGTCAAAAAGTGGGTAATCGGTTCGGCAGCCGCCCAGAATACGCCACCTCCGGCGAGAAGAGTCGCCATAATAATGGATAACCATTTGTACAAACCTAATTCAGGTTCATCAAGGTTCCCCATTTTCACGTTTCCATATTTGGAAAGCGCAAGGTACAGCCCGACTATAAATGTAGCAAGCATAAGAAACTGCCAAAAAGCACCAAAATATTTAGCAGCCCAAGCGAATCCTGTGTTTACAAATTCGGTCACACTGTTAATATCGATAATTGCAAATATCACGAATAAGAGGAGTGCCCCTCCGCTTATACCAAATACGGGCCAGTCAACGCGACCCTGTTTATTCTGTAGCATAACTCCTTTTGAGGTTTATTTTTTTACACAATTAAATATACTACCACTACCTTAATTACGTGTAAAGCGGAAAAATCGAAGTATCTTCTACTTCTGTAAATCCTGCTTTATTTTTTCCCTGTCTGCCCTGATTGCTTTATAAAAAGCGTAAACCATTAGAAGCATAATCACGGAAAACGGAAGAGCGGCTATAATAAGGGCATTTTGTAATGCCTGCAGTCCCCCCTGTATAAAGCAGTACAGCTGCAACGGTCGACTGGGCGATTCCCCAGGCGAACTTAACCGTCTTCGGAGGGTTCAGCGAGCCATTGGTCGTCTGCATACCAAGCACGAAAGTTGCCGAATCTGCAGAAGTGATAAAGAAAGTACCGATTAAAAGCATAGCGATGATAGACATAACGATCCCCAGCGGAAACTCATTGAATACTCCGAAAAGAACCTGAGTATCTGCAAGGCTTGCTACTTCGGAACCGTTCTGCTGAGTCTGAATTCCTGTAGCTCCGAATACCGTAAACCACAAAAAGCTTACAAGGGAAGGGATGAGGAGCACACCGCTCAAAAATTCGCGGATGGTACGTCCCTTGGAGACCCGGGCAATGAATATACCGACAAAAGGCGCCCACGCTATCCACCATGCTCAGAAGAAGACTGTCCAGTCCATGACCCAGGCGCGCTCCTCTTCACTGTTCGGAGCCAGACGCAGGCTTTCGTAAGCGAAATTCTGTATATATGCTCCCAGAGAATCGATGAATGTATTTGCAATGTAAACGGTGGGCCCCACTATAATCATGATGCCGAAGAGCAGAGCAGCCAGCACCATGTTGGCATTACTTAAAAGCTTAATCCCCTTGCTGAGCCCGGTATAGGCGGAAATCATGAACAGGACAGTTACCACTGCAATAATGATCAGCTGCAGGGAAAAGCTTTCGTCCCACTGCAGAAGATATGTAAGACCCCCGTTGATTTGGGCAGCGCCGAAACCGAGCGTCGTGGCAACCCCTACTATCGTTGCAAAAACGGCAACAACATCAATCGCTTTCCCCCAGGGACCGTACATTTTATCACCGAATATCGGTTCCAGAGTGGCACTGATGAGACCGGGCTTCCCGTGACGGAATTTAAAGTACGCAAGTACAAGAGCCACTATCGCATATATCCCCCAGGCATGCACTCCGTAATGAAAAAAAGAAAGGCGCATAGCGTCACGAAGCGCTTCCCTCGTGCCGGGTTCTGCCAGTGGGGGTGTGTTTATGTAA
Source organism: Salimicrobium salexigens (assembly GCF_900156705.1). Lineage (NCBI taxonomy): Bacteria > Bacillati > Bacillota > Bacilli > Caryophanales > Bacillaceae > Salimicrobium > Salimicrobium salexigens. The sequence goes on along the minus strand of NZ_FTOK01000005.1, from coordinate 156,041 downwards.
TGTGATACCGGGGATGCTGCCCCGTAGAATACAAGACCGATTCCCATACCCGCGCTGAACAGCATGGAAAACCACGTCGGATAACTATAGTCAGGCCGGTCTTCAGCGCTCCCAAGCCTTATCTTTCCGTAAGGACTGAAAATGAGATAAATACAGAAAACTACGAAAAACGTAACTATGAGCAAGTAATACCAGCCGAAATTCGATGATATGTAGCTCATTATAGTTCCGGTAGTCGCTTCAAAGTTACCCGGAGCGAAAATTCCCCATACGGAAGCTGCGATAGTAATGGCTAATGTTATCCAGAAAACTTCTGTCAATTTTTTCATGATGTCCTCCTTTGAATTGTACATATAAAAGTTATATCCCCACCGTTTTTCCTGTTAAACGGTTCAGCAAAATCCTCATGTTTCATAAAACCCTGTTCCGGCTATGAGAATAAGAGCATTTATTAAGGAGGAATAATCGATGGAAAAATTCCAGTCACTGGTGCTCGAAGAAGATAAAGACTTGCATCTCCGCTCTAGGACGGAGGGCGACCTCTCCGAAGGGGATGTCACGATAGAAGTAGCCTATTCCAGTATCAATTATAAAGATGCCCTTGTAGGGAACCAGAATCAGATAGTAAAACACTATCCCCTCGTTCCGGGCATCGACCTTTCCGGAACTGTAATAGAATCCAGGGACGGTTCTTTCAAAAAAGGACAGGAAGTAATCGTTACAAGCTACGACCTCGGCACCGGACACGACGGAGGGTTCAGCCAGATTGCGAGAGTACCGAAAGAATGGGTGGTACCTCTTCCTGAAAATATGAGTTTAAAAGAAGCGATGATTCTCGGAACTGCGGGTCTTACCGCCGCTTTGTCCATTCAGAGACTTGAAGATAACGGGCTCACTCCGGAAAAGGGTGAAGTTCTCGTTGCCGGTGCAACCGGCGGTGTCGGAAGTGTCGCCGTAAATATTCTTGCCCAGAATGGTTACAGTGTTACGGCAGCTACCGGAAAAGATTCCGAGCATGACTATCTGAAAAAACTGGGAGCGTCCTCTATCATTCACAGAGATGAAATCATGGATACGGACGGTACCCCTACACGGAAAAAACGCTGGGCCGGTGCGGTTGACCCGGTAGGTGGCAATACCCTTCAGTATATTTTGAGCACGCTTGAAAACAGCGGTTCCGTCTCCACCAGCGGACTTGTAGGCGGCATCCAGATTTCCACCACTGTCCTGCCCTTTATCGGCCGGGGGATAAACTGGCTCGGCATCGATTCCGTCACCTGCCCTATGCACGAACGTAAAAAAGTATGGCAGAAACTTGCGGATGAATGGAAACCTTCCATGCTTCAGGAGGATATGCTGAACGAAGTCAGCCTCGAAGAAGTACCGGGCGTCCTTGATAAAATTCTGCGTGGTGAAGTTCGCGGAAGAACCATTGTAAAACTCTGAGCCGCCTGTACGTGCAGGACACCAAATGATTGTAAACGCAACGAAAACAACCCCGGCGCTGCCGGGGTTGTTTCATTCAGATTCTGCGTACGTCTGTATACCTTTATGCCACGTTTCCGTAACTTTAATATCTTTCAGCCGGCCTGGCGGGCTCTCGAGTGGATGCTGGTCCAGCAAAACGAAATCCGCCTGATACCCCGGGCTCACTTTCCCTTTTCGATATTCTTTGAATTCAAGGTAGGCAGGAGCATGGCCCATTCCATAAAAACTTTCATCCACTGTCAATTTCTCCCCGGGCATCCATCCGCCCTCGGGCTGATCTTCCAGGTCCTGCCGTGTAACAGCCGTTCCTACTGTTACCATAGGATTGATCGAACCGATAGGCAAATCCGAGCTTAAAGTAAGCGGGATCCCTGCTTCCTTCATACTCTTGTAGGGATCCGAAAAAGGTACAAGCTCTTCCGGTACCCATTTCTCTTTCTTATCCCATTCTCCGAGAAGAAAAGAAGGCTGCGTCTCCACGTAGGCATGACTGGCAGAAATGCGCTCAATCAAGTCCGGCGCCAGAGTCTGGGCATGTATGAGCCGGTGACGCAAATCTTTCGTACAGGCTTCTTCCTGCTCCAAAGCTGTCACTGCCTGTTCCACAGCCCGGTCCCCGATCGCATGCATCGCTACCTGCATCTGGTTTTGTGCGGCGTAGCGTACCATCTCGTTCACTTCTTTTTGATTGTAAATGAGCGGACCGCTTTTTGACGGTTCATCCGGGTACGGGTTTCTCATCGAAGCAGTATGAAGCCGCTGGGTTCCATCGAGAAACAGTTTAACAGCCCCCACCGTTACGCTAGCGGTACCATCTCCTGTGCGCATCGTTTCTTTTTCAACAAATTCCGTAATATCATCTTTGTGAAAAACATAATGGTGAAGCTGCACATCAATCGGCAGGTTCCCTTCCTGCTCCAGATCGGTGTACGCCTCATAAAGCCTCGCAAAACTACCGATAAAACTGCGGTCGTCCGTATGTACACTCGTTATACCATAGCTGCTCAGACGGGGAAGGGCCGCTTTAATAGCATTTTTAGCCTCTTCCTTATCACGTCCCCAGAACCTGTGATTGATGAAATGAACCGCAGTGTCTTTAAAACGTCCATTCATCTGCCCTGAAGTATCTCTCTCCTTAAAGGATTCAGGTATGCGGGAAAACTCCTTTTCTTCCTTTAAGAGGTCCAGAGCATTTTCACTGATGACACACTCATGTCCGTCCTCATGAATAAGATAAATGTAGGCATTCACCTGGATATCGTTTAAATCTTTTGCTGTCAACGGGCGTTCCAGATCCTCAAATCCGGCGTCATTGAAACCTTTACCGAATATCCATTGCCCTTCTTCAAGCACCCCGTAATGTTTTTGTATCATCTCTTTCATCTCCTTGAAACTGTCCGCCTCCCGGAGATCCAGCTCTTTCACCAGCAATCCATACCTCAGCAGATGCATATGTGAATCATTGAATCCCGGCGCAAGCACCCTGCTTTCCCCGTCGATGACCGGCCCCTCTCCCTGGTAAGGACTCGGGTACACTGCTTTAATGTATTCTCCTTCGAATTCCACTGCGTACAGTTCTTCCGGCTTTTCTTCACCGGACGGCTGGTAAATCCGCACATTATCTATAATCATTTTTGTGACTCCTTTTAATAAATTTCCTGCATCCGTCTCCGGATGCAGGAACATCATTACTGTTTGTCATTTTTGTACTGCATATACACAACCTGTGTCACAAGGAAATCTTCTACGCCGTGTTTGCCGTCGGTACCGCCAAGCCCCGACTGACGCATTCCGGCATGATAACCCTGCACAGCTTCGAAATTCTCGCGGTTTACATACGTCTCTCCGAAACGAAGCTCGTTAGCCACGCGCATCGCCTGGTTGACGTCGTCGGTGTATACCGAGGAGGACAGACCATATTCGGTGTCATTTCCTTTTTCAATCGCTTCATCAAGTGTTTTGTATGTCGAAATTGGAATAACCGGACCGAATATTTCTTCCGTCATGATTTCCGATTCATGGGAAATATCGGTCAGAATGGTCGGTTTAAAGAAATAACCGGAATCAAGATCCGCTCTTTCTCCTCCTGTAACAACAGTAGCACCATCAGCGACAGCATTGTTCACCATTTCTTCGACTTCTTCCAGGCGTTCTTTGCTGACAAGAGGGCCGACGTCCACTTCTTTATCTTCTTTCGGATTCCCTATTTTCATACCTTCAAAGGACTCTTTCAATTTCTCAATAAGCTCTTCTTTTTTACTTTCGTGTACGTAGACACGCTCTGCGTTCGTACAGGCCTGCCCGTTGTTTGCAAGCCGGGACGTAACGATACTTTCCGCTGCTATATCGAGGTCGGCTTTATCCGTGACGATAGCCGGTGCTTTCCCTCCGAGTTCCAGATTCACTTTCGTAATATTCTGCGCTGCCGCTTCCATCACTTTTGTGCCGGCGGGGACGCTTCCGGTCATCGTGATCATCTCAACGTCTTTGTGGGAAGCCATAGCGTTTCCGAGTTCGGATCCTGTGCCGGTAATGAAGTTATAAACCCCTTTAGGAATATCTTCCATCTTATCGATGATTTTTGTGAATTCGGCAGCCGTATTCGGGGTCTGCTGACTAGGCTTCAGAACGATTGTACAGCCGGTTACGAGAGCAGTGGCAACTTTACGTGCCAGAATGAATACCGGGAAGTTCCATGGTACGATACCGCCCACGACTCCTATCGGTTTCTTATAAACGAAGATGTTCTCGTTCTCTCTGTCACTCGGTACAATTTCACCTTCTATGCGTCTTGCCCACTCGGACATATAGCGGAAGTAATCAATAGCCAGGTCCACTTCCCCGCTGGCCAGTCCGTAGTCTTTCCCCTGTTCTTCCTGCAGGAGATCAATGAACGTATCGCGGTTGGCTTCGATTTCGTCCCCGAGACGACGGACGATTTTTCCTCTTTCAACATTCGGTGTGAGCTCCCAGCCTTTTTGAGCCTGTTTCGCTGCTTCCACCGCTTTATTCACGTCCTCTTCGGTACCTCTTGGAGTTTTGGAAATAATCTTACCCGTAGCCGGGTTTTCGATCTCTATCCAATCATCTCCACTGGACTCTGTATATTCACCATTAATGTATAACTTGTGTTCAATCACTTTATCATCCTCCTGTAGTTGTACAGAGAATGTTCCACTAACTGTACACCTTTAAACAAATGATCCGGATAAGAAAAAACGCAGCCCTGACTTATAGGCTGCGACTGTTCCCTTATGAAATTCACCTCACCTGACTATTTTTTTGACTGAGTTCTTCAGACTGTTGAACGGGTGCAGGATCAGTAAAGCCGCTAAAGGAGAGCGGGAAAATAACTTTATGTTGAACAATTTAACAAAAGTATAATGCTGCATGTGGTGGTACTTTTTCCAGAACGAAAAATCAAGATACTCAGATGTCTGCCAGCCCGGAATGCTTTCATTCAGGTACCTTTCCATTTCCATGAATTCACGTTTTCTTTCGGAAAATGATACATCTCTTGAAGAGTACATTCTGTTAAAAAGAAAAGTATTGATTAAAAGAGGTTCCAGCCCCTTTCTTACTTCTCCACCTTCTCTGAAGTAATCCACAAGGCAGTTACATGCTATATACATATGATCGTAAAGTTTCTCGTTTTTACTTACATTCGTCTCGTGACTCAAATCATATACATACAAGGGAGTATTTAAATAATTAACGTGGTCAGCTTCGTGAAGTACTTTAGGTATAGTCGCATGATCCTCGAATCTGAATTTCTTTTCCGGAAAACGGATGACGTCGAAAAGTTTTCTTCTGAAAATTTTGTTGCATGGAAAGTGATCAGTGAGCATCAATTCCCTGTAATCCAAATACTTAAGTTTTAAAGCGACATTTTTCATTTCAGTTCGCGATTTTTTTACAGTGTAACCAAAAATCAGAATGTCCCATTCATTCGTGTCGAGAATTCCTTTCACTTTCCGGCGGGCACCCTCCACTAACAGATCATCCGAATCGACAAACCAGACATATTCCGTCACTGCATGGTCAAGACCCAGATTTCTTGCTACACCCTGCCCCTGATTTTCCTGATGCAGAATGATAAAACGGGTATCTTCCTTATAGGTTTCCATCAAGTATTCGTAAGTCCCGTCGCTTCCCCCGTCATCCACAATAATCACTTTATCCCCTTTTACCGTCTCGGGAAGTAAAGTATGCAGACATTTTTTCAGCAGGTCCACATTGTTAAAAGTGGGGATAATGTAAGAAATATCAGCCACCTGATCACCTTCTTTGTAGTTTTCCACTTCATTTTTGATTTCTTTCGTCGGGTCATGAAGATGTAAAGAGATAAAATCGCTGCCATATTCCCTGCATCCTGATTTCTATGATGTTCCTTTAAGTATATGGTACCCCTCCCGCAATAACAAGACGAAAAAATGAGCGTATGCAGAAGGTTGCATACGCTTAAGAAAGTGCGTTCAGATATCTGTGATAGTAGGAGTCCACGTTGTTAACGAGGAGCAGTTCCATATAGAGATGGGCTTTCATATTGAAATCCTGGAAATCTATGGACGTAAGCTCCTGAATCTGTTTAATCCGGTAGTTCAGCGTATTCGGATGGATATACAACTCGCTTGCCGTCTGTTTCCCTTTCGTATTGTTGGCGAGGTACATTTCAAGCGTACGCAGCAGGTCTGTCTGTTTTTCCCTGTCGTTTTTGATCAGTTTCAAAAGATCTCCACTGTAATAATCGTCGGCACTATTCTTTTCGTAAAGAGCAGCAAGATAGCGATACGTGCCCATCTTCGAGAATTCCCGCGGCATCGTCTCCGGACGGGGCTTAAGAAAACTTGCAACTTCAATCACTTCGAGTGACTCCAGGAAACTTTTCCGTATTTCCCGGAGGGTGTCATACTCTTTTCCGACACCTATCAGAAAACAATAAAATTCCTCTTCTCCGACTTCCGTCTTCACTCTCGAAATAAAAGTGCGGGCTTTACGTAAAGACTCCCCTTCCGATTCTGCTTCCATCAGCAGAACCAGCTGATATTCCGATTTCAGAAAGTACATACGATATTCCTGCTTATACGTCCGCACGATCCGCTCGAGGTAATCCAGCATATACCGGTACCTGCTTTCCGTTACGGAAAAAACTATGACAGAAGCGCGTTCCGGCAGGGAAATTTTGACGAGAGCGGCATCTTTCTTCAGCTGACTTTCAGAAGAATACTCGTGATTGAGCAATTTCCACAATACTTCATCTTTCCGGTTATCTTTTTCGCTCGTCGTTTTATGAAGATCATAGATCATCTTACCGATATAAGGAGTGATGTCGCGGAGAAATTCCATGTCCTTCTCTTCCATCCAGTCGTCCGATTCCTGTATCCACACATATCCTACCGTCTGCCCCATATGCTTTGCTGCAATGACTACCCGCTGTCGGAACCCTATATCTTCGATCGGATGAACGCGAACCGGATGACTGGTACGCTCCAGACGCTGCACGATCCCCTCTTTTTTCAGATGATCTATAATAAACACCGGGCATTTCTTCGATAGTATAGTCTTCTGCTGTGTCTGATCGAATCCATCGAAGGAGGAACTGTAGGATACAAGTTCAAAACTCTTATTTTCGATAATTACAGGCTTCTTCAGCTTCGTACTGATGATTTCGGTTGCCTTGTGAATATCTTCCACCTGCATCAGAAGTTCTTTCCATTCCATTTATTTCTATCCTTTCCCGAACAAGGTTTCGCTCGGTATCATTATACCTATTTTCAAGTGTCAGAAACAAGAAAAGTGCTGATTGTTCAGGAAAATTCCATTTGTCAAAAAATATATCATAAAAAAAGCACCACCCTTTTACAAGGATGGTACTTTCCTTAGTGATACTAGAACATTTCCGAAACTGTTTTAGCCTGCATATGCAGCATAATATAGTCAGGTCCACCGGCTTTAGAATCCGTACCGGACATTTTGAATCCGCCGAACGGCTGGTAGCCGACGATGGCGCCTGTGCAGTTACGGTTGAAGTAAAGGTTTCCGACGTGGAAGTCGTACTTCGCTTTTTCAAGATGAGCACGGTTATTGGAAATGACGGCACCTGTCAATCCGTATTCCGTATTATTCGCTATGTCGATAGCTTCATCGAAATCACGGGCTTTTGTGAAGCAGACGACAGGCCCAAAAATCTCTTCCTGCTGCATGCGGGAATCCGGAGCCAGGTCAGCGAAAATTGTAGGCTCGATGAAATACCCTTTAGAGTTGTCCCCTTTACCGCCTGTAACCAGTCGGCCTTCTTCTTTACCGATGTCGATGTAACTCATCACTTTGTCATAGGCGCTCTGATCCACTACAGGGCCCATGTAGACGTTATCTTCTGTAGCATTCCCTACGGTAAGTTTCTCTGTACGTTCTTTCACCATTTCCAGCACTTCATCATAGACATCTTCATGAACGACAGCACGGGAACCGGAAGAACATTTCTGTCCGGAGAAACCGTAGGCGGAAACGACGATAGCTTCGGCAGCCGTTTCAAGATCGGCTTCTTTATCCACGACCACCGTATCTTTACCACCCATTTCGGCAATAACCTGTTTCAGATGATTTTGGCCTTCCTGGACTTTTGAAGCACGTTCAATGATGCTCGTACCGACAGCACGGGAGCCTGTGAAGGAAATGAGACCGACTTTCGGGTGGTCCACAATCGCATTCCCTACTTCTCCACCGCTGCCCGGAATGAAGTTCAGAACACCTTTTGGAAGTCCGGCTTCTTCAAGCACTTCAACAAATTTGGCTGCGATTACTGCACTGTTGGAAGCAGGTTTCATAACTACAGTATTACCTGCAACCAGTGGTGCTACTGTCGTACCTGCCATAATAGCGAGCGCCAGGTTCCACGGTGGAATAACAGCTGTCACGCCGATAGGCTGATAAATATACTGATTGTGTTCGCCTTCGCGGCTTTCCACGTGTTTCCCTTTTTTCAGTTCTACAGCCTGGCGGGCATAATACTCAAGGAAATCAATCGCTTCTGCCGTGTCGGCATCCGCTTCTTTCCATGGTTTACCTACTTCATAAGCAAGATAGGAAGAAAATTCGTGCTTGCGGCGACGGATGATGGCAGCTGCACGGAAAAGAATTCCGGCACGTGCTTCCGGGTCCCATTTTCTCCAGTCTTCGAAAGCTTCCGATGCAGACTCCACCGCTTTTTCGGCAAGTTCTTTATTCGCTTTGGATACGACCCCTACCACTTCTTTCGTGTTCGCAGGGTTCGTCGATTCTATTTTTGCATCTGTACGGATACGCTCGCCGTCAATTAGAAGATCATGCTGCTTTCCGAGTTCCCCTTTTACATACTTAAGAGCCCCCTCGAAAGCTTCCTTGTTTTCTTTGACTGTAAAATCCGTAAATGGTTCGTGTTTGTATGGCGCTACCATGATACATTCCCCTTTCGATTTATATTATCGTGAAAAGATTCCTTTTACTGCAAAGGCTATATTTGCAGGGCGTTCTGCCAGACGTCTCATATAATAACCATACCATTCCATTCCGTATGGCATATAGACGCGCACAGTGTACCCTTCTTTCGCTAAATCATGCTGCAATTTATTTCTCATGCCGTAAAGCATTTGAAATTCGAAACGGTCTTTTGAAATACCGTGTTCCCTGGCCAGCTCTTTCGTGAAGTTGATGACTTCTTCATCATGACTCCCGACGGCTGTATAGTTGCCGTTAAGCATGTGTTTCTTGACCAGTTGTTTCAAGTTCTTATCTACCATATCTTTATCCTGGAATGCGACAGTTCCGGGCTCCTTGTAAGCACCTTTCACGAGTCGCACGTACGGATCGTATTTGTCCAGTTCGTCCAGATCTCTGTCCGACCGATATAGATAGGACTGGATGACGAGTCCGACGTTCGGATACTTCGCCCGCAGTTCTTTGAAGACATCTATAGTTGCCTGACATCGACCGGAGTCCTCCATATCGATCTGTAAAGTGATGCCGAGTTCCTGAGCTTTATCCAGAATTCGTTCCATATTCCGGATCACCAGTTCGCGGCTTATGTCTAGACCGAGTGATGTCAGCTTCACGGACATCTCACAGGCCAGGTTATGATCAAACATTGTCTGCACCGTTTCCACAGCTTCCCCGGCACGTTCTTTCGCTTCCTCTTCGGAATCCACGAATTCCCCGAGATGATCCACGGTTACTACTAACCCTTCATCATTCAGCTGTCTGATGACCGGAACTGCCTGAGAAAAAGTTTCTCCTCCGACCAGCTTATCGACACCGAATCGGGTTCCGTACTGTTTTGCCAAACGATCGAGTGTTTTATTATTTGATAGAAACAAGAAAAAATTCTTCGTGATGGCTTGCAAATTCAACACACCCTTTCTTTCCTTACCTCCCTGAACTCATGAAGAGTTAGTAGCAGATCTGTTTGAACTGTTAAGAAAATTATAATTCTTGAAAGCGCATTCCTCAACGTGTGCGGACCACAAACATCCGGTGGAGGTTTCATAGTTTAACCACAATAAAACGTATTATGCCGGGAAAGGACAACGGATTGTGAACTTTTTCAATTAATAAGGACAGTCGTTGACTGAAACGCTTATGATAAAATGAAAGAAAGCTGAAGGAGGCGGTAAATAATGGCCAGGTCAGAAGTAACAGGGAAAGGACACAGCAACAGAATAACGGATGTAGAGGGTGTTCTCGTAGGACATGAAACATTGAGCGAAGGATCTGTGCAGACCGGAGTTACAGCTGTACTCCCGCATGGAGGTAATGTATTCCGGGAAAAAGTCACTGCTGCTTCTCACGTAATAAACGGCTACGGGAAAACGTCCGGAATGATGCAGCTGGAGGAGCTTGGAGAACTTGAGACACCCCTTCTGCTAACCAATACATTGGGAGTCGGAAGTTGTTTGAATGCTCTTTTGGACCATGCTCTGGAAGAGAATGAAGAAATCGGGAGAACATCAGGAACAGTCAACCCTGTGGTCGGGGAGTGCAACGATATGTTTCTGAATGATATCAGAAAAAGAAGCATCGATTCCGAACACGCCCGAAGAGCAATCCGCGCAGCCGGCAGAGAGTTCCGGGAAGGATCCGTCGGGGCCGGGCGCGGGATGCTGTGCTACTCCATGAAAGGAGGTATCGGCTCTTCCTCCCGTCTCATCTCAGTCGACAAGGTCACCTACACTCTCGGAGTTCTCGTTCTGACAAACTTCGGAGTAATGAGCGATTTGACGTTCCACGGGAAACAGATCGGGAAGTATTGGGCCGACAAAGTAAAAGCCGAACCCCATGAGGATAAAGGCTCCATTATGATAATCGTCGCAACGGACCTTCCTGTTACCCACAGACAACTTACGCGCATACTGAAACGATCCGTCACCGGACTCTCCCGGACAGGTTCCTTTATCGGCAACGGAAGCGGGGACGTGGTCATCGGCTTTACGACTGCGAAGGATCACCCCCCTCTCCCCGATTATCTGCTGGACGGGCCATTCCGTGCTGTCGGAGAAGCTGTAGAAGAAGCTATATTCCGTTCCCTGCAGAAAGCGGAACCGGTGACCGGAAGAAACGGTTTCACTCCTCCGACCTGGAGTGAACTCATGCGCAAATATCCGACTTAATATTTACTGTCGGTCATCGAGTGACGCAGGTGATCACTGAAGTCTTTCAACTGCGCAAGCGTGGCGATGTCTTCTTCATAAAGCGGGATCTCGACAAGGTGCTGGTCCCGAAAAGTCTTCCGGAGTTCTTTCAGATGTTCTTTTTCCACTTCCCGGCGTTTTTGAAGAAAAGTGCCGTCAGCGTAATCCGGCAACACTTTATTCACGAAAATATCCCGGATGTGGAAACGGTGCTGATGCAACTGTTTAATGGCCTGTTCGGTTTCAAGGATAGAGAGGCGTTCGGGAATCATAACGAATACAAAGTTCGTTTTCTCCTCATCGAGAACGATTTCCCGTACAGCTTCAAATTTCTCCCGCCGTTCCTGGAGGACATCATAAATAGGATCTTCGACAGGTTCGCCGTCATTGAGCAACTGTGTATAATTATCGTTCGTTTTTTTACGCTTCTCAAGCATCCCGTCAATCCAGACAGTCATCATTTCAGGGAGTGTCAGCAGCCGAAGGGTATGGCCGGTCGGCGCTGTATCAAAAATGATATGATCGAATTGTTCGTTCTCCTCCAGGATAATTGCCGTAATCCGGTCGAAGAGAGCCGCTTCTTCTGCACCAGGCGAGGCACTCGCCATGTCAATTTGTCTGTGCACTTCTTCGACCATCTTTGATTTCACAAGACCTTCCAGATTTTTCTTGACCCCTTCGATATAGCGGGCGGATTCTTCATGGGCATCCACCTCCATCCCCCACAGGTTGTCGGTCAGTTTCTTCTTCTCGTGATTAAGCTTCGTATGGAAAATATCTCCGAGGTTGTGGGCAGGATCGGTGGATACGATAAGTGTTTTCTTTCCCTCTTCCGCTCTCACCAAAGCAAGAGCCGCACTCGTCGTCGACTTCCCGACTCCGCCTTTTCCACCGATAAATACAATTTTCTCTTTCATACATCATTCTCCTTCAGCAGCAGCGTATTCCCTCAAGGGGGGATTTTTCCATTCCCATCCGTAAATGCCAGTCGTGATACTTATCAATAATATACGGGTACAGTTCCAGAGTATAGTAGAACGCCGGGTTCGGTATACCAAGCATATCGGAATACAGAAGCAGCAGGAAAAGATCATCCTCGTCCCTTAATTCCCGGGCTATTTCCGTTCGATGCGGCATACTGAGCACTTCTTCGTAGTAATCCACGAGACGTTTGATCATCGATTTACGATCAGGCATAAAATTCTCCTTTCTTTGACTAGCAGAGTTTCGTGCATATCGACATCATTCCCTGATTCTTTGGTCCACACCTTTGTATCATCACTTGCAAATCAAAGAGGAGTCACAAAAGTATTGTGCTCCCCTTCTTTCTGTTATCGATCAGTTACTTTTTTCGACTTTACCTCCATCTTCTTTCATCAGAACAGAGATGGCAGTAATCGTTATCCATATGGCGAATACCATAATAAGAGCGCCGAACGTAAACAGAAGCCAGTCAGATCCTTCCACCCACGGTGCCCAGTCGGTGAGTACCTGAGAAATCATGGCCCAGAGGGTCATGAACATCAGGAAAATCATCGGAATCATCGCCGGCCAGTAATTTCGGCCGAGCCGCTTCAGCCATACGGAAATAAGTAACAGACTGATACCGGCAAGCAGCTGGTTCGACGTACCGAACAGCGGCCATAACAGATATCCTCCGGAACCGAAACCTTTCGGACCTTCCGGAATAAGTGTAAGAGCAGCACTGGAAACGACAGCGACTGTAGTAGCAACATGAGTCTTTGTCAGCGCCGGAACATTATATTCCGTACCCAGTTCGGAGATGATATAACGCATCAGACGCACCGATGAATCGAGTGTCGTAGCCGCAAAGCTTACAACGATTACCGATACGATGGTAGCTGCAGCCTGGGCAGGGATGCCAAGTCCGGTCGCCAGCTGGGCTGCGCCCTGAACGAAAACCCCGAGACCCGCTCCGCTTGCTTCCGCAAAGCCGCTGTACGTGTTTGTGAAATCCCCCGCTGTAGGAAAGAAAGTTACTACGGCTATGATGGAAATCAAAGCGAGCGCCCCTTCCCCTACAGCACCAAGATATCCGACGAACCGGGCATCCGTTTCTTTATCCAGCTGCTTGGATGAGGTGCCGGAAGACACAAGACCGTGGAAGCCGGAAATCGCCCCGCAGGCGATGGTTATAAACAGCAAAGGGAACCAGGATGTATCTGCCGTTCCGTTATTTACCGGCGCAGTGACTTCCGGGTTCGAAAACAGAAGACCCAGATAAAGGATGGCAAGTCCGACAACCAGCTGATGGGAGTTGATAAAATCCCTCGGCTGCAGAAGTTTCCATACCGGCATCGTCGAAGCTATATACACATAAACCATCAGGATAATGATCCAGACGAAGAAAGCCATAGATGTAGCCGAAGCTCCGAAAAGAGAAGTGCTGCCTTCCCCGCCGAAATAGCTGACCAGGTCAATCTGCAGAGCCGGAACATAACTGGCGACGATGGCCGTCAGATACATAACCGCAAGAGCTGCCAGAGACGGCAGAAGCATACTTCCCTGCTTTTTGTATACCGTATAACCAATCCATATGGCCAGCGGTATCTGGATGAATACAGACAGCACCGCGGACGGATTTGTGATGAACAGGTTTGCTATAACCCAGGCGAATACAGCGTTGACCATGAGCACCAGGATAAGAATAATGAATAAAAACAGTATTTTGGCGCGTTGACCGATCAGCGTATTCGCGAGCGTCCCTACTGACTGCCCTTTATGCCGTACAGACAGAACGAGTGTACCGAAGTCATGGACACCTGCCGCAAAAACGGTACCGAGAAGCACCCACAAAAGAGCCGGAAGCCATCCCCAGTACACAGCGATAGCAGGGCCGAGAATCGGAGCAGCTCCCGCAACAGACGTGAAGTGATGTCCCCATAAAACCCACTTATTCGTCGGAACGAAGTCCACACCGTCTTTATATTTATGAGCCGGTGTCGTGTAGTTCGGGTCAAGTTTGTAAATCTTTTCTGCCAAGAATTTAGAATAATACCGATAACCAAGTGCCAGGACAATAATACCGAAAACCGCAAGCCAAATCCCGTTCATCAGCCTTCCCCCTTTAATCATCTTCCGCATCTTTATGTATTCGTTTTCAATATGGATTTAATTATACTACCTTTCCTGAAGAGCTTCAATCTATATTACTGATTTTTCTAAACATTCTTACATAATTTTTCAAACAGCAGCCTATCCCCTTTTCCTCTGTTAAAAATATGGCAGAAACAACGAATTAACGATTCCGGCTCATAGGCAACAGAGGAATCTTCATGCTATAGTAAAGTAAATCAATGGAAAGAAGGATACATAATGAACAACCGTAAATTCTATACTGCCCTGCTCATCCTCGGTATTGTACTCGTGTCGTTTAACCTGCGGCCGGCCATCACTTCAGTCGGCCCCGTGATTGGTCTTATCAGGGAAGATCTGAGTCTTGCCAACTGGAGCGCGGGCCTTTTAACGACGTTACCTCTTGTCGCTTTCGCTTTCACTTCCCCGGTCACCCCGAGAATCAGCGCCAGATTCACAAATGAAATCGTACTGGTCGCCGGAACATTTCTGATATTCGCAGGGGTTGCTGTACGGCTGATTCCGAATACGGCTGTTTTGTTCGCAGGTACTCTGCTTGCAGGTATCGGTATCGCCGTCTGTAACGTTCTGCTGCCGGGAATAGTGAAAGAGAAATTTCCTGACAGAGTCGCTCTCATGACCGGAGTCTACGTTACAACAATGGGAGTATTTGCCTCGGTGGCTTCAGGCGTAAGCATTCCCGTAGCTACAGGACTCGGGTGGGGGTGGACGAATGCCCTGGCGATCTGGGCCGTACCCGCTTTTCTGGCAATGGTCCTGTGGATTTATCTGATTGTGAAAGAACGTAACACCCCACGTAACGGGGAATATTTCGAACTCGACCAGACCAATGTGTGGACGTCCCCGCTGGCATGGAAAATCGCATCATTCATGGGACTGCAGTCGTTTCTCTTCTACGTCACGGTAGCTTGGCTTCCCGAAATTCTGAATGCCGGGGGCGTCAGCATAGCAACTGCAGGATGGATGACTTCTGCCGCCCTTTTCATCGGACTACCTGCGAGCTTCATCGTTCCGGTTATAGCCGAGAAATTCAACGACCAGCGGAAAATGGTGCTTATCCTCGGCACTTTTTCTCTCGCCGGTTATTTTATTTTGTGGATCGGTAACTCTTTTGCTCTGTTGATGGTAAGTATTATATGCATCGGTATCGCCCTGAGCGGCAATTTTGCTCTCGCTCTCGCTTTTCTTGGCATGAGAACGAAGTCGGCCCGGCAGGCGGCAGCACTGTCCGGCATGGCGCAGGCTTTCGGTTATACGCTTGCAGCAGCCGGACCGATGCTCATCGGCCTTCTCTATGATCTGAGCAGCAGCTGGATGCTGCCTGTACTCACTCTTCTGCTCGTTTCTGCAGGAGTCATTCTTTTTGGTATGGAAGCGGGAAGAAACCGATACGTCGAAGAATCTTAACGAGAAGGGAGGGATGACGTTGTCTCTGCAGCAACCCTATACACCCAAGGACAAGAGTTTTTGGCAGATAACACTGAGCCTCACTCTTGCATCCTTTTTTATTTTTGCAAGTATGTATGCCGTCCAGCCGCTGTTTCCCGTCTATGTGGAAGAATTCAATATAAGTATCTCGGCAGCCAGTCTGTCACTTTCCCTGACAATCACCGGGCTGATTGTAGGACTGATCGTTCTCGGTTTCTTTTCGGACCGGCACGGGCGGACGTCGTTCATAAAAGCCTCCGTTGCCGGTGCGACTATTCCTTTTCTGATTATTCCATGGACAGATTCTTTTTTTCTGCTCATCTGTCTGCGGTTTATTCAGGGGGTGGCTCTCGCCGGACTCCCGGCCGCCGCTCTTGCCTATCTGCACGAAGAAATCGACAGCGGCAGTGTTCACGTAGCCACCGCTCTTTACATATCGAGCAACGCCCTCGGAGGGATGGTCGGACGGGTGATGGCAGGAACGATGACCGATTTCTTTTCCTGGCACACGTATTTTTATATGCTCGGGGGCCTTGGTACGGTTATGTTTCTGCTAATGCTCCGTCTTCTCCCCACCTCCCGTTTCTTTGAATCAAGCGAGCTTTCTTTCCGCCACGATCTGCATGGTTTCTCTTATCATCTGAGAAACCCTCGGCTGCTCCTTATTTTTGGTCTTGGAATCATTTTTCAGACGAGTTTCACCGGGGTATGGACTTACCTACCGTTCCATCTGCAGGAAGCCCCATTTTTCCTGTCGCTTGCAAGTATTTCTCTGTTTTATTTCGCTTATGGTCTTGGTGTTGTCGGCTCGCCTCTAGCTGGATGGCTCGCCGGACATTTTCCTCTGAGCAGCGTGCGGCTCACCGGGATTCTTGTACTCTGTATCGGTATTTCCCTTATGCTTTTCGACGCTGTATGGATTATTTCTATAGGCCTTGCCCTTCTCTGCCTTGGGTTCTTTACCGCACACTCCCTGACCGCCTCCTCTATCGGGGATCTCGTCACACATCACAAGGGCAGTGCCTCCAGCCTTTATCTTGTTTCTTACTATATAGGCGTCGTGACCGGAAGTTCAATGCTCGGCCCCCTTTACAATTCACAGGGGTGGCCGGGACTGATGATTTTTCTCGCCCTCCTTCCGCTCATCTATATCGTTATCGTACGAAGCACGGTAAAGATCGGAAATTAGCGGCATGACAAAAAGAAGAAGCATAGAGCGTACACTCCATGCTTCTTCTTTATTTACATCATCGTTATTTAATTTGGATTCTTGAGCATTTCCGGTACTTCGGTCAAATCGATGCCCCATGCCACAGGAAGCCAGAAATAAACGGCGAGGGTTACGATAATGACCCCTACAAAGTTCAAAGCGATACCGGCTTTGGCCATGTCCGGTATGCGGAGATATCCGGAACCGAATACGACGGCGTTCGGAGGAGTAGCCACCGGCAGCATAAATGCCGAAGAGGAAGCTACGCCGGCAGCGATCATAACAGCATAAGGGTGCACCCCGAGCGCTACCGCAAGTGACGCCATGATCGGATACATCATATTCGCCGTCGCCGTATTCGAAGTGATTTCGGTAAGGAAGATCACCATCACCGTCACGGCCAGCAGGACGACGAACAGATTGACGCCTTCAAGTATAGTAAGCTGATTCCCGAGCCACTCGGAGAGGCCCGATGCACTGAATCCTCCGGCGATAGCCAGTCCTCCGCCGAACAGAAGCAGAATGCCCCACGGCAGTTTCACTGCAGTGTCCCAGTCCAAAATCCTTCCTCCCTTTTCGTTCTTCGCGGGAATGAGGAACAGAATGACGGAAGCAGTAAGGGCAATGACAGCATCATTTATGTTTTCGTTCACGAACTCCTGCAGCAGGAAGGAACGGGTGATCCAGGAGAAAGCAGCCAGTATGAATACGACTAGGATCACTTTCTCCTCAAAGCCCGCTCTTCCTATCGCATCTTTCTCTTTCTTAATAACATCCCGGCCTCCCGGTAATGTTTTCAGCTTCAGCGGGTAGGCTACTTTAATCAGGTAAAACCACGCAATGAAAAGGAAGGTCCACGCTACCGGCACACCGAACAGCATCCAGCGTGCGAAGGATATTTCCACGCCGTATAAATCGCCGGCAATAGCAGCGAAAGCTGTGTTCGGAGGCGTCCCGATGAGAGTACTCACTCCCCCGATCGAAGCGGAGTAGGCAATACCGAGCATAAGTGCTTTCCCGAACCCGAAGTTCTCCTTCGATGTATCGATGGAGTCATCGTCTTTCAACTGTTCCGATACCTGGTAAATGATAGCGAGACCTATCGGCACCATCATCATGGCGGTCGCCGTATTGGAAATCCACATGGACAGAAAGCCTGTGGCTACCATAAACCCGAGTATAATCCGCTCCGTATTTGTTCCTATTACGAGAATAATACTTAGAGCGATCCGCTTGTGTAAGTTCCATTTTTCCATGGCGAGAGCTATCATGAACCCTCCCATGAATAAAAAGATCGTATCGTCCCCGTAGGAAGACGCCGTCTCGTCCATCCCGAGACCTCCGGTAAGCGGAAACAGAATGATTGGAAGGAGAGAAGTAAGCGGTATGGGAGCCGCTTCCGTCATCCACCAGCTCGCTACCCAGAGCGTACTTGCGAGTACCGCCTGGGCGTCATCCGACATGCCTTCAGGCTGGAAAAACAAAAGTGTAAGTACAAACAAAAGCGGGCCGATGATCAGACCAATCCATTGAACCTTTGAGTAACTTGGACCCCCATTATCGTCATCCGGCCTTGCACTTCGTTCTGAATCGGTCGCTTTCCCGGTGGAGGTGCCACTGTTATTCGGCTTAACGAAAAAACTGAGAAGTTCCTTGGCCTGGTCGTGCTTTTCCCACAGCCAGTTCCACGTTGCTGATATCATATATTGTCCTCCTATTTCTATGTATGCGTTATCATTTGACGATTATATCAGAAATTTCCCTCTTTTTGTTCTTTTTTTACTTATTAGTAAAACATTCCCGGCGCTTTAAACAGGTAATCTTCTGCGAAAAGGAGTATAATAGAATTACAAATCTATAGTGAGGTGACTGTAATGAGCCGGATAGTGACCATGATCTTCATGACTGTGCTGCTCGTTTTCGGTTCTTTCTCCACTGCCTCTGCTGCAAGTTCCGTGTTCACTATGAAAGGGAACACTTCCTCGAAAACTGTAGCTCTCACTTTCGACGACGGTTCGGACGGTACCAATATCTCTTCCATTCTCAATGTTCTGGACAGGGAGAACGTCACCGCTACCTTCTTTTTGACCGGTTCCGGAGCGAAAAATCACCCCTCCTCCATACGGAGTATCACGCGTGCCGGTCATGAAATTGCCAACCATTCCTACTCCCATCCCGACTTCACTACTATTTCTTCTTCTCAGATGAGAAATGAACTTTCCCGTACGGAAAGTGCTGTTGAATCCATCACCGGCCAGTCTCTTTCTCCTATTTTTCGGGCCCCGTTCGGAGCCGTTAACAGCCGGGTTCTGAACACTGTTGGCAATGCCGGGTATACCCATACTATCCACTGGGATATCGACACTTTGGACTGGAAAGGCTACTCTTCTTCCCGGATATACGACCGTATTATGTCGAATGTCCAGCCCGGTTCTATCATTCTCATGCATACGGGTGCCGGGGCTTCCGGAACGACGAAAGCTATTTCCCGCGCCATCCCTGCTTTAAAACAGAAGGGATACAGTTTCACGACGGTCTCGCAACTGCTCGGCACGACGACAGCTTCCACCCACCGCGTGCAGGCAGGAGACACGCTCTACTCTCTGGCCAGAAGATACGGGACCACTGTGGATGCTCTGATGAAAAACAATAACATTTCGGATGCACGTATGCTTCGTATCGGTCAGGTTCTGCATCTCTCCGGTTCCGGAAACGGAACTGTGGACCCGCCTGCCTCTCAGACTTCCTATACGATAAAACGTGGCGACACGCTTTACAGTATTGCGAGAAGATATAACGTGTCGGTGTCAAACCTTGCTTCTCACAACAACATCTCCAACCCGGCTTATATCCGCACCGGTCAGGTACTGAAAATCCCGGGTACCGCTCAAGTATCCAAAACGCATACAGTCAAGTCGGGGGATACCATGTACCGGATCGCCCTGAACAACCGTGTCACTGTGTCCGCTCTTGCCTCCGCCAACTCCATCTCTTCGCCGTATATCATTTATCCGGGACAGGTGCTGAACATTCCGCGTTAAAAAATAAGTGTGTCCCCCGGTTCACGGGCGGCACACTGTACATATTCTTCATCCTTCAGTTTCCAGAAATTTTTCGACGGCATGAATGAGTCTCGGGTAATACGCGTTGCCGTGAGGTACAAAGTCGTTTTCTTTCAATACCCGCCCTCTCGCTGAATTCACTTCACCCTTATGCCCCTGAAACAGAGCTTTGAAATCCTCCCAGCGTATCCGGTCCATTTCCTTGACCTCTTCCTTCTGCAGGGAGAACTGGGAGAGAGAATGACTGCAGACATAAACATGTTCATGAGCGAATTCCCGGTCGATTCCGATCCACGTATCGAGTACCGCTATTTTTTCCAGGTTTTCATAAGGGATATCAAGACCTATTTCTTCCTTCACTTCCCTTACGCCGTCCGACACAGACTCTTCCGCTTCCAGATGTCCCGCTGCCGTGATGTCATAAAGACCGGGGTAATCCTTTTTTGATGGGCTTCTCCATTGAACGTATACATAGATATCACCTTCGCAGTAACTTAAAAGCCAGCAGTGAAAAACTTCATGCCACTCCCCGGAAGCGTGAGCCTTTTCTCTGTCCATTATTTCTTTGTATTCATACGCGTCCGTAAATACTTTTATGTACTCCATCGTTCTCTCCTCTTACACTTATTGTACTTTTGCTTTTAACTAAAGGCCGGCCGTTCACTGTTTAAAATAAACGGCCGGTCCTCGTCCTGTTATACGTCAGGAGCTTTCATACTTATGTCGTTATCCTCCAGAAACTTACGGATGGAGCGGGTGAAATCCACCGCTTCGCTGTTGTCGCCGTGCACACATACAGAATCCGCCTGTATATCGATAGTCGTTCCTTCCCCGGTTTTTACCCTTTGATGGAGCACCATATCACGGACCTGTTCTAGAGCCTGTTCTCTATCCGTAATTACTGCACCCTTTTCTTTTCGCGGGGTAAGCGTGCCGTCAGGCTGATACAGGCGATCCGCAAACACTTCACTCACTACGGTAAGCCCGGCATTCTTCCCGGCTTTTAACAGCTCACTCCCGGCGAGACCGTAAAGCATCATACCGCCGGCGTCCCGCACAGCTTCCGCTATCGCCTGTGCCAGTTCCGCGTCTTTGGCGGCCGTATTATAAAGAGCCCCGTGAGGCTTCACGTGCTGAAGACGCGTGCCTTCAGCTTCTGCGAATGCCTGCAGTGCTCCCGTCTGGTATAACACGAAATCATAAGCGTCCTCGGGAGTTATATCCATCTTCCTTCTTCCGAACCCGGCCAGGTCCGGAAGACCCGGGTGGGCTCCGACAGCCACATTTTTTTCTGCAGCCATACGTACCGTTTCTTTCATTAAACGGGAATCTCCGGCGTGAAACCCGCAGGCTATGTTGGCCGAGGTCACGTGATCCAGCACTTCCCGGTCTCTCCCTTTATTATACACTCCGAACCCTTCGCCCATATCGCAATTCAAATCGATAGCCATTCTGTTATCCCTCCATTATTTTTCGTTTGACGGATTGTTCACACCGGTACAGCCGGTTTTCGACAGTCAATAACAGTTGCTCAGCCTCCGGGTGAGTGACCATACGGAAACCGATAGTCTCTCCCGGACGCAGCTGTGCTGCCTTCGCACAGTCAACACTGATGATCTGGGCTATTTTCGGATAGCCGCCCGTCGTCTGCCGGTCGGCCAGCAGAATGATCGGTTCACCGTTCGACGGCACCTGAACGGTTCCGAATGTCACCGGTTCCGACAGAATGTCCTGTGATTCCCGGAGCGACAGAGTCACTCCGTCCAGCCTCACACCCATCCGATCGGATTTGCTCCCGGCTTTGTACTTTTCTGTTTCAAACGCTTCTTTACTTCCGGAAGCAAACAATTCATAGTGCCTCCCCGGGAATGCACGCAGTTCTCCGGGACTACCTTCCCGAAAATGCCCGGGCCCGGGGACTCTCCAGGCCGGGTAAGTAAACCCTTTCTCTCTGGAGGACCGACTCAGACAGTCCTTCACCTCTTCGTTCAGATAATTGGGGTCATTTACCGAAAGCACGTCTCCTTTTTCGAGTTTCCTGCCTTTATGCCCTCCGGCGTTCATACTCAGATAGGTAGAGAAGCTGCCGAGAAAATCCTCTCCGACAAAACCTCCCGCTATCGCTACATACGTCCGGATTCCCCTGGCAGCATTGGAAAAATTGAGGATTTCCCCTTTATCTATATATACCGGTCGCCACATCGGTACACGTTTTCCGTTTATTTCCGGTTTCATATCCGCTCCGGCGATGGATATGACGGCCGGTTCCTCAAACAGTAACACGTCTCCCTGAAGAGTCATCTCCAGTACAGCTGCGCCGGCCTCGTTTCCAACCGCAATATTGGCCAACCGGTAAGCGAATGTGTCCGCCGCGCCTCCCGGACTTGCCCCGTATTTCTGATAGCCTCTACGGCCTGCGTCCTGTATTGTCGTCAAAAGACCCGCTTTCTGCACCTGTATCATTCTTCTCCCTCCAGACGGTTATATTCTTCAGAAGAAACAGGGTAAAATTTCACCCGGTCCCCCGGTTGAACGTAGGAGGGAGGGTTTTCGTCCGGACTGAACAGCTTAAAAGGGGTTCTGCCGATAAGCTGCCATCCTCCGGGAGACACTACCGGGTACACCCCGGTCTGCGAACCGGCTATCCCGACCGAACCAGCCGGCAAGCTGGTTCTCGGAGAATCTTTACGGGAAGTTGCAATCCGTTCGTCCATCCCTCCGAGAAAAGGAAACCCGGGAGCGAATCCAAGCATGTATACCAGATACTCGTTTTCGGAGTGACGCTTTATAACTTCCTCTTCCGTCAGCCCATTCTCCCCGGCTACCACAGAAAGATCCGGACCGAATTCGCCTCCGTAACAGACAGGGATCTCCACGGTGCGATGTTCGCTCTTTTCCCGTGGCTCCGTCGTGTCCACGACCTTCTTCAGCACCTCCGCCACCTGTTCATAAGGGGAAGAATACTCAGGGTAAAATGCCAGGGCATCATAATAGACGGCCAGTCCGGTATAAGAAGGTACGATTTCAGATAGCCAGGACCACTCATCTTTCTCCAGCCGGGCTGCGACTGCCTGCACGGACTCATGCGTGTCAGGATCGATTTCATCTCCTAAAGTAATGAACAGGGACTGGTCTCCAAGCGGTTCAATCGTATGTTTCATCGTGAGCTTCCTCTCCCTTCCCTATCATGCTCTCCGTTTTTGAAAAACTCCCGTACCGTTTTCCCAGAGCGCAAGAAGCATGGACAGTTTCGGGGAGAAGCGCGGCTTCGTCGCTTTCCCTTTCCCCATCCTGTGCAGCTGCTGACTGTACCACATCACTTCCATCATTCCGGCTTTGTCTACCGGGGGAATTCCGGTCTTAATGGAGGGGATCATAATGTCATCCATCTCCCCGTGTAAAATTTTACGCGGGATATCCGGATCGACCGCAAGGGGACGGGCCAGACCGATCATATCGGCAGAGCCCGAACGAACTGCTTCGATCATTCCCTCCTTCGTACGAAAGCCGCCGGTCACTGCTACCGGAAGGCTGGTCTGATTCTTCAAGGTATCAGCGTATTCCAGAAAGTAGGCTTCACGCTTCGATTTTTCCGACTGTTTCCCTGTCATTACCGCCTTCTCATATGTGCCTCCGGAAATTTCAACGAGGTCTACACCCAGGTCTTCAAGAGTCCGGATTACGTAAAGAGACTCTTCCTCTGTAAACCCGTCCTTCATGAAGTCGGCACTATTGATTTTCACTCCAATCGGGTAATCCTCACCGACTTCCGCCCGCACGGCGCGATAAATCTCTTTTAAGAAACGGGAGCGGTTCTCGATGGACCCTCCCCATTCGTCCTCCCTGATATTATGTCTCGGCGAGAGGAACTGACTGATGAGATAACCATGAGCAGCATGAATCTGTACTCCGGTGAATCCCGCTTCCTTCGCCAGAGCTGCTGTTCTTTTAAAACGATAGATAATTTCTTCGATACCTGCTTTAGTCAATGCCCGTGACGGGGCGAAAAATTTCTGGAAACCCGCCGGAAACGGAACAGCAGATGGAGCCTGTCCTTCTTTCACAAGCCCCCTCACTACCTGTTTCCCGGGATGATTAATCTGCATCCAGAACTCGTTCCCTTCTTTTTTCCCGGCTTTTGCCCAGCGGCGGAAAACGTCCATACTCCCTGAATCTTCCAGCACCACATTCCCCGGTTCCCCGAGCGCATCGCGTGTAACCATCACGTTTCCCGAGACTATAAGGCCGGCACCCCCTTCAGACCAGCGTTTATACAGTCTTATTAGATCTTCCGCAGGGGTGTTCGACCGGGAAGCCATACCTTCACTCATCGCCGATTTCATAAAACGGTTTCTTATGGTAACTCCTCTGTTTTCAAGAAGCAGAGGCTCCTGCAAATAGTGAATCATACATTCCTCCCCCTTCTTTCAGACGGATCAGCTTTTCGATTCCTGATACATCCGGAAATATCTGTAGAAGTTATAAAGCAGCACCTTGATCACGGAATAGAGCGGTACAGCGATAACCATTCCTATGAATCCTCCGAGCGGAGCGGCTACGATAAGCAGAAAGATGATTGTCAGCGGGTGGATATGCAGACGTTCTCCAAGAACCACCGGAGCTACGATATTTCCTTCCAGCTGCTGTACAACTATTAGTGCTACAATTACGTAAATGACCATCACCGGAGCCTGGGTCAGTGCCACAACAATCGCCGGTATTACTCCCAGTATCGGTCCGAAGAACGGTATAATAGCTGTTACGACCACAAACAGACCGAGAATGAGAGCGTAATCAAGACCAATGATCAGGTAACTGATATACATAAGGACACCATCCACGAAGGCGACGGTCGCCTGACCGATAATATACGCAGCCACAGTCTCGTCGAGTCTCCGGAACAATCTGGTCGCTTCTTCCCTCTTTTCCCCGGAAAAAGGACTGGTGAGAAATGGGACCAGCTTCCTTCCGTCTTTCAGAAAGAAAAACAGTACAAAAGGAATAATGATAATCACAGTCGCTGCTCCTGCTACTGTTGAAAACGTTTCAGCAAAATGTTCACCTATATCCTGTCCAAGACTGCTGGCGTATTTACTGACCTGCTGTTTCAGGGAACTTGTAGAAAGCATTCCCATGTCTTTACCTTCAAGACCCTTCCTTGCTTCTTCCGCAGTCTTGCTCAGCTGATCCGGCAGCTTCGAGATATTCTTCGCCTGTTCCTCAATAGTGGATGCAAGCAGACGAACGCCCGCTGCAATCAACCCTCCGACTGTTGCAAACAGAATAAGAATAGAGGCGAGAAGCGGTATCGATAATTTCCTCGACAGCCATTCCACTACCGGTCTGGTAAGATAAAAAAGAAAACCGGCGATCAGTATCGGATAAAACAGCGTCTGGAATAACGTAAGAAATGGACTGAATATATTTAAAAGCTGCATAAAATAAATGGTAATCAATAATAAAATTAAAGCCGTAATGTATTTGAAATACGGGTGTCTCCACCACACATATATCACTCCTTCCCCTTGATTTTTCACTTAATGAGGTCTTATTAAACCGGAAAAGCCCGGCTTTTTCAACCGGAAATACCGCGCAGTTATAAGTGTTCATATCTGAGCGGGAAAAGAGATGCAAGTTTCTCTGTCAGATGAGTTTTCTAAACGGCTGAAGAAGTGTAGTATTTCTAAAGAGAGGTGAAAAACATGCAAAGAATTTACTACGGAGAAGATATATACCAGTACGGGGAGCTCATGCTCCCGGAAACACCTGCCCCTCATCCGGTGGTCGTCCTTATACACGGGGGGTTCTGGAAGGCGGATTTCGATCTCGACCTCACCCGGGAAATAGCGATGGACCTGACTGCTGCCGGCTGGGCCACTTGGAATATCGAGTACAATAGAATCGGTCAGAATGGAGGAGGGTGGCCCGGAAGTTTCCGGGATGTGGCGGATGCTACGGACCATCTGATCCACATTGAACACGAGTATCGTCTGGATCTGGATCGCGTCGTCACACTCGGTCACTCAGCCGGGGGCCATTTCGCCCTCTGGCTTGCAGGCCGGCACAGACTTCCCGACACGAGCGATCTTTTCAAAGAAACCTTTCTGGAACCGGGAGCCGTGGTCAGCCTTGCCGGCATCAGCGATCTTTCCATGATGCATATGATCCACGCTTTCCGTGACCAGGAACTCGCGAAACCTGCGGACAATCCGACTGCGGAACTTATGGGGGGAAGTCCTTCGGAAGTACCGGATCGCTACAGGGACGGGTCTCCGAAAGAGCTCCTTCCTCTTTCCACTGCGCACATTCTCTTTCACGGCTCCCTCGATGTGAACGTTCCCGTCGGTATGAGTGATGATTATTACGAATGGGCGGAGAACATCGGGGACCCTGTTAAATATATCAGGCTTACGGATACGGAACACTTTATGTTTATGGACCCCTCCACGAGAGCCTGGAAGAAAGTGAAAGAAGAAATGGAATTACTGTTGAAACATCTGTAAGGAGGGGATTCTATGGCAGAACTGCTGACGATTCTTCTGGACATTCTCCTCCCTGTCTTCATTATCATGGGAATCGGTTTTATACTTGAGAAAAAATTCGATCTGGATTTGAACACGTTGGCAAAATTGAATATATACTTTCTCGTTCCGGGTTTCATATTCGTAAAATTATATGAAACGGAATTCGCCCCGGGGAAATTTCTTGGCGTCATCGGCTTCATCGGCCTGTACGTATTGCTGCTTTTTGTCATTACGAGAGTATTCACCCGACTGCAGGGGATGGACGGAGCGAGGGCGACGACAGTATCCAACAGCGTCATCTTCTTCAACTCCGGCAATTACGGCGTGCCGGTGAATGACCTCGTTTTCAAAGGAGATCCATTCGCCATGTCGATTCAGGTCGTCGTTCTGACGATGCAGAACGTAATCACCTTTTCCTACGGCATCTTCGCTCTGCAGTCCATTCACATCGGGAAATGGAGAGCGATGGCCGGATATTTCAAAATGCCCGTCCTCTATGCTCTTCTTGCAGGCATTCTTCTTAATGCCGGAGATATTGCTGTACCTGCCTTTCTCTGGGTACCATCCACCTACATAGCCGATGCGATGATAGCGATTGCTCTCGTCATGCTTGGGGCCCAGGTGGCAAAAATTAAGTGGACGACAAATTTCTCTTCCGTTTATCCGAGTCTGTTCCTGCGTCTTCTCGCGGGACCGCTCCTCGCTCTTGGTATGATTTACGTATTCGGGCTTAATGGTGTGACAGCCCAGGCACTCTTTATTGCTTCCGCAATGCCCACCGCCGTCAACAGTGCCGTCATTGCCCAGGAATACGAAAATTATCCCGAGTTCGCGGCCCAGATCGTTCTTTTGTCCACTCTCTGTTCAGCGGTGACGGTTACGTTCGTTATTTATGTGTCGCGGATTATCTGGGGATAAAAAAAGCAGGAAGATGAACCGGGATACACGTTCTTCTTCCTGCTTTTTACGCATTAATGCTCAATTTTAGCGGACCATACGCCCAGGATACCTCCCAATATGGCACCGCCCAGCACTTCCAGGGGCTGATGACCGAGAAGTTCCTTCAGTTCTTTCTCTCTTTCCACGAATTCAAGGCTCGGGATATCCTTTGATATTTTGGAAAAACTGTCTTCCAGTTCATTCACAAGTTTGGTGATTTCACCGGTGTGACGGCGGATGCCCTGAGCGTCATACATAACGATCACTCCAAAAACGACGGCCAAAGCCGTTTCTGTGTGCCGTGAACCTTTATTGGCAGCTATGTAGGAAGCTATAGAAGCCACTCCTGCCGAGTGCGAACTCGGCATCCCCCCGGTCGCAGCCACCTGTTTCACGTCCCATTCCCCGGTCTTTCTGTAGTACGTCCATATCTTTGCTGCCTGTGCAAGACCTATGGAACCGAGAGCCGTAATGATTCCTCTGTTCATATCTTCCATCGTTCTCAACTCCTTCCTTAGTCCCTGTTACCCTTAACGTCTTGCCGTTATGCTTTGAAAAGGATAATTTACTGCAGAAATGAAACTTATCATGTAAGCCCTGCGTACAGATAATAAAAAAGGAGAGATGAAAATGAAACCTGTCACGAAAAAACGTACGTACGCCGTGCTTATCGACATTGCGTTCTCCGGTATCATCAATGCTGCAGCAGAGAATCTTCTCAGAAAAAAAGTGAAAAACGAAGCTTTCCTCACACTCGTTTTGCCGACACTCATTACCTGGGGGATGGAGTACGGGCAACTGAAGTACAGCGGACAGACGCTCGGCTATAAACTGATGGAACTGAGACTTGAAAGTGGAGACGGCTCTCCTCTCACTTCCGGTCAAATCCTCAAACGGATAGCTCACCGGGATTTCGCAAGCAGCATTGCCTACATGAGAGACAGAAAGAACTTTTCGAGAGACGAGGGCAGGAGCCTTGCCCAGGACCGGTTCGCAGGAACAATCGTCACGACGAAAAGCACCTGAATCTTCAGGTGCTTCCTGTTTTTTAATACAATTTCCTTACCATACCTTCCACGGTCGGAGGATCCACCTCGTGATCCTTTTTTCCCCAACGGAAAAAAACGAAGACAAGCATCAGACCTCCAAGCACCTGCACAACTCTCGCGTATACGGACACCTCCGCCGGCACTCCGTACTCGTCCAGACCCATCGTGTACAGCCCCCATATCGTCATGTGGACGATAAGGTATACGGAAGTCCTTGCGAACGTGAGGCGGTGAAAACGCCGGAATCCTTTCTCAAAGAACATGCGGAAGAGACAGAGAGCCGTCCCGAACACAAGCAGGGATACAGGCATCGTAATCAGGATGGAAAACTCCTGAAGCCATACATAATCAAACAGGACACCTGTACCAAAAAACAGGAAAAGGACGAGCAGTGTGTTCCGGTTAAAATGGTCCAGTTTCCTTATAAGGTAGTGGAACCAGTACTCTTTTCTGTTCACCCAAAGCACGAAGCCCGCAGGCAGAATAATCTGCAGAAATCCTTTGCCGATAATGCTTGCGAACAGCGAATAATGGCCGGCAGCACCGGCTGAGAATACGAAAAAGACCAGCAGGAGTAACATCTTCTTCATCCAATCCCTCCACGTTCATGGAATACAGATCAACGAAAAAGCCTACCTATCAGTTACATTTAATATATTCCTCTTCCCATACTCCGTCAACCGGGTCCTTATTCTTTCTACAGCCTTTAAAACCCTCCCCTGTTCTAAAGGGAAGGGTTCATGTAAGTGAAGCATAACGGGATTGAACCGGGTACGCTGAAAGAATATTCTCCCGTTTAAATGATCTAACCTGCTTCCTCCAATAACAATACGCAAAAATGGTGTCTTCCCTTATAACGGTTATACGAACAAACCGCTGGGTTATCCTGCCTTCGCTATCTATATAGACTATTTCAACTTTTTGTTTATTAGAAAGACCTCTTTCAAGAACTCCCTCCATAGTTATCTCTCCCCTCTCAAAAAACAGGAACATTTGTTCTTATTATACCACCCAGGGGAAAAATTAAACAAAAATAAGCAGCCTAATCCAAATCGGAATGACTGCTTATTTTTATGGTTCCGTTATTTGATTATCGCCTTATTAATAAAAGAAGATGAGGAGAACCTTTTCGCCGTTACCAAACTTCTCACCATAACAAAAACCCCTTGCATAGCAAGGGGTTACATAGTGGAGCATAGCGGACTCGAACCGCTGACCTCTTGTCTGCCAGACAAGCGCTCTCCCAACTGAGCTAATGCCCCGTAGTTAAAATCCGACAATAATCATTATAACCAAACCTTTTTCATTTAACAAGAGGGAATTTTTATTTTTTCATCAAAAAGGGACATATGTCCTTTATCATAATAGAAAAATGTTATTTACTGTTATAAGATGAGAAGGAGGAACGTTTTATGAAAGGTATTCTGTTTGCAGTCATCGCAGGTTTAAGCATCACGATGCAGGGAGTTTTCAATTCCAGTATGAATCAGGTGATCAGCGGCTGGCACACAACGGTCATTGTTCATCTCGTAGGCTTCGCAATCGCTCTTATTTTCTATTTGACCACAAGGGACGGGGATATACGCCGGCTCCCCTCCATCCGTCCTCTCTATATCACCGGCGGGGCATTCGGAGTAGTCGTCATTTTTTCGGAACTTTACGCTTTCAACGAGCTCGGTCCTGCCTCCGCTATAGCGATTCTTCTCGTAGCGCAGCTGCTTACGGCTTTCATCGTGGAGCTGAAAGGCTGGTTTGAAGAAAAGAAAATCGCGGTGAAAGGGTATCAGCTTCTCGGTGTCGCCTTAATGATTACGGGCGTCGTTCTATTCAAACTGTAAAGGAGTGTCCATAGTGAGAAAACTGTCCGACCCTACCCTTTTCCGGGAGTACGCAACCGCATTCGACTTCGACAACATTTTTTCCTCCGCTTCTTTTGATGCGCTGGAACTGTACGAAATGAAGCAGGGAGAGGTGCTGTGGGAGAAGAATGATACGCTCGACCATCTTTATTTCCTCGTCGATGGAAAAATAAAAATACACACCAGCTCAGCGGAAGGGAACGGTCTCATACTCCGCTTCAAAAATCCCCTGGCTGTCATCGGAGATGTCGAATACGTGAAAGGGACGGACGTGTTTCATACGGTAGAATCTGTCACAGACGGGCACCTTATGAAGATCCCCTTCGCCAGGCTCAGACAGGAAGAAAAGGAAAACACAGCTTTTCTCCACTTTCTCCTGGAAGTCATCACCCACAAATTTTACACAGAAGCCCACGCTTCCACTCTTAACATGCTTTATAATACGGACGTGCGTCTGGCGAGCTATCTCTTAAGCCTTACCGATGACGGAAAAGGATCACTGTTCCATGAAGAGATGCGTCCGGAAACGTTGAAAGAGACAGCGGAAGTCATCGGTACCAGTTACCGCCACCTGAACAGGGTGCTTCGTGACTTCGAAGACGAAGGGATTCTTGAAAAACATAGAGGCATCATCAAAATCACTGATATCGATTTACTTCGCCAAAAAGCAGAAGGAAACATTTATGAATAAGGAGCTGTTTTTTTGATAGGTATATTTTTCTCCATTCTTGCCGGTGCCATGATCAGTACACAAAATATATTCAATACCCGAATGAGCGGTAAAATCGGCTCGTGGGGATCGACGACCGTCGTTCTCGGGCTCGGTCTCATCGCTTCGCTCATCGTATTTACGATTGTCGAGGATACTCCTCTTTTCGCTTTAAGCGGCATCAATCCGATTTTCCTTTTGAGCGGCGTATTCGGGGTGACGCTCGTCTACTGCCTGATGCGGGGGATGGCTATTCTCGGGCCGGCCTACACGGTATCGATCACGATGGTCTCTCAGCTTGCCGTCGCTTCCACCATCGATACGTTCGGGCTGTTTCATTTCGAACCGGTTCCGTTCACCTGGACGAAAGCTCTCGGTCTCTCCATCCTTATGGCAGGTATCCTCATCTTCAAGCTCGGGCACCGGATTCCCGTTCTTCACAGACAGGAGAAACCGAAAGAAACCTATGCACAGGAAGCGAAGTGACCTCACTACGCTTCCTGTTTTTCTTTAGATAGAAGTCCGCGTTCCACGCAGGTTTCAAGCAGCAGTTCCTTATACCCTGCTTCTTCAAAGTGAATGACGATAAGCCCTTCTTTATATTCCATGACGGTGCCCCGCCCGAACGCCTGATGAACCACTTTCGTTCCCGGGTCCAACCCTTCGAGTGCCGAGGTATCCACACGGCTCGCAACTTCCCGGTGATTCGTTTTTTTCGTAGAGCCCGCAATGGTACGCACGTTGTGCAAAAAGGTGGATTCCTTCACCCGCTCTTTCCCTAGGTAGTGGTACGTCAACAGCTCGAGACGGACCCGGGCCCGGGTCATCCCGACGTAAAACAGGCGTGCCGCTTCTTCCATCGCTTCTCTCTCCCCGTCCCGGTAATCCTCAATGTCGTCATTCGAGGGAATGATGCCGTCGACGAGATCGATCATATAAACGGCATCGAACTCAAGCCCCTTGGCACTGTGAAACGTCGTAAGCGTAAGGGAGCTCTCCCTCACGTGGGCGTTCTTCACAATCTCCTCGAGTTCTTTCAGACGGAAAGCGAAATCTTTCAGAGAATCACAGCTCTCGGCAATACGGATGAGTACATCGAGGGTACCGAAAAGCTGATCCGCCCGGAACCCGAACTTGTCCACCATCTTCCGTAACACGCGGTCATAGCCGAGTTTCTCCCTGATCGTCACTATCGCCTCGTCGGGCCTCATATTGTTGATGTCATGGAAGGTCTGTTTCGCTTTCGGAATCGATTTCTTCTGGTACTCCTGAATATCGAGCTGAAGCAGCTGATCGAACAGAGACCCCTTCGTGTTTCTTCCCTTCAACAGGTCCATCTGTTTTTTCGAAATATAGGCATTGAATTTCGTATGGATTCTTTCCAGAATATCGATTCTGCTGTCGTTATAGGAGAAACGGAGAAAGTTCAGAACGTCCTCGACGATCCAGTGTCTGAAGAATTTAGCCTCCGAGTCTTTCATGTAGAAATCGATGCCGGCACGGTCCAGCTGATCGACGAGCGGGATCACGGAAGCGTGATTGCGGTAAAGCACCGCCGTCTCCTCTTTGCTTTTCTCCTGTATCTGCTGTACTACGTAGTCGAGCTGTTTCTCGTCATTCTGGAAAGCATGGATTTCCACGTCCTGCATGGATCCGTTCGGGGTAGTCATCTCTTTTTCGTAACGATCGATATTCCGCTTAATGAACCGGTTGGCTACGTGGACGATTTCTTCAGAGGAACGGTAATTCTCCGTCATCGTGAGGACGGTCGCTTCCGGATACGTCTCCTGAAACCGAAGAAGTTTATCGACTTCCGCTCCGCGCCACCCGAAAATCGACTGATCGTCATCCGCAACGAGACAGAGATTATTCGAAGGGGCCGCCAGCATCTCCACGATTTCATGCTGAACGATGGAATTGTCCTGACTTTCATCGGTGAGGACGTAATCGAACTGCTGCTGATAAACAGAAAGGACATCCGGGTTTTCTCTCAGTATTTCGTGACAGAACGTAAGCATATCGTCGAAATCGAGAAGAGTGACCTCCGCTTCCGACTGCTTGAACGATTCGTACGCCTGGAAGACTTCCGAGGCAGCTTTCGCCTGGCACGGCACCCGCTCCAGTTCTCTCCCCTCAAGCATCCGGTTCTTCACGAGACTGATGTAACTCATCAGATCCTCCATCTCCTCCTCAGTCGCCTGCGTCCCGTTCACATCTTCGTACACTTTTTTCAAAATGAACGTTTTCTGAAGAGGGAGACCGCCCGGCATCCGGCCTTTCTGCCCTCCCCCTTCAATCAACTGGTAGGGGATGTTCTCTTTTCTCATGAACTCCCGCACTACTTTGTAGGCGAAACTGTGGATGGTGGAAAACGGTACTTTCACACTACTCCAGCCGGAGAAATAGTCGTCGAAACGCCGGGACATATCGCGGGCGGAAGCTTTACTGAACGTAACTGCCATAATCCTTTCCGGTGCCACCTTCTTCTCGAACAACAGATAGGCGATCTTCATATTAAGCGTAGTCGTCTTCCCGGAACCCGGTGACGCCAGCAGAAGAAGAGGACCTTCCGTATGAAGGACCGCCTGCTTCTGGGCCCCATTCAATTCTATTCCTGTTTCTGTACTCATCCTGTTGAAAAATGTTTCAGACATACTGTTTCTCCTTTATTTTCTGCATTTGAAAAATGACTTCACCGACACTCACTATCGTCTATCATATCACGTCCGGAAAATGAAGATATACCACCGGCTCTGCTTCTTTCCCCTGTTCCTCTGTCCGTTTAGATTCCCATGAAGACGGGAAGGCAAAATGTAGTTGTCACCTTTATTCCAATAATAAAGTGCAATTTCTTGAAAAATAGACCACCGATTATACGCAGAATCATTCCCTAAGGAGGAATATCATATTATGAGTAAAACGATTTTTATCACCGGAGCCGGTACGGGTCTTGGAAAAGGTACGGCTATCGGTCTTGCTAAAAAAGGACATCACGTCATTGCCGCCGTTGAAATTATGGCCCAGATTACGAGTCTCCGGGAAGAAGCCGAAGCAGCAGGTGTCACCCTCGAAGTGATCAAACTGGATATCACGAATGAACGGGACCAGCAGCTGATAGACGAGTACGACTATGACATTTTCGTCGCGAACGCGGCTATCGGCGAAGGTGGACCGATTGCCGAAATACCGGTCGACCGGGTCCGCGATATTTTTGAGACGAACGTATTCAGTACGCTTGAAAATGCCCAGATTGCTGCCAACAAATTCATGAAGAAAGAAAAGGGCAAAATCGTCTTCCTCAGCTCCGTCGCCGGTCTGGTAGGCATGCCTTACCTCGCCGCGTACGCTTCCTCAAAACACGCAATCGAAGCTTTTGCCAAGGCTATGAAAGCGGAACTTGAAGAATTCAACGTGCAGGTAGCTACCATCAACCCCGGTCCGTTCAACACCGGTTTCAACGACCGGATGTTTGAAGAGAAGGGGAAATGGTACAATCCTAAAGAGAACCTGACTCCCGAGAAATCCATGAGTAACATGGAACAGCTGCTCGACAATCAGTACGACCCTGAAGATATGATCGCAAAAATGGTCGAAGTGATCGAAGCGGATCATCACGCCTTCCGTACGGCTTACCCTCAGGAGATCGAAGACCAGATGAAAGACGAAGAACAGAAATCCTGGGACGCGCGTGTTTAAAACGTAGTTTTCCAGAGACTGGAGCCGAAGAATATTTTTCGGCTCCAGTTTTTATTCGTTACGCTTTTCCATCGTTTATGATGGACAGAAAAAAGCTCAAGCCATATTTCAACTTGAGCCAATTGGTATAATTCATTATTTTTTCACCAGCCACGTTACACATTCTATGTGGTTCGTCTGCGGGAACTGATCCACCGGCTGCACTTCTTTCGTTTCATACCCGCCATCTTCAAGAATCCGCAAGTCCCGGGCTAAGGTAGAAGGGTTACAGGAAACGTAGACGATCCGTTCCGGCTCCATCTCAAGCATCGAGGCAAGTAGTGCTTCGTCACATCCTTTTCTCGGGGGATCGACGACGACAACGTCCGGACGGAGACCCTGGCCGCGCCACCATGGCATCACTTCTTCCGCTTTCCCTTTATAGAACTCGACGTTATCGATGTGATTGAGACGGGCGTTCTTCTTCGCATCTTTCACTGCTTCGCCGACGACTTCCACTCCGTACACTTTCTTCGCGGCCTTCGCCATGAACAGGGAAATCGTACCGATGCCGCAGTAGGCGTCAACAACTGTCTCCCCGCCCCGCAGGTCCGCATACTCCAGCGCTTTGTCATACAGCGTTTTCGTCTGGGTCGGGTTGACCTGATAGAACGATTGTGCGGAAATCATGAAGCGTATGTCTCCGATGGAATCATAAATATACTCATCTCCATACACGACGGTCGTCTCTTTTCCGAGAATGACGTTCGTCTTCTCCCGGTTCACGTTGTGGACGATCGACTTCACTCCCGGGTACGCTTCTTTAATCTGTTCGATCAGTTCGTCCTTGTTCGGCAGTTCCTTCGTCCGGGTGATAAGGACGACCATGATATCACCGGTGACCTGGCCGGTCCGGACCATGATATGACGCAATACCCCTCGATGAGATTCCTCATCATAGGCTTCGATGCCGAGATCCGTCGCGATTCTACGGACGGCTGCCACCATTCCGTCGTTCGTTTCGTCCTGGATCAGGCACGACTCCATATCGATGATGTTGTGGCTCCGCTTCTGATAGAACCCGGTTTTCAATTCTCCGTTTTCTTTTTCGCCGACAGGAATCTGGATCTTATTCCGGTATCTCCACGGCTCCTCCATACCGATCGGTTCGTGGACAGGAACGTGTTCCAGATGACCGATTTTCTTCATGACGTTTTCGACCTGGTTCTTTTTCATCGTAAGCTGACGGCTGTAGCTCATATGCTGAAGCTGGCAGCCGCCACACTGGTAATAGACGGGACACGGGGGCGTAACCCGGTCTCCGCTCTCTTCTTCCACATCCATAAGTTTTCCGAACCCGAAATTCTTTTTCACTTTGACCACTTTCACCCGGGCTTTTTCTCCCGGCAGGCCGTACGGGACGAATAGCGGGTACCCGTCCACCTTTCCTACCCCGTTCCCTTCATGGGTAAGGTCTTCGAACGTCACAGTAATGGTCTCGTTTTTCTGCACGGGCGGTGTCTGTTTCGGCATAATGATCCTCCTCTCTCTGTTTCAGTGATTTTCTGAAGATACAAGGCCATATACATAAGTAGAACTACGTTCGATACCATAGGGCTACTTATGTATATGAAGCCGTAAGGAAGCACCGTTTCATTTGCAGAAGCGGCTACTTCCCTTTAGCTTCAGGTATAAAAAATTCAATATGACGGTACAGGTTGGTGAATTCTCCCGGGAGCAGCCCTCCATATTCTCCGTCAATGTTCAAATGCATTTTCTCCTTTGTCTTCACGCTTATCCGCGCAGCCGTCATGTGGAGGAATTTCGGATGATTAAGATGGGTCCCCTGGATGGCCATAGTTGCGAGACGGATGAATTCCGCGACGTTCATCTTCTCGATGATCATAAGATTGAACACGCCGTCATCCATTTTCGCTTCCGGCGCAAGTTTCTCAAGCCCCCCGACGGAATTCGTATTAGAAACGAGAAAGAGCATAATCTCCCCTTCATACACCTTGCCGTCGTAATCGATTTCGACATAGGTCGGACGTATCGAAGGCAGCATCTCCATCCCTTTCAGATAGTAAGCCAGCTGACCGAGCATCGTTTTCATCTTGCTCGGAACTTCATACGTCAGCTCGGTAATTTTACCGCCGCCGGCGATATTGATGAAATACTTATTATTCACCCGTCCGATATCGAGCGCGGACACTTCATTGCGCAGGATAACATCGAGTGCTTTATTGATATCGTTGCGGGGGATGCGGAGAGCACGCGCAAAATCGTTCGTCGTTCCGGTCGGGATGATCCCGACTCTCGGACGATGCGGCTGTTCGGCCAGTCCCGCTATGACTTCATTGATCGTACCGTCGCCTCCGGCGGCCACTACGATATCAAACTTCCGTTCCGAAGCGATCCTTGCGGCTTTGATCGCGTCCCCGGCACAAGTCGTTGCGTGGGTGGAAGTTTCATAACCGTCCTGTTCGAGACGTTTCAGAATGTCCGGGAGCATCTTTCTGATCAATTCTCTTCCGGAGGTCGGATTATATATGATTCGGGCCCGTTGCATCAAAATCTCCTCCATCTTATCGTTCGTATTTTCAGAGAGAAAAGCACGCATCCCCTGCGCGCCCTCCCTCTTTACCTTTTGCTGATTTCTTCGATCAGCAGTTCATTGACCATCTTCGGATTCGCCTGCCCTTTCGTTTCTTTCATAATCTGGCCGACGAGGAAACCGATAGCTTTGTCTTTCCCATTCTTATAATCGGTGATCGACTGTTCGTTCTGATCAAGAATATTCGTTACGATATCACGAAGCTGTCCTTCGTCGGAAATCTGGACGAGACCGCGGTCCTTCACGATTTTCTCGGGGTCGCCGCCTTTTTCCACGAGATCCGGCAGGATTTTCTTCGCTATTTTGGAAGAAATTGTCTCTTCTTCCAGAAGTACGGTCAGTTTAGCCAGAGCATCCGGAGTGAGTTCCAGATCCTTCAGTTCTTTCTGCTGCTTGTTCACATACGCAGAAATATCTCCCATCAGCCAGTTGGAAGCCTGCTTGATGTCGCCGCCTTTTTCAAGAGTCTCTTCAAAAAAGTCGGAGAGTTCCTTGTTGTTCGTCAGAACGGCTGCATCGTATTCAGGGAGTCCGAGCTCTTCGATGTACCGTTTCTTGCGCGCTTCCGGGAGTTCAGGAATTTCAGCTTTGATGCGTTCTTTCCACGCTTCATCGATGTAAAGAGGGACAAGGTCCGGTTCCGGGAAGTAACGGTAATCGTCCGACCCTTCTTTAATTCGCATAAGAATCGTTTCTTTCGTCTTCTCGTCGAAGCGGCGCGTCTCCTGAAGGATTTCTCCGCCCTGCTTCAGCACTTCTTCCTGACGTTTCTCCTCAAATTCAAGACCTTTCTGCACAAAGGAGAAGGAGTTGAGGTTCTTCAGCTCCGTTTTCACACCGAACTCTTCCTGTCCGACAGGCCGGAGGGAGAGGTTCGCATCACAACGGAGGGACCCCTCTTCCATCTTACAGTCGGAGACGCCAGTATACTGGATGATATTTTTAAGTGCTTCCAGATAAGCGTATGCCTCTTCCGGAGAGCGGATATCCGGTTCCGAAACGATTTCCACCAGTGGCGTACCCTGACGGTTATAGTCTACGAGCGAATATCCGTCGTCTTTATGGGTGAGCTTACCTGCGTCCTCCTCCATATGAAGACGAGTGATGCCGATGCGCTTCTTCTTCCCGTCCACTTCAATATCAATGTACCCGTTCTCTCCGATCGGCTGATCGAACTGGGAAATCTGATACGCTTTCGAGTTATCCGGATAAAAATAGTTTTTCCGGTCGAATTTCGTATGAGAAGCGATATCGCAGTTCAACGCAAGGGCAGCCTTCATCGAATAATTCACCGCTTCTTCGTTCAATACGGGCAGAACGCCCGGGTAACCGAGATCGATCGGGTTCACGTTCGAGTTCGGCTCATCTCCGAACATGTTCGGAGACGGGCTGAAAATTTTCGATTCTGTCTTCAGCTCGACGTGGACTTCAAGTCCAATGACTGTTTCGAAGTTCATTTTGTGTTTCCTCCTAACTCAGGACGCTGCTTATGGTAATTCGTCGCCTGTTCAAAAGCATGAGCTGCACGGTAGACCGTACTCTCATCGAAATGTTTCCCGATGATCTGCAGGCCGATCGGAAGCCCTTTCTCCGAAAAGCCGCATGGAATGGATATTCCCGGCACGCCTGCAAGGTTCACAGGAATCGTGAGGATGTCGTTCGCATACATCGTCAGAGGATTTTCCATCTGCTCTCCCACTTTAAAGGCAGGTGTCGGCGCGGTCGGTCCGATGACGACATCATATTCCTCGAAAATCTTGTCGAAATCGTTTTTGATCAGCGTACGTACCTGCTGGGCTTTTTTATAATACGCATCGTAATATCCGGAACTGAGGGCGAATGTTCCAAGCATAATCCGGCGCTTCACTTCGTCTCCGAAACCTTCGGAACGGGAGTTTTTGAACATATCGATCATCGTTTCCGCATTTTCGGAGCGGCGTCCGTACCGCACGCCGTCGAAGCGGGCCAGGTTGGCCGACGCTTCGGAGGACGCGATCAGGTAGTAGGTGGAGAGCGCATACTTCGAATGAGGAAGAGACACTTCCTCCCATTCTGCTCCGAGTTCTTCATACTTCCTGAGCGCCTGTCTGACGGAAGCTTTCACTTCCTCGTCGACCCCTTCCTGGAAATACTCCTTCGGTACAGCAATCTTCAAATCGCTGATATTTCCGGTCAGTGCTTCTGTATAAGCAGGGACTTCCACGTTTGCTGATGTGGAATCCATTTCGTCATGGCCGGCGATCGTTTCGAGCACGTAAGCATTATCTTCTACGCTTCTTGTAATAGGACCAATCTGGTCAAGCGAAGAAGCGAAGGCGATAAGTCCGAAGCGGGATACCCGGCCGTATGTCGGTTTCAGACCTACGACACCGCAGTAGGAAGCCGGCTGGCGGATCGATCCGCCGGTATCCGTTCCAAGAGAAAACGGCACTTCTCCGGCCGCAACAGCCGCTGCCGAACCGCCGCTCGAACCGCCCGGGACGTGATCGGTGTTCCACGGGTTACGCGTCGCCTGGAAGCTTGAGTTTTCGTTGGAGGATCCCATAGCGAACTCATCCATGTTCAATTTACCGATGGTTACCGCTTTTTCTTTCTGCAGTTTCCTGACAACCGTCGCATCATAAAGCGGGTCATCAAGGTTGCTGAGAATCTGACTTGCAGCTGTTGTACGCAGTCCTTTCGTCACGATATTGTCCTTGATTCCGATCGGAAGACCGAAAAGACTTGCACCTTTGTCCCCTGCTTCATCCAGTTCCCTGGCAGCAGCACGGGCATTCTCTTCATCAAGCGTCAGAAACGCCTGAACTTCCCCGTCCACTTCTTCAATTCTGGCGTAGGATTCTTCCACCAGATCAGTGACTGTAATCTCATTATCATTCAGCTTCCGCGTAAGTTCTTTCAATGAATGTTCAAATAAAGACACGAATGGTCCCTCCTATTCCAAAATTGACGGTACTTTGAACTGACCGTCCTGCTGATCCGGTGCGTTTTTGAGCGCATCCTCTTTTTTGATCCACTCTTTCGGTTCGTCTTTTCTCATTACGTTTTTCAGATCGAGCACATGTGTCGTCGGTTCCACTCCTTCGGTATCCAGTTCGTTCAGCTGCTCGGCATAGGTGATGATGTCATCGAGCTGTTTTGTGAACATTTCTGCTTCTTCGTCCGTAACAACAAGGCGGGCCAGGTTCGCCACGTGTTTCACCTGATCTTCACTAATTCTGGACATAACCGTTCCTCCTCTATGGAAATAACATATTTCATTATCATATCAAACATTACTTTTGCATACCACACAACCTCCATAATAGCATAAACCCTCAAAAAATAGGAAGCATCAGCCAAAAGACAGACTTCCGCGCTCAGGGGGTCACTTATAGAATTATTCACAAAAAAACAGCATCTCCTTCTGAAACAGAAGAAGATGCTGCATCCTTATTTATCATTTTTTGACAGCTGCATCGAACTCGGCTTCCACTTCAGGTGAAGGCTTGCCGAACATACTGACGACGACGATCAGTATAGTACTGAGAAGGAACCCTGGTACGATTTCGTAAAGGTCGAAGATACCTCCGGAAAGGAAATCTCCCCATACGACCACCGTAACGGCTCCAGCTATAAGACCGGTAACAGCCCCTGCTGTCGTAACACCTCTCCAGAACAGGGAAAGCAGCATAATCGGACCGAATGCAGCACCGAAACCTGCCCACGCATAGGAAACGAGGTCCAGAACAGAGCTTTCCGGGTTCTGAGCGATCAGCACGGCAATAAGAGCAATGCCCGCAACGGCGAAACGACCGATCCATACGAGTTCTTTCTCACTCGCATTACGACGGAAGATCGCTTTGTAGAAGTCCTCTGCAAGCGCTGAAGACGACACGAGCAGTTGAGAGTCAATCGTACTCATAATCGCTGAAAGAATAGCAGCTAACAGAATACCCGAAATGACCGGGTGGAAAAGAATCTGGGAGAGGGAAATGAAAATCTTCTCTCCATCAGCCAGCACCTGCATGCCGCCCTCACTGTTCACGACAGCACCGATCGACTCAAGGGTCGCCTGATCGGCAGCGTTAATGTAGGCAAGACCGAACAGACCGGTGAATACCGCCCCGTACAGGCCTACGATCATCCAGCCCATACCGATGAAGCGGGCTTTCGGCACATCTTTAGCCGAACGGAGGGCCATGAAGCGCACCAGAATGTGGGGCTGACCGAAATAACCGAGACCCCAGGCGAGCGAGGAGATAATCGAGATAGCCCCTACGCCCTGCACCATATTTAAGTAAGACGGATCGATATTCCCTACAGCATCCACAGCGGAACTCCATCCGCCAAGTTCACTGACAGCTACGACCGGTACGGCGATAAGGGCGAGGAACATAAGAATCCCCTGCACAAAGTCCGTCCAGCTTACGGCGAGGAAACCGCCGAGGAACGTATAGGAAATGGTTACAATAGCACCAATCCATAGAGCTGCGGAGTAGCTCAGATCAAAGGACGATTCAAACAGTTTCGCTCCTCCGACCATTCCTGAAGAAGTATAGAAGGTAAAGAATAAAAGGATTACTATTGCGGATACGACACGCAGGATGCGTGATTTGTCGTGAAAACGGTTCTCAAGGTAGTCGGGAATCGTAATGGAATCGTTCGCAACTTCCGTGTAATTACGAAGACGTCTGGCAACAAACTGCCAGTTCAGATAAGCTCCGATCGATAGACCTACGGCAAGCCATGCGCCTCCGAACCCTCCGGCGTACACGGCTCCCGGTAATCCGAGCAACAGCCAGCTGCTCATGTCAGATGCCCCGGCACTGAGTGCTGCTACTCCGGGTCCGAGCCGGCGTCCGCCCAATACATAGTCGGACAGGTTACTGGTAAGCCGGTAGGCCGCAAGACCGATTCCGAGCATACCTAAGAGATATACTATAAAAGTTATTAACGTCGCTGTATCCATCTCGGTTATTTACTCCCCTCTGTAAATAGTGTAATAAGTGACAAAATGATCAGAAGCGGCATAGGTACGAACATCCAGAACCACGTGCCCCCTGATAAACTGTGGGATGAAGCTGATAGTAATACATCAACCAATCCTTCCACCTCCAAATAGATAAATTATGCACCTGCTATACACCCTCTCGATCCATCATTTTCTGTGAAAAAAGATGATACATAAAAAGATTGCTGAAAACAGGAGGATAATTAAGGGTACCCTCTGGAAATATCCCCCTGTTCATGATTGAAGCGAGAGGTTATATAGAACACAGGTGCAACTATATCATACTATAATATTACGAACATTACAAAAATTCCTACTAATTTCTCACTATGTATTTTTATTCACTATTTATGCACATACATCACATATAGTATGAAATTTTTGATAACTATTCACTATAATAAATAAAAAAAAGTTTCACTTATCTCTCAATTGAACTTTCCAGACAGAAAAAGACCGTCCTGTAAGCAGACGGCCTTCCTCTTAATCATATATATATACGTATGGGGTTTCTTCCCCTTTCTCTCTGACTATAAGACTTTCCTGGCGATTGAGGCTATTGATACGCACTTCTATCCCGTAGTGCTGCGGGAACATTTCTTTCACGAGACTGTGCACGTACTGCGTAAACCCGTCTATTTCGGCCTGGGAATTAAATTCGACGGGGATATCCATCTTCACCTTATTCAATTCACCATTTACATAGAACCCTTTTCCTATGACGCCTACAAAATCCGGGAAGTAATCGGATATGCTCGTGCGAAACTCAGAAAAGATCTGGGAGTCATCGAAATGGTTTTCTGTAGCTTCCGTGGAAGGGAAGAGCACATAATTTTCATCGATGGATTTGAATTTACCGATAGTATCATCTTCTGTATAAGCCTTTGCTATGAAGTTCCCGGGAACGCTCGAAGCATTCGTTTCTTCTTCATACAGCGCAAAAGTCACCGGAACATCCGGGATGTCCTCAGACTTACGGAGACGCTTCAGTATAGTCGATGCGTACTGTTTACCCTTTTTCTTCAGTTCCTTCGTAGTGTGGTTTTCGGTCTTCTCTTTTCCGTCCACCGTTCCGTCCACCGTAAAGTTATATTCGGAACGAAGAGCGATTCCAATCGTGATTCCTTTTATCTCTACTGAGTCGTCATCGTTCCGGACCAGATAGTTCTGCTCCACGATGTTTGAAATATACCGCGGGGAATTGCGGAACTCTTTTTCTGTAGCAGACTCTTCGTCGAGTTCCGGGTTCAGCCCCTTGCCGTCTTCGCCGGTGGATCGGCCGAGCCATTCATAAAGGGTTTCGCTGTCCAGATATTGACCGAGCTGAAAGAAGTACTCGTCTGTCGGAAAATATTCTTTGGAGTGACGCTTTAACCCATTTTCGAACTCTGAAATATCCACCCGATTATTCATCTGGTTCGTCGTAACTCCACGACTGGCAGAAGTTTTGGGGGAGTTTTCATTAAGGACCACCCTGTACTCTCCCTCATCTTTCGTAAAGCCCGGGATGATCGCAGATTCCCCGTCCGATTCTTCCGTCGTTTCTTGAGTAACTTCATCAGTACGCTCATAAACGGGAGTGCAGCCTGTTGCAAACAGTAAAACAATCCCCATACCTATCAGCCATTTTTTCATTTTGCTCACTCCTGGTTCTGTAAAGCTTCAGCGAACTGACTCTCGCTCCAAATTTCCACACCCAGCTCTTCTGCTTTCGTGTACTTACTTCCGGCATCCTCCCCGGCAACAAGCAAGTCCGTATTTTTGCTTACGCTCCCCGTCACTTTCGCTCCAAGCTCTTCCACTCTCTTTTTCGCTTCGGATCTTGAGTAAATTTCCATTTTACCGGTCAGCACTACAGTTTTTCCGTTAAACGGAGAAGTAGCGGCTTCGGCAGATACTCTTCTTCCTTTGTATTCCATGTTAAGCCCCAGTTCCGATAATTCCCGCAGAAGAACCCTCACTTCCTCACGTTGAAAATAACTGTGAATGGACTCCGCCATCTTTTCCCCGATCTCCGGAATCGACTCCAGCTCCTCGGAAGAAGCCTTCTGCAGAGCCTGCATAGAGCCGAAATGGTTCGAGAGCGTAGTGGCGGCTTTCGTTCCTACGTACCGGACGCCGAGGCCGAATAACAGTTTCTCCATAGAATTCTCTTTTGACTGCTCAATGGCAGTAAGCAGGTTGTTGACCGATTTCTCTGCCATACGGTCAAGCTGAAGCAGTTCTTCTTTACGCAGCTTGTATATATCTGCAATGTTGTGGATCAGCTCTTCGCGGAACAGCTGGGTGATCAC
Organism: Salimicrobium salexigens; assembly: GCF_900156705.1. Lineage (NCBI taxonomy): Bacteria > Bacillati > Bacillota > Bacilli > Caryophanales > Bacillaceae > Salimicrobium > Salimicrobium salexigens. The sequence continues at coordinate 111,418 of NZ_FTOK01000005.1, read as the reverse complement.
TTTCTCCCCGAGTCCTTCGATATCCATCGCATTCCGTGATACGAAATGAATGAGTGCTTCTCTCAACTGTGCCGGACAATTCGGATTGATGCAGCGGAGAGCCACTTCCTCCTCCAGACGTACAAGGTCGCTCCCGCACTCAGGACACGTCTTTGGCATAGTGAACGGTTCTTCATTTCCCGTGCGCTCTTCCTCAATCACCCGCAGCACTTCCGGAATAATATCTCCCGCCTTTTTTATAACCACTGTGTCCCCGATACGGATATCCCTTTCTTTAATGAGGTCCTCGTTATGGAGAGAGGCACGCTGGACGGTAGTGCCCGCTACGCGCACGGGTTCGAGAAGTGCCGTAGGCGTAACGACGCCGGTCCGTCCGACCGTCAGATGGATGTCTTTCATTCTGGTCACCACTTCTTCTGCAGGGAATTTATAAGCAGTCGCCCAGCGCGGACTTTTGGCAGTGAAGCCGAGTGTCTCCTGCTCGTCCAGCTGATCGACTTTTATGACGATACCGTCGATTTCGTAATCCAGACTGTTCCGGTTGTCCACCCAGCTCTTCACATAATCGATCACTTCCTCGATATCTTTGAGAGCACGCCACTCCGGGTTCGTCTTCAGCCCGAGTTCTTCAAGATATTCAAGACGGGCGCTGTGCGTATCTTTCAGATCGTCTTCCCACATCCCCACGCCGTAAAGAAAAATATCCAGATTCCGGCTGGCCGCTATCTTCGGGTCGAGTTGACGAAGGGAGCCGGCTGCTGCATTTCTCGGGTTTGCGAAAGGGGCTTCCTCCTTCTCCTCTTTCTCTTCATTCAGAGCGGAGAACGATTTCTTCGGCATGTACGCCTCTCCGCGAACTTCGATCGTCTCCGGATGGGATAGGCGGAGAGGTATGCTCCGGATTGTACGTAGATTCGAAGTGATATCCTCCCCCACTGTTCCGTCTCCGCGGGTAGCTCCGCGAACGAGAACTCCTTCTTCATACAAAAGGGAAACAGCGAGCCCGTCGATTTTCAGTTCACAGACGTAGGAAACTTCCCCCTCCGCTCCCTCACGGACTCTCCGGTCAAAATCCCGGAGCTCCTGTTCATTAAAAGCGTTCCCGAGGCTGAGCATCGGAATCTCATGCCGTACTTTTCTGAATGAGTCCAGCGGCTCTGCGCCGACCCGCTGCGTCGGAGAATCGGAAGTGATCAGTTCGGGATATTCTTCTTCGATTTCCGTTATCTCCCGCAGCTTTTTATCGTACTCGGCATCCGGAACCGTAGGCGCATCAAGCACGTAGTATTCATGGCTGTACTTCTCCAGAAGTTTCTTCAGTTGTTCATGACGCCGTGCCGCTGCTTCTTTTTCCATACATCGTCACCTCTTTCATACCTTGGTAATGGGAGCGAATTTCGCAAGGACACGCTTCACGCCTTCCGGTGCAGGAAATGCGATATCAAGCTCCATATCTTTTCCTTCACCCTGGACTCTGACGACCGTACCTTCGCCCCATTTTTTATGGTTTGCTTTATCCCCCGGTTTCCAGGAAGCATTTTCGGCTCCGGAAGCTCCGGTTGCTTTCTTGGCTTTTCTCTTCTCCACAGGCCGGTCCGACTGGATGGACTGTTTCTTATTCGCAAAAGGAAGAGGCTCTCTGTCTTCTTTTCCTTCAAGGAAATCTCCGGGAATTTCACTTATGAACCGGCTGACCGGATTCATGTTCGTCTTTCCGAACAGAGTACGCATCTTGGCATTTGTCATAAACAGTTTCTTCTCGGCACGCGTAATCCCTACGTAAGCGAGCCGTCTTTCTTCCTCCATTTCCTCTTCATCCATGATAGAGCGGCTGTGAGGGAAGATATTCTCTTCAAGGCCTATAAGAAAGACTACCGGAAACTCAAGACCTTTGGCTGAGTGGAGTGTCATCATCGTAACCGAATGCTCGTGCTCTTCCTCGTCCGCCTTATCGATATCGGCGATCAGTGCAAGATCCGTCAGAAAAGCTACAAGAGTCTTGTCTTCGCTGTACTGTTCAAAGTTCATCGTGACCGATTTGAACTCCTCGATGTTCTCGAGGCGCGACTGAGCTTCGAGAGTCTTATCCGTGCGAAGCATTTCCTCATACCCGGTTGTTTCCAGCACTTCATCCACGAGATCCGTAGCGGAAAGGAATTCCTGCTGCTTCGTCCAGTTATCTATCATCCTCCGGAAATTGACGACCGCTTTGGCAGCTTTGGCGCTTATACCGGTAAAGTCTGCTTCGGCAGCTGCATCAAAAAGCGAGATGTCGTGTGCAGCAGCATAACTCTGCAGTTTTTCGATACTCGTTTTGCCGATCCCGCGTTTCGGTTCATTGATCACACGTTCGAAACTGAGATCATCATTAGGATTGGAGATCAGACGCAGATAGGCAAGAAGGTCCTTGATTTCTTTACGATCATAGAATTTGGTCCCTCCGATCATCTGATAGGGGATATTCGCCTTCACAAATGTTTCCTCCACCGTACGGGACTGGGCGTTTGTACGGTACAGTATCGCCATGTCACTGTAGGTGAAACTGCCCTGCTTCACCAGATCCTCGATTTTATCTGCAATGAAAAAGCTTTCTTCTCTCTCTGTCCCGGCTTCGTGATAATGGATCTTTTCCCCTCCGTAGTTATCCGTCCAGAGCTTCTTCGGTTTCCGTCCGGTGTTGTGATCGATGACGTGGTTCGCGGCATCGAGAATCACTTCTGTGGACCGGTAGTTCTGTTCAAGGAGAATGGTGACAGCGTCCGGGTAATCCTCCTCAAAAGTCAGGATGTTCGTAATGTCCGCTCCGCGCCAGCGATAAATGGACTGGTCGGAGTCTCCGACGACGCAGAGGTTTTTGAATTTCTCCGCCAGTTTCTGCACCAGCTGATACTGGGCATGGTTGGTGTCCTGATACTCATCAACGTGTACGTACTGGAAGCGCCGCTGGTAATATTCGAGCACTTCCGGTACCTGCTCGAACAGCACCAGCGTTTTCATAATAAGATCATCGAAGTCGAGAGACTGGTTTTTAGAAAGTTTCTTCTGATAACCGCGGTAAATCTGGGCCACCTGTTCCTCACGATACCCGGAAACCCGACTTTCGTACATGTCCGGGCTCAGCAGTTCGTTTTTAGCATTACTGATTGCTCCGAGCATCGTCCTCGGGTTCCAGTTTTTCGGATCAAGATTAAGTTCCTTCAGCACCTGCTTGATCACTGTAAGCTGATCACTGGCATCGAGAATGGAGAAGTTCCTGTCCATACCGATGCGGTCTATATCTCTGCGCAGAATCCGCACGCACATGGAGTGGAACGTCGACATCCATATACTTTCCGCACCCGGTCCGACGAGCAGTTCCACCCTTTCCTTCATTTCACGGGCTGCTTTATTCGTGAAGGTTATCGCAAGAATATTCCAAGGGTTTACCCCTTTTTCCTGTATGAGATACGCAATACGGTGGGTAAGTACCCGGGTCTTCCCACTTCCTGCCCCGGCCATTACGAGAAGAGGGCCTTCCGTGTGAGCTACCGCTTTCTGCTGCGGTTCATTCATTCCTTTCAGCAACGCATGAATCGACTGCGTCATAAATCTATCATCCTTTCTTTTACTCAGGTACGGTCTGAAGCGCAGTTTCGAAATCTTCGTAGATTATATTACCGACGATCATCGTATCCACCATGCCCTGTATTTCTTCAGCTTCCTCTCTGGACTGGATGCCGCCTCCATAAAAAAACTGGGTACGGGATAATTCCTCTGACACTTTTCGGATCAGGGACGTATCCCCCTTCTTGCCGCTGTACTCCAGATAAAAAATCGGGAGCGGGAACAACTGCTCCACCAGGCGGGCGTAAGCGAGGATATCCTCTTCCGTCACCGGAAAACAGTTCGTCTTACGGAAAGCCTTCGCTTCTTCGTTCACTATACAGTAGCCTTCCGAGAAGATAAGCTGTTCTTCCACCATATCCCCGTACAGTTTCATCGCCTGATGCTGCATATCGAGCACCCAGGTTTTGTCTTTACTGTTCAGTACTGCGGGCACGAAATAATAATCGAACCCGGGGACTACCGCTTCCATGTCGGATATTTCAAGTACGAGCGGCACATCATATGGCTCGATCTGTTCGAACAGATTCCAGACGTTATCGAACGTCACCCCGTCTGTCCCGCCGACGATGACGGCATCGGTCCCCGACTCACAGACTCTGCGGATTTCTTCTTCCGTTATATCTTTATTCGGATCCAATTTAAACGCATGCTTCCAATTTTTCATTCGCTACACCTCTTTACTCCATTTTATTATTATACCAAAAAAAGCACGGAACCACAGTGGCAGCCTACGTATTTACCGGACCATTTTTCTAAAAGGAAGATTCGTTCCTGGTTATTATGTAACTTTCTGATCATGATTTCTCTGCCTTGAAGTCATGAAGATGACCCCGGCATCACGCCGGGGTCATTCTTCGATCCTATATTCGTCTTATAGTCTTTTATTTTGTTTTGTAACTTTGGACGCGGTCCAGTACTTCCGTGTACATATCATTTCCGTAATTCAGGGCGCGTTTCACCCTTGAAATAGTAGCAGTAGACGCTCCGGTATCCGTTTCGATTTTATGATACGTATGACCCTCTTCGAGCATGCGGGCTACTTCCAGACGCTGTGCCAGTGACTGTACTTCGTTCATCGTGGCGAGGTCATCAAAAAAGCGGTAGCACTCTTCGGTGTCCTGCAGGGAAAGAATGGCTTCGAACAGCTGATCGAGCGTCTTTCCTCTTAGTTTATCTATCTGCATTACTTTCATCCCTCCTCCGTTTGAATTTCTTTTACCATTTTAACGCATTATTGCAGGAAAGAGTACCTCTTTCTTTTTCACATCCATCAGCCCGCGCGGGGTAATCCGTACGTAAGGCAGGTGGGTCGAACTGAGAAAGAACAGGGTATATACCGGGTCCCCGAAGCAATAGCCGTACTCACAGAGTTTCTCTTTCAGCACGCTTTCCTGCTCCATCAGTTCCTCAAAAGGTTCCCTGGACATCATACCACCGTAAGCAAGCGGCATTTCAAACACGACTTTTTTATCGTGCACCAGCACAATACCTCCGCCTATTTCTTCCATACGCTCAAATGCCAGCACCATATCTTCTTTTGATTTCCCGAGCAGAATAATATCGCCGGTCGTCGAATAAGAACTTGAAAGGGCGCCAAGACTCGAAGTGAATCCTCGTAAAAGCGTATTGACCTTCCAGGTACCTTCCCTGTCCAGTAGTGTAAGGAACGCTTCATTGGTCGTCTCCGGCAGTTGTTCGACGGACGTGTTGGATTCGACAGCATATGGTTTCATAATAACATCATTCACCATATCCATTCCAACCGGCATCGAAAACTGGAGTTCTTCGATGTCCAGCGACCAGTCGAGAGAAAGAGGCACGATTTCCGCACTCGCCCAGTCAAGCTTCACTTTCGTGTGGACATCCTTTTCTCTCTTCTTCACCCATTCCCCTTTGGCAAGCACAGAGTGAGGAGAAGGCCGGTCTTTACTGTCAAGCAGGTTCACATGTGCGATATGGCCGGGCGCAAGAGCTCCAAGCCGCTCATCCAGTCCGAAATGCCGTGCCGGATAGATCGTTGCCATCAGGTACGCTTCTATCTCCGGTATGCCTGCTTTCAAAGCTATATCTATACAGTTATCTATGACGCCGTCTTTATAGAATCCCGGGGTCGACCCGTCCGTCGTATACATCAGCCGGTCGAAAGCCTGGAAGTCCTTCTCCACCAGCCCTTCCATTATCTGCGGAAGGTCCGGCCGGATCGAGGAGTGACGGACACCTGTCTCATAACCGAGTTCCACTCTCTTCACGACGTCATCAGCGGTCATACTTTCATGATCCCCGTCGAGCCCGAGAAGTTTCATTTTGGTGAGTGTGTTTTCCGATGCTCCCGGGAGATGACCTTCCACCCGTTTTCTCGCTTTTCTCACTTCCTGCATCCAGTGCAGAATCTGATCGTCTTTTCCATACAGAAGTTCCGGCCAGGCTGTCAGTTCGCCGCCCTGTACAATCGCATCATGAGTAAACCATTCAGGGAGCTGTTCCTCCAGCTTCTCCTGCTTTTCTTCCCGCAGCGTAGTCTGAAAATCGAAGCGTCCCCACCAGAACATGGAGACCGGCAGTTTCATACATTCCTCCAGTAAAGAAAACGCTTTCTTTTTGTCCGTTAAAAATAACCACATCAGATTATCATTGATAACTGTGGTAGTGCCTGTCCAGGCCGCATATTCCGCCAGCGACTGGGGATTGTAAAGCTGAAACGGGTGAGCGTGGGGCTCTATGTAACCGGGCACGGCATAATCTCCGTCACCTTCAATGATTTCCGTTCCCTCAAGATTCGGAGGCATCTTTGTTCCGACGTAAACGATACGATCTTCAAAAATCCATATGTTTCCTGTCATCCACTGTTTCAGAAATACGTTCAAATACGTTATATGTTTAAGCACCTTCGTAGGCGCCAGGTTTCCATCAATTACATCCGCGTGGTCGCGTAACTGCTTGTTCCTCCAGCGGAACCGTTGTTCGTTCACTGACATCGCCTCCTGCTATTTTTTTCATAATAACACACACTTCTCCTTATTTACTAAACGAAACGTGACAAAACACTGAAAATATAAAAGAGCAGGGCTTTTCCGAGGACATCGCGCTCCCGGGGAAGTTTTCGTTACTTTCAAACGCCTTCTCCGCTTACGAAAGGCACGATAATACGAAAATCGTTACCTTCACATTCATATATCCCTCCCCATCGTCACGATAACGGGAAAATCGTTACCTTCACTCGGAGATTACGGGGGTGAAAGGCACGAAAAAACCCCCACAACGTGTGGAGGCGATAATTTATATATGTTCCGCTATATCTTTCCGGTAATAAAAGCAGTCACTGGCATCAAACGGCTCCATAGCTTTCTGTACCGCCTGTCTGGCTTCCTTCAAATCAGCGCCTGTCGCTCCGGCCATCAGAACCCGTCCGCCCTGTCCGCGGAAAATTTCTCCTTCTCTTGTAACGCCGGCATAGGTGAAATGACTGCCTTCACAACCGTGCCCCGGGAGCTTTTTGCCTTTTTCGTAAGTACCCGGATAGCCGGCAGAGGCGAGCACTACTCCGACAGAACACGAATCTTTCCACTCGAGGGACGGGTCCTTCCCTGCCGTAACGTCAGTAATTACCCGGGCCAGATCATTTTCAAGAAGAGGCAGGACGACCTGTGTCTCGGGATCACCGAACCGGGCGTTAAATTCAATCACTTTCACCCCGTCCGCCGTTTCTATCAGTCCCGCGTACAAAATCCCCTGGAACGGCCGGCCTTCCTCCACCATTGCGTCCGCTGCAGGCTGCAGTATCTGTCCGACAGCTTTCTGCACTTTCGCATCCGTCACACCGGGGACAGGTGAGAATGCGCCCATGCCTCCTGTGTTAGGACCTTCATCCCCGTCAAAAGCTTTTTTATGATCACGGGCCGGAAGCATCGGATAGACGCGGTCGCCTTCGACAAAAGCCATGAGGGAAAACTCTTTCCCTTCCAGATACTCTTCGACCACCACTTCACGACCTGCTTCTCCGAACTCCTCGTCTTCCAGCATGGAACGGACCGCCTCTTCCGCTTCCTCTACACTCTCGGCTATGATGACCCCTTTACCTGCTGCAAGACCGTCGGCTTTCACTACGATGGGCGCTCCCTGTTCCCTGATGTACCTGTGAGCTTCATCCACATCCGTAAAAGCTCCGTAAGCAGCCGTCGGTATGCCGTGCTTGTTCATCAGCTGTTTGGCGAAATGTTTGCTTCCTTCGATAACGGCCGCCGACTGATCGGGGCCGAATACTTTCTGTCCTTTTTCCCTGAACACATCCACGATCCCCGCTGACAAAGGAGCTTCCGGACCGATAATGGTCCAGTCGATATTCTCCTCTTCTGCGTAACGCACCAGGCTTTCAAAATCCGTCTCCGGAATATCCACACGTTTTGCCTCTTCCATGCCGTCATTCCCCGGAGCTGCGTGTACTGTGTGCTGATGCCGGGCCAGTTTCTGGACAATACTGTGTTCCCTGCCGCCACTGCCTACGATTAAAAAGTTCATAGAAGCCTCCTTCACCTAGTGTTTGAAATGACGCATTCCGGTAAATACCATAGCTATTCCGTGTTCATTACAGGCATCGATGGAATCCTGATCCCTTTTCGAACCACCCGGCTGGATGATCGCCTTAATGCCGGCCTTTGCCGCTGTCTCGACAGTATCCGGCATCGGAAAGAAGGCATCAGATGCCATTACTGCTCCCCGTGCCTTCTCGCCGGCCTGACCGAGCGCGATGGCTGCAGCGCCGACGCGGTTCATCTGCCCCGCACCGACACCTAACGTCCTGTCCTCTCCGGCAATGACAATGGCATTTGATTTCACGTGTTTCACCACCTGCCACGACAGAAGCAGATCTTCCAGTTCCTTATCCGTCGGTGCCCGTTCCGTAACTGTACGGAGGTCCGTTACAGCTACTTTTCCTTCATCTTTATCCTGTACAAGCAGACCGCCCCGGACGCTCACCAGTTTCTCGCCGGTCGTTTCTGTAATGGAAGGGTCCACTTTGATGATCCGTACGTTTTTCTTTTTCGCCAGGATGCCGAACGCTTCTTCGTCGTACTCCGGAGCCATGATGATTTCAAGAAAAATGCCGGAGAGCTGTTCAGCCGTATCTTTATTTACTTTCCGGTTCAAAGCAACGATTCCTCCGAATATGGAAACGGGGTCTGCTTCATATGCTTTGGCAAAAGCTTGTGACAGGTCATCGGCCGTGCCGACGCCGCAAGGGTTCATATGTTTGACTGCCACCGCGGCAGGATTCGTGAATTCAGCCGCCACTTCGAGCGCCGCATTCGCATCCTGAATGTTATTGTAGGACAATTCCTTTCCGTGCAGCTGTTCAGCATACGCCAGTGATCCTCTGTCCTCTTTGACTTCCCTGTAGAAAGAAGCGGACTGGTGAGGATTCTCCCCGTACCTCAGACTCTGCACGTGTTCATACGTCTTTGTAATGGTCTCCGGAGCTTCCTCACCGCTGAGACCTGTGAAATATTCGGTGATCAGCGCATCATAGTGGGCCGTGTGACGGAACACTTTTGCAGCGAGACTGCGCCGGAATTCATAAGTAAGGTCTCCACGTTTCAGTCCTTCCACGATTTCATCGTAGTCCGCGGGATCCGTCACGACCGTTACGTTTTCAAAATTTTTGGCTGCTGAGCGGAGCATCGTCGGTCCGCCTATATCAACATTTTCAATCGCTTCTCTTTCCGTTACATCTTCTTTTGCGATCGTTTCTTTAAACGGATATAAATTCACGGCCACGAGGTCGATCGGTCCGAAACCAAGCTCCTGGAGCTGTTTCATATCTTCCCCGTTATCCCGTCTGGCCAGCAGACCGCTGTGCACGGCAGGATGCAGAGTTTTCACACGCCCGTCCATGATCTCGGGAAATTCCGTAATCTCCGAGATGGAGCGTACTTCTATCCCCGCCTCTTCTATCGTCCGTTTCGTTCCTCCGGTGGAAATGAGTTCATACCCGAGAGATATAAGTTCTTGTGCAAAATCACTCAGCCCCTGTTTATTTGAAACGCTCAAAAGCGCCCGCTTTGTCATACGATTTCTCTCCTTTCACGAGCCGTTCCACCACTTTCGGATAGAGAACGTGCTCGACCTTCTGTATTTTTCGTTCCACATCCCCGATTGTATCTTCCGCTTCAATCGCCACTTCTTCCTGCTCAAGGATCGGCCCGGTATCCATGCCCTCATCCACGATATGAACGGTCACGCCGGTGACAGCGACTCCCTGGTCAAAGGCCTGTTGGACGGCATGTTTGCCAGGAAACCTTGGCAGCAGGGATGGGTGGACATTTACGATTCTTCCTTCAAAAGGTGTAAGCAGAGTCGAACCGATCAGCCGCATATATCCGGCGAGGACGATCCATTCTATTCCATGTTCCCGGCAGGCTCCGAGAATCACTTGTTCGTAGCCCGCTTTTCCCTGAAAATCGGCAGGATGAAAAGAGAGGACTTCAATGCCGCGCGCTTCCGCTTTATGTACCACTTCCGCGGAAGGACGGTCGCTGACGAGCAGCGATACTTCGCCCCACTTCTCTTTATGCTCCATCGATGTAAGAAGTGCATCAAAATTCGTTCCGGTTCCGGAAGCGAATACAGCTATTTTCGTCATATAATTTCCACGTCCTCTCCGGCTGTGACTTCTCCGATAATGACAGCCCCGTCCACCGCACCGCAGGCCGTCCCTGCCTCTTCTTCAGAAAGGGCGATTACCATACCGATACCCATGTTGAAGGTGCTGTACATATCCTGATCACTAAGCTCCCCATATTCTTTAAGGAAAGAAAAAATCTCAGGAACAGAAAAAAGTGATGCGTTTATTTTAGCACCAAGACCGGGCGGAAGCATGCGCGGAATGTTTTCATAAAAACCGCCTCCCGTAATATGGGCGATGCCGTGCAGTTCCACCGCTTCTCTCAACTTCTGTATGTCTTTGACATAAATAGAAGTGGGGGTAAGCAGTACTTCCTTTAAAGGGGCCGGAAGAGTATAAGATTCTTCGAGAGAGAGATTATGCTGGTCCAGAATGCTGCGGACGAGCGAGAAGCCGTTGGAATGGACACCGGAGGACGGGAGTCCGATAAGTACGTCCCCCTCTTTCACTTTATCTCCGGTAAGAACGTCCTGTTTCCCGGCCATGCCGACTGTGAACCCGGCCAGGTCGTATTCCGATTGTTTGTACATCCCCGGCATTTCCGCCGTTTCGCCTCCGATGAGCGCACATCCCGCTTCCCGGCAGCCTGCAGCAATTCCCTGAACGATCGCTTCAATCACTTCGGGATCATTCTTTCCACACCCGATATAATCGAGAAACAGCAGAGGGTCCGCTCCCTGAGCCGCAATATCGTTCACACACATGGCTACGAGGTCCACTCCTACCGTATCGTGTTTTCCGGTTTCAAAGGCTAGCTTAAGCTTCGTCCCTACCCCGTCCGTTCCGGTGACGAGTACGGGTTCCTCATAACGGTGTCCGCTTATATCAAAGAGCCCCCCGAAAGAACCGAGCTCTCCCATAACCTCAGGACGATACGTGGAAGACACGTGCTTTTTCATTCTTGCTACTGCTTCGTAACCGGCTTCGACATCGACGCCGGCTTTCTTGTACGCTTCACTCATATCAGCTACTCCTTTTCATAAGGGGGTATCGTGGAAGGGAAGATTTCGGTCGGATAATTTCCCGTAAAACAGGCCTGACAGCTCCCGTGCTCAAGCGATTGTTCACCTTCATGAATTGATGACTCCAGCCCATCGGTACTAAGAAAATGCAGCGAGTCCGCTCCGATTTCCTCTTTCATTTCCTCAAAAGTACGGGTCGCAGCCAGTAACTCGCCGGAGGTCGACGTATCAATGCCGTAGTAGCACGGGTTTTTGATGGGCGGGGAGGCGATACGCACATGTACTTCGGTCGCTCCTGCATCTTTCAGCATCTGGACGATCCGCCGGCTTGTCGTTCCCCGGACAATGGAGTCATCGACCATTACGACCCGCTTCCCTTCGACGATACCGCGGACGGCCGACAGCTTCATTTTCACTCCCTGTTCCCGCAGTTCCTGGGAAGGCTGAATGAACGTCCGCCCGACATACCGGTTTTTGATCAGACCGAGCTCGTATGGAAGGGACGCTTCCTCGGCATAGCCGATAGCGGCAGAAATACTGGAATCAGGCACTCCGGTTACAACGTCCGCTTCCACAAAGGACTCCTCCGCAAGCTTCCGTCCCATCGTTTTTCGGGAGGCGTGGACGTTTTTGCCATCCAGATCACTGTCCGGTCTCGAGAAATATACGTATTCCATGGAACAGAGGGTGCGCTGAATTTTGGAGGTGAATCGTCTCGATTTCATTCCATCTTCATCAATTTTGATCAGTTCACCGGGTTTCACTTCCCGGACGTGGGTCGCCCCGATGACATCAAAGGCGCATGTCTCTGAGGAGACAATGTAGGCATCCCCCAGTTTTCCGATCGATAACGGCCTCAGTCCCCGCGGGTCCATAGCCACGTACATACAGGTTTCCGTAAGGATCGCCAGCGAATACGCTCCCTTTACCATGGACAGAGCCTGCGCAATCGCTTCTTCTTTGTATACGTTCCCGGCCCGCTGGATCAGGTGGGCGATCACTTCTGTATCCGACGTCGTCTGAAGGATGCTTCCCTGTGCTTCCAGCTGATTCTTCAGCCCTTGAGCGTTTACGAGATTCCCGTTGTGAGCGAGAGCCATACTTTCCTTCTGTGTACGGAACAGAAGAGGCTGAATGTTTTCATATCCTCCGTCTCCGGCCGTCGCGTACCGTACGTGACCGACGCTCGCGTGTCCGACCAGTTCCACCAGCTGATTCTCCGAGAATACTTCATTGACGAGACCGTGCCCTTTGACGGCATGCACATTTTCCCCGTCCGTCGTTACCACACCGGCTCCTTCCTGGCCCCGGTGCTGCAGGGCGTGAAGCCCGTAGTACGTAAGCTGGGCCGCTTCCGGATGTCCGAACACTCCGAACACTCCACATTCTTCGTTCAGCCCTCTGATTTCACCAGGCATGGAATAGCTCCTTTCCAATCCGCTTTCAGCGTTTGTATAGGTTCATCGATGATCGTGGCGCCGTTTTTGATAACATGGAACCTTCCGTGTGCCGCCGCTTTTCCGAGGAAACGGGCCTCCGGAATAAGTTCCTCTATTTCGGTCTGCTTCTCCCGTCTGATTGATATAAGAAAACGGGACTGGGTTTCGGCAAACAGTTCTGTTACGGTTTCTCCTTCGATTTCCACTTCGCACCCGAGTTCTTCCGCGAATAGACTTTCGGCCAGAGCGACAGCCAACCCCCCTTCCGATATATCGTGCGCGGAAGAAACGGCACCTTTCCTGATCGCTTCCAGCACCTGCTGCTGTCTTCTTTGTTCCGTCTCAAGATTTATGTGCGGAGCCCGGCCAAAGTGCTTTCCTTCCAGCATTCCCTGGAGTTCACTTCCGCCGAACTCTCTTTCCGCTCCCCCTACTACATAGAGGAGGTCCTCCGCATTTTTTACGTCGGAGGTAGTGATGTGGGAGGCTTCTTTCACAAGTCCCACCATCCCCACTACGGGTGTCGGGTAAATCGCCTGACCTCCCGCAGCTTCATTGTACAGGGAGACGTTTCCGCTGATGACCGGGGTGCCCAGAACGCTGCAGGCTCCGCTCATCCCCCGGACCGCCCCCTGCATCTGCCAGTACACTTCGGGGTTCTCCGGAGAGCCGAAATTCAGCCCATCCGTAATCGCAAGAGGTTCTCCTCCGGAAGCGATGATATTCCTGGCAGCTTCGGCCACCGCTATCTTCCCGCCGGTTTCAGGATCGAGATAAATGTACCTCGAGTTTCCGTCCGTCGTCATTGCCACCGCTTTATCCGTCCCTTTAACACGAAGCACTGCGGCATCGGATCCGGGCTTCACTACCGTGTTCGTCTGAACCATCGTGTCGTACTGATCGTAGACCCATTCTTTACTGGCAATGGTCGGCTGTTTCAGCAGGGCCCGCAGAACATTTCTCGGATTCCGTACCTCCGGAACGTAGTCGGTTTTCCTGAATTCTTCATAATAGCCGGGTTCCCGTGCTTCCGGCTGATACACCGGAGCATCCTCTGCCAGACTGTCCACCGGGACATCGGCCACGGTTACCCCTTTATGCTCGAGGACGAATCTTTTATCTTCCGTTACTTCACCGACAGTCACTGCCTCCAGTCCATACTTTTCAAACACCTTCGCAATTTCTTCCTCCCGCCCTCTTTCAACGACGAGAAGCATGCGTTCCTGGGATTCGGAGAGCATCATTTCGTAAGGGGTCATCCCCATTTCCCGCTGAGGGACGAAATCCAGGTTCATCCGGAGGCCCGTTCCTGCTTTACTTGCCATTTCACTGGCAGATGACGTCAGCCCTGCCGCCCCCATGTCCTGGATACCGACGAGCGCCTCGTGATGGATGACCTCAAGACAGGCTTCTATCAGGAGTTTCTCCATGAACGGGTCCCCCACCTGTACGGACGGACGCTTCGATTCGCTGTCCTCACTCAGCTCTTCGGAGGCGAATGTGGCCCCGTGGATTCCGTCTCTTCCCGTTTTCGCTCCGGCATACATGACGGAGTTCCCGGTCCCTTTCGCTATCCCCTGCTGGACGTCTTCATGGTTAATGAGACCGACACACATCGCATTGACGAGCGGGTTTCCGTTATAGGCATCATCAAACTGTACCTCACCGCCCACTGTCGGCACGCCGACACAGTTTCCATATCCCGATATCCCATGCACTACTTCCCTGAACAGGTATTTCACCCTGGACCGCTCGAGGGAGCCGAAACGGAGAGAGTTGAGGAGGGCGATCGGTTTCGCCCCCATGGAAAATACGTCACGCAAAATTCCGCCGACGCCTGTCGCAGCTCCCTGGTACGGTTCGACAGCAGACGGGTGGTTATGGCTTTCAATCTTGAAAACGACAGCCTGTCCGTCACCGATATCAACCACTCCCGCTCCTTCGCCGGGACCTTGCAACACGTGTTTTCCATCCGTCGGGAATTGTTTCAGAAGCGTCTTTGAGTGCTTATAACTGCAGTGTTCCGACCACATAACGGAAAAAAGTCCAAGTTCCGTGTAATTCGGCGCACGCCCGAGCACCCTTTTGATGTAGGCGAACTCTCCGTCAGTCACTCCGACTTCCTTATATACCTGTTCCGTTTCGATGATTTCCGGTGTCCATTCAGTTATTAACGACATGTACGTCCCTCCAGTGGGTCAGAATCGATTCGAAAATTCGAAGACCATCATCATTTCCGAGCAGCTCCTCGACGGCCCTCTCCGGGTGGGGCATCATACCAAGAACGTTCCCCGCTTCGTTCGTGATTCCGGCAATATTTCCGGTGGATCCGTTCGGGTTATTTTTATAAGTGAAAGCGATCTGACGGTTCTCTCTCAGTTTCTCAAGCACAGCTTCATCACAGTAATAGTTCCCTTCCCCGTGGGCGACCGGTAACGAAATCGTCTCCCCTTCTTCATAGCGGGACGTGAACATAGTATCCGTCTGCTCCACGGTCAGGCTTTCTTCCCGGCAGATGAATTTCAGGTCTCTGTTCTTGAGCATAGCCCCCGGCAGCTCTCCCATTTCAAGAAGTACCTGAAAGCCGTTGCATACACCCAGTACAGGTTTTCCTGCCGCGATGAACTCCCTTACCTGAGCGATCACTTTGGAAACGGAAGCCACGGCTCCCGACCGGAGATAATCGCCATAGGAGAACCCGCCCGGCAGCAGTACACCGTCATATTTATCGAGATCCGCCTCTTCAAACCAGACCATTTCCGCTTCTTCCTGAAGAACTTCGGAAACAGCATGGTACATATCCTCATCACAGTTCGAACCGGGAAACACTATAACCGCAAATTTCACTCAGACAACCTCCTCAATCGTATACGTGTAGTCCTCGATGACCGGGTTCGCCAGCAGACGGTTGCACATATCCTCGATTTTCTTCTCCGCATTTTCCCGGTCGGCCAGTTCCACCTGCAGATACTTACCGGTACGAACGTCCCGCACTCCATCGTATTCCAGGTCTTTCAAAGACTGGGATATGACTTTTCCCTGCGGGTCAAGAACCGCTTC
Source organism: Salimicrobium salexigens (assembly GCF_900156705.1). NCBI lineage: Bacteria > Bacillati > Bacillota > Bacilli > Caryophanales > Bacillaceae > Salimicrobium > Salimicrobium salexigens. The sequence goes on along the minus strand of NZ_FTOK01000005.1, from coordinate 95,672 downwards.
TTTCAGCGTGATATAAATATTTACTTTGCACATGTAGCACCCTCCAGGCGTTGCAGAATATTTTCATATACAGGAACAAGTTCTCCGGTTCCCTCACGGAATACATCCTTATCCATCTTCGCGCCGGTCTGTTTATCCCGGAGCCTGCATGTATCAGGGGATACCTCATCGGATAGAAGGAGATCTCCGCCTTCTGTTCTTCCGAATTCGAGTTTAAAATCAACGAGAGATAAGTCGCAATCTTCAAAAATTTCAAGCAGTACGTCGTTCACTTTTAAAGCTTCTTCCTTGATAGCCATCAGTTCCTTATGTGTTACATCAGCAAGAAGCAGAGCGTGACGGTCATTGATCAGCGGGTCATCAAGGTCATCGTTTTTATAAAAAAGTTCAATAAGCGGCGGATGGAGGGACATTTCATCCTCGATACCGATTCTCCGGACCAGACTTCCGGCAGCTTTATTACGGACGACCACTTCAAGCGGAATGATGGATGTTCTCGTAACCAGCTGTTCGGTATCACTGAGCTCTTTCAGAAAATGGGTGGGGGTCCCTTTTTCTTCAAGCAGGGTAAAAATCTTCGAGGATATTTTGTTGTTCAGTTCCCCTTTGCCCCGGAACGATTCCTTTTTCTTTCCGTTAAAAGCAGTGGCGTCATCCTTGTATTCGAGCAAAAGTTCTTCCGGTTCTTCCGTATAAAAAACTTTCTTCGCTTTTCCTTCGTACAGCAACTCTTTCATCCGCTCACTCCTCTTCATGAATAATGGAAGGGCATCCGGAAGCCACCGGATGCCTCTGTTTTGTTAAGCAAGACCGATCCGTTCAAAAATACGATCGACGTTTTTCAAATGGTGCCGGTAATCGAAGCATGCTTCCAGCTGCTCTCCGGAAAGGACGGACGTTATCCTGTCGTCGGATTCAATCAGCTCCCGGAACGGCACACCGCGCTCCCAGGCTTCCATCGCTTTCGGCTGGACAAGGTCATAAGCTTCCTCCCTTACCATTCCTTCATCGATAAGTGTAAGAAGCACACGCTGAGAGAAGATCAGTCCGTAGGTTTTCTCCATATTTTCCTTCATCCGTTCGGGAAAGACCGTCAAGTTTTTCACGATATTGCCGAAACGGTTCAGCATGTAGTTCAGCCCGATTGTCACATCGGGAAGGATGATCCGCTCCGCCGACGAATGGGAAATGTCCCTCTCATGCCACAACGCCACGTTTTCATGAGCCGTCACCATATCTCCGCGAAGAACACGGGCCATCCCCGTCATATTCTCGGATCCGATCGGGTTCCGTTTGTGCGGCATAGCGGAAGAACCTTTCTGTCCCTTGGCGAAAAACTCCTCCACTTCCCGTGTCTCCGTCTTCTGCAGGCCACGGATTTCCACTGATATTTTTTCAATGGAAGCAGCAATCAGAGCAAGGGTCGAGACGTAGTTCGCATGACGGTCCCGCTGTAGCGTCTGCGTGGATACAGGTGCCGCTTCAAGGCCGAGCTTTTCGCACACATACTCTTCCACATATGGATCGATGTTGGCATAAGTCCCGACGGCTCCCGACAGTTTCCCTACTTCGATCTGCCGTTTCGCCAGGTCGAACCGTTCCAGATGCCGCTTCATCTCTTCGTAGTACAGAGCCATTTTCAGACCGAAAGTCGTCGGCTCCGCATGCACCCCGTGCGTACGTCCCATCATCACCGTATGTTTATGCTCTTTCGCTTTTTCTCCGAGAATTTCAATGAAGTTGACGAGATCTTTACGTAAAATATCGTTAGCTTGTTTCAAAACGTAAGACAGGGCCGTATCCACAACGTCTGTAGACGTAAGACCGTAGTGCACCCACTTACGTTCCTCTCCAAGCGTCTCTGAAACCGCGCGGGTGAAAGCTACGACATCATGTCTCGTTTCCGCTTCTATCTCCTGAATACGGGATACATCGAAACCGGCGTTCTCCCGAATCTTTTTCACATCCTCCCGGGGGATGACCCCGAGCTCACTCCAGGCTTCACAAGCCAGAATCTCCACTTCCAGCCAGGCCTTGAAACGATTCTCCTCTTCCCAGATATTTCCCATCTCTTCCCTCGTATAGCGTTCAATCATTCCGTTTCCTCCTTACCAGCTTTTCGACCAGGCAGGTTCGCCCAGTTTTATATCGTCCGGAGACGACCCTATTATCGTAACATGACCCATTTTCCTTTGGGGGCGGGATTCGTGTTTTCCGTAATCATGCACGTGAACCTGTTCACTGCCGAGAGACTGGAAAAGATCATCACGGTGTCTGCCCAAAACATTGATCATTTTGGCAGCCGGAAATGTATGGACCGGAAGCAGCGGCAAGCCACAGATGGCCCGTATGTGCTGCTCGAACTGGGAGACACTGCAGGCTTCAATCGTGTAGTGTCCCGAATTGTGGGGACGGGGTGCCATTTCATTGAAGTAAACGTCTTCCCCGCTTACAAACCATTCAACTGCAAACGTTCCTACCACTCCGAGCTCTTTTGCAAGAGCCTCCGTCCGCTTTCGTATCTCCCGGGTTTCATTATCACTTATGGAAGCAGGAACCGTCGTTGTGAACAGTACCTGGTCTTTGTGTACATTTTCCGCTACCGGAAAAAAAGAAATATCACCCGCGCTATCCCGGGTGAAGACCTGGGAGACTTCTTTGTCGATATCTACCCATTTCTCCACAATATACTTTCCATCATACTTTCCATCCCAGATATCCTCGCGGGCGCTACTGCAGTCTTCCGGACTCCGGAGCAGATACTGACCCTTGCCATCATACCCCCCGCTCACTGTTTTCATGACAGCAGGAAGGCCGATGTCGGTCACAGCCCGGTCGAACTCTTCACCGGTCTGTACTATCCGGTAGGCGGGCACGTGAATACCAGCTTTTTCCGCAAATTCTTTCTCTTTCCCGCGGTTTTGCGAAACAGCGAGAGGAAGAGTCCCCTGAGGCAGTTTCCCTTCGTTCTCAAAAAATTGCGATACGCGCTCATCCACGTTTTCGAACTCGTACGTAACGACGTCGGAGTGCAGGCCGAGTTCCCCGGCAGCCTCGAGATCGTCGTACTTCCCTTTCACATGTATATCCGCCACCTGAGCCGCCGGACAGTCCTCGGCAGGATCCAGCACGGCGATCCGGTAGCCCATATGTTTTGCCGCTGTCGCCATCATCCGTCCGAGCTGTCCGCCGCCGAGAATACCGATCGTTCCACCGGGTTCAATCACGTTCATGCAGTTCCCTCCTCATGTCTTCCACTTTGTCTTTCAGTCCCTGTTTATATAATTCCAGAGCCCGCGCAGTCGCTTCATCAAAACTGCCGATTATTTCAGCTGCCAGGATACCCGCGTTTTTCGCCCCAGCTTTTCCGATGGAAACGGTGGCCACCGGTACGCCTCCAGGCATCTGAGCGATAGAAAGCAGAGAATCGATTCCGTTCAGCGATTTGGATTCCACCGGTACCCCGATGACCGGGAGAGTGGTTTTTGATGCAACCATCCCGGGCAGATGCGCTGCTCCGCCGGCGCCTGCGATGATCACCTTGAGACCCTTTCCCCTCGCTTCCTCCGCGTATATAAACATATCCTCCGGAGTTCTGTGGGCGGAAATAATCTCTTTTTCATAAGAGACTCCGAGTTCCCCGAGTACTGTGCACGCTTCTTCCATAATCGTCCAGTCCGTAATGCTTCCCATAATTACACCGACTTCAGCCATTCCTGTGCCCCCTGAATAAAAAGTTCGAAACTGTGATTTCCGGCATAAAAATATCCTGCGGCTCTCCCCCATCCGACTTGAGAGGAGTGCCCGCAGGACATACGTATCCCGGGTGTCTCCCCTCATAGTCCGGTCATTTACGGCGACCAGGTAGAGACGAACGATCCTTATTATCGCTCTATATGAGGTTCGTTTTATGCTTTTTTCTACTCGAATCATAACAGTATTTTTCGATTTCTGTCAATGAAATACGAATCATTGATTGAATTTAAATTTTAATGTTCGTTTTTCAGGTTATTTTCTTAGCTTCAAAGACGATTTCCCTTCCTGCTACCTGCATTTCACCGTCTTTCTCTTCAAATACCGGTTCCTCCATGCGGCGTACAGGTACGAACCCTTCAAGCCGGATTCGTTCCAGGCAATCTTCAATCGATTCACCGGCTCCGACTTCGAAGCGTTTTTTATTACTTTCTTTCTTCTTCTTCGCCATTTTCATCTTCTCCTTCTTCGCTTTCTTTCACCCAGTATACAACTTGTGAAAAGTTAAGCCAAAAAGATGAAGTAAAGAATGAAGATGACGAACAGGCCGTACATAATCGGATGAATCTCTTTCACTCTGCCTTTCAGGGCCATCGTAAGCGGGTAAAAAATGAAACCCATTGCTATCCCCGTGGCGATACTGTACGTCAGCGGCATAGCCGTAATGACAAGAAAAGCGGGCACAGCTATCTCAAACTGATCCCACTCGATGGCCCGCAGCGACGAGGCCATCAGTACTCCGACGATGATCAGAGCCGGGGCTGTCACTTCTGCCGTGATGATACCGAGCAGAGGAGAGAAGAACAGAGCCAGCAGGAAAAACAGAGCGGTAACGACCGAGGTGAACCCGGTCCGTCCGCCTGCCCCTACCCCGGCGGTGGATTCTATATAGGAAGTCGTTGTAGAAGTTCCCATAACCGCCCCGGCAACCGTGGCTGCCGAATCGGAAAACAGAGCACGGCCCGCTCTCGGCAATTTATTATCTTTCATAAATCCGGCCTGGGAAGCTACGGCGACAAGCGTCCCCGCTGTGTCAAAGAAATCGACGAAAAGGAATGTAAGAATGACTCCGAGCATCTGCATCGTGAAAATATCATCCAGGTGCAGAAATGCTTCTCCGAATGTAGGAGCGAGACTCGGTGCAGGACTTACTACATCCCCGAGTGCCGCAGGAGCCGCAATCAACCCCGTTACCATACCGGCGACTGCGGTCAGGATCATTCCATAGAAAATACCTCCCTGAAACCCGAGCGCAAGGAAAATCACCGAAATGAAAATTCCGAAAACCGCAAGCAGCGTCGTCGGTTCCAGAATATTACCAAGCTGTACCAGAGTAGCGTCACTATTTTCGACGATACCGGCATTCTGGAAACCGATGAATGCGATGTACAAACCGATACCTGCTCCCACTGCCAATTTCAGGTTGGGTGGTATGGCGTTGATGATCGTCTGGCGCAGACCGGTGACGGTTAAAACGATAAAAATAAGTCCGGAAGCAAGTACACCGGCAAGCGCCGTTTCCCATGGAATACCAAAACCGAGCACAACCGTATAGGCAAAGAAGGCATTGAGCCCCATACCGGGAGCGAGGGCAATCGGATATTTGGCGAACAAGCCCATAACGAGCGTACCGATGGCGGCGGACAGAGCGGTGGCCGTGAACACGGCTCCTTTATCTATTCTCGTAACTCCTTCCGGCAGCTGTTCAATACCGTCGAGAGCGAGCGTCGAAGGGTTGACGAAAAGGATGTAGGCCATCGCCAGAAACGTGGTAAGGCCGGCGATGAACTCCGTACGGTAATTCGTTTTGTTTTTTTCAAACTGGAAGTATTTTTTCATTGTTGTCCTCTTTTCTATCCTGTATTTTCTCTTCACTGAATGTATTCTTCCATATAAAAAACCCCCGGCATAACCGGGGGTTTCCACACTTCAGCTCTTAAACCGGAGACGAATGCCCCCGGTGTTCAGAACGTAGTCGGACAATTCACGGTCGTCCGGTAGAAACTTATGGGCCTTATCCCCAAGATTATACGTTAGTTGCTTATTCACTTTTTTATTCCCATTCAATTGTAGCCGGCGGCTTACTCGTAACGTCGTACACGACCCGGTTAATATGACTCACTTCATTGACGAGCCTCGTCGACACCTTCTCGAGAACGTGCCATGGAATCCGGGCCCAGTCCGAAGTCATTCCGTCGATGGAAGTAACGGCCCGTATACCTATCGTGTGATCATACGTCCGCTCGTCTCCCATGACCCCGACTGACTTAATGTTAGGAAGGACGGTGAAATACTGCCAGATGTCGCGGTCCAGCCCCGCTTCCTTAATTTCATCCCGCAGAATCGCATCGGATTCCCGGACAATCTCAAGCTTTTCCTCATCTACCGCACCGAGGATACGGATAGACAGTCCCGGCCCCGGGAATGGCTGGCGCCACACGATATGTTCCGGTATACCCAGTTCAGTCCCGAGTTCGCGCACCTCATCTTTAAACAGCGTGTTCAGAGGTTCAATCAGCTTCAGCTCCATATCCTCCGGAAGGCCGCCGACGTTATGGTGGGACTTAATCGTCTGAGCCGTTTCCGTGCCGCTTTCGATAATATCGGTGTAAAGAGTCCCCTGAGCAAGATAGTCCACGTTCTCAAGTTTCGCCGCTTCTTCATCAAAAACTTCAATGAACTCGTTACCGATGATTTTCCTTTTCTGTTCCGGGTCCTCGACGCCCGCAAGCTTCGTCAGGAAACGGTCTTTCGCGTCCACGCGGATAATGTTCATGTTAAATCCATCGCCGAGAAAACGCATGACGTCGTCCCCTTCGTCTTTCCTTAGAAGACCGTGATCGACGAAAATGCAGGTAAGCTGATCTCCGATGGCCCGGTGAATAAGACCGGCCACTACCGAAGAGTCCACTCCACCGCTTAACCCGCAAAGGACATTTCTGTCTCCTACTTCCGCCTGAATCTTCTCCACTTCCAGTTCGATAAAGTGTTCCATCGTCCAGTCCGCTTCCGCTTCACAAACATCGAAAACGAAGCTTCTCAACAGATCGTTACCGTACTCGGAATGGCGGACTTCCGGATGAAACTGTACGCCGTACATACGACGTTCCCTGTCGCTGATGGCCGCCACAGGGCAGGAAGGACTGACAGCATCCACCTGAAACCCTTCCGGAGCGGCGATCACTTTATCACTATGACTCATCCACACGTTCTGTTCGACCGGCGTTTTCTGAAAGAGCAGGGAATCGTTTTTAACGGAGATTTCCGCTTTCCCGTACTGCCGTTCCGGGGTCCGTTTCACCTGACCCCCAAACTGATGGGTGATCAGCTGCATTCCGTAACAGATGCCGAGAATCGGTATATCGAGGTCAAAAATGCCGGTATCGCAGCGGAAGCTGTTTTCTCCGTATACACTGTTCGGCCCTCCGGAGAGAACGATACCGCTCGGGTTCAATTCTTTTATCTCTTCTGCGGTCATTTTGTGGGAATGAAGCTCACTGTACACTCCAAACTCACGGATACGCCTTGTGATCAGCTGATTATACTGACTCCCGAAATCCAGAACGAGAATCATGCCTTTTACTTTTTCCATCACGTTTCCCTCTCTCCCGACTGTTTATTTCTTGCTTGACTAATCATTGAACAGAACCTATAAAAAAAACTGCCTCCCCGGTTTAAGATCAGAGAAGGCAGGAATAAGCACATACGTCACCGTTCCTGCCTTCATAGTCAGAACATTCACGGTGTTCCGGTAGATACTTTCGGCCCGTATCGCCGAGGATATATGAAGGCTTATTCGATTGCTACCCATTCTAACAATCGAACCTGTGAGAATCAAGACAATGCTTTTTTAATTAAATTTTCCCATAATTCTGATAGACCGGCACGCTGTAGACGCTGCTCTTTGCGGTACACGAGTCGTTCGTACTGAGTGGTAAGATGCTGCATGTCGACCGTTTCGAATCTGTGGTCAATCGCTTTCGCATACGTCCGCAACGTCTCGCCTTCCCCCCGTTTTTGCACTTTTTTATCGAGTACGACGAGCAGATGACGGTAAGCCGCCTGAAAGGAATCCGGCGTTTCGTTTTTTGCAAGGCGTCTCCCATGGTACCAGCTCAGCCAGCGGAGCCGCGTCACGTACATGACTGCGGGAAGCACTAGAATAACAGCCGGCACGATCCACCACAGGAGGTTACGGAGAAAACCTTCTCCTCTCCCATTCTCCGCACTTCCTTCTGCTCCCTCCTCTTCGCCGATCTGCTGCGGATTCCCTTCCTGCTGCTGATCGGGAGCTTCCACTTCGGGACTTTCCTCACTTCTTTCGGGCTCTCCGGAATCCGTATCCGTGCCACTGGTGAAATCCGCGTTGTTGGTGAAACCCTGCGTAGGTTCGAATGGTACCCATCCGACATCCGGGAAGTACACCTCCACCCAGGAGTGTGCGTTCGCGCTCGTAATGTCGTATGCATTCAAATTTTCGCCGAACAGTTCCGCGTCCGTTTCTTTAATCTCTCCTCCGGTAAAACCTTTCACCCACCGTGCAGGTATACCCTCCGCCCGCAGCATAACGACCATGGACGTCGAGTAGTTATCACAGTATCCTTTCTTCGTCTCGAAGACGAACTGATCGACGTAATCCTCCTCCGCTTCCGGCACTTCCACGTCCGTAGTGGAATACTCGAAGCCGTTCGAGCTGAAATAGGATTCGACCGCTTTCGCTTTATCATAGCGATTGCCGTATTCCGAAACGACATCCGATGCAAGTTCCTTCGTCCTTTCCGTCACGGAGGAAGGCAGCTGCAAATATTTTTCCCTTACAGAGACCGGGTCTTCCCCACTGGCTTCTCTCAGCTGACGCAAATCGAAAGCGGGAGCGCCGTAGTCGAAAGAATAACTGGCCGGCTGCACGGCATCTCCTCCGCTTCTCGTCTCCATCTCCCCGGTTTGTGTATGCAACTCTATTTCCAGCGGATTTTCGAGGTTCCCTATCGCCGTCATCCCGTATGGATAGAGGAGTTTGCCGAAGTCGGCTTCTTCCGTGAAATCGATGAAACCTTGAGAAGGATCCGTTTCCACTCCCTCTTCGAAAAGGGAGTATCCGATATCACCCGGGTCCCTTCCTGTCACCGGTTCCTCAAGCGTATCCTCCCAGCCTTTGCCTGTATACTGATCTTTGGACTCCGCCCTCCAGTACTGTCGATCCTCGACGATAGCCTGAAATACGAGCGTATCATCCTGGACGAACGCCCCTCCGAGACGTGAATCATTTTCTCCGTAGCCCACTTTCTGCACGCCACCTTCTCCGCCTCCTGTTCCTGCACCTCCGGTAACGTTTTCCAGATAAGGGACCGGGTCGGGCCATTGCGGCGAAAACTTCGGAAGAGCCGCACCGGCGGCTACAGCGAGAAGAACGGCACATACAAGCGGAACCAGAGCCAGGATCGCCGTTTTCCATTTGATTTCTTTCCTGTCGTCGCTCACCTCTTTCTCCAACTGCAGCAGCCCAAGGACGAGGGCAGCAAGAATAAATGTCCTTATAATGGCTCCCTGAGCCTCATAAGGCGTGAACGTATCAATGACAGTGATATATATAAAGGTAAGGATAATGAAAAAAAGTGCTTTTCGGGCAATTACGAGCCAATAATGCAGCAGGTAACTGACGAGCCACAGCAGCACGAGAAAGAGAAGACTCCGGAAAAAAGCGGTAAAATCCCACCATTCCTGTGCCCACACCGCTTCCGCGTTGAACATGAGCTGTTCATAAAGAATACTCCACCAGCCGCTGCTGAAAATCCGTTCCGGAATAAATAAACCATCAAGAATAAAAATAAGTCCCAGTAATTTCAGCGGAACTGCTATGTACCAGCGGACCTGCATAAATGCTAAAAAGAAACAGAAAGCTGCGTACAAGTAAAAAACCCCGGCATTTTGGGTATTCGTAAGGATGCCTAACGGCCATAACCATTCAAGGAGAAGGAAAAACCCACCGATGTAAATCAGCGACAGCAACAGTTTCTTCATACTTCCACCTCAAATTCCGGTCTCTTCCAGGCTTTTTCGGTCAGCACCTGCACCCGGACCCCGTACTCTTTCAACTCCCTGACATGCTTCTGCTTCGTAAAATCCCATTCCTTATGAAACATAATCACAAAAAGCACTACGTTCCTTCCCGAGGGAGACAGTCGCAATAGACTGTTCTTTATCGAATCATCGAGGTCCGTGCTTATGATCATCAGGGTTGCCTGAGCCGGAAGCCGGCCGTGCCCTTTGGCCATTTCTTCTTCAAAATTACCTGTCTCATCCGGATATACTTCAGCCAGATGATACCGGATCATCTCCTGCTGGCGCCGTGAATGGATGGAAGCTACGTATTTTCCTGCTTTTCCTAAAGAAAGGAAAGAGAGTTGCCGGGTCTCCCGGCGCGTGAGCTTAAGCATAAGAGAATAAGCGAACTCCACCGCCCCTTCGAACTCGGCAGTATTCGCCGGGGACGATAATGTACTCAGCACAAGTACGGATTCCGAGCTCTTTTCCTGCTCAAATTCTTTCGTCATCATTTTGTTTTTACGGGCCGTCGCTTTCCAGTCCACCCAGGAAATCCGATCTCCCGGTGCGTACTCCCTTAATCCGGCTACCATATTCGAGTGACGTTCTTTCACGTTCGCAGCAGCGGACCTCCCCTGACCGAACCCTTTCGAACCTAAAGACAAAGTTACGTTCCGGCTCGGAGGATAAACCGTGAAGCGGCCTCCAGCGTGGACTGCCGCTTCTTTTTTTACGAAACCGAAGAAGTCCCCTGTACGGACATACATCTCCCCCAGCTGATGACTCCCTCTCGGCAGATGTTCGAGGCGGTAGTGAAAACGTACCGTCCGCCGGAACCACGGGAAAATCATTCTTTCCACCACTTTCTCCTCCCTGTCACCGGTCACAACACCCTCTCCGGACCGGACTTCCAGGTGGAGCGTCTCCGGATAACTCTCTTTTACCTTCATAAAGTATAAAGGGAAAGGGATCGTACGCCTGAGTTCAATCTCTATCTCGACCGCTTCCCCGGATTCTATAAGTCCCGAAGAGAGAGTCCTGGCGCCCGTCCAGTCATCGAGCGGATAAAAAAGAAGCCCTCCCATATAAATCAGAAAAGGCAGGAACGAGTAAAACAGGAACCAGCTTACAAACCCTCCCTGGAACATTGCATAAGAAAACAGAATACCGAACAAAATGATAAGGAACCCGGCTTTTCCAGCTTTGTAAAGTTTACGCTTCATTCACTCACGTTCCTCTGTACAGGAACGTTCGTCCTCTCAATCAGCTCTTCAATCACTTCTTCCGCAGTTTTTCCCTCAAAATTAGCCTCCGAAGTCATAATGAGGCGGTGCGGCAGCACGAAACGGGCTACGTACTGTACATCGTCCGGCACTATATAATCGCGGTCATATATATAAGCGTAGGCTTTGGCTGCCTTCATAAGGGCCATGGACCCTCTCGGACTTACCCCGAGATACACATCCGGATGTTCCCGCGTCGCGGAAGTCAGTAAAACGATGTACTGTTCAATAGTACGATCCACATAGACTTCCCGCACGCTTTCCTGCGCCTGAGCGAGCTCCTCGAGCGTCATGACGGGGTCCAGGGAATCGATCGGATGCGTGCCGGATGTACGGGCGAGCATCTCCATTTCTTCCTGATAGGACGGGTATCCCATCTTCAGCTTAAGAAGGAAACGATCCAGCTGCGCTTCCGGAAGCGGGTACGTCCCTTCATACTCAATCGGGTTCTGGGTGGCCATAACGAAGAAAGGGTGCTTAAGAGGAACGGTACGGCCATCCACGGTGATATTCGCTTCCTCCATTCCCTCAAGTAGGGAAGACTGCGTTTTAGGGGAAGTGCGGTTTATTTCATCTGCCAGAACGATATTACCGAGAATCGGTCCGGGGCGGAATTCGAATTCCGTCGTTTTCGGGTTATAAATGGAGACACCCGTCACGTCCGAAGGCAAAAGATCCGGAGTGAACTGAATTCTTCTGAATTCACAGTTCATCGATTTCGCAAGCGTACGTACCAGCATCGTCTTACCGACTCCCGGCACGTCCTCAAGCAGCACATGACCTTTCGCAAGAAGTGCCACCATGCTTAAAATGACTGCATCCTCTTTTCCTACTATCACTTTATTAATATTTTTAATGACCTCGGCGATTTTACTGTTCAGCATAAAAGACGACTGCGACATCTGGTGCTGCCCCTCTCTGTATTTCCGAATTTTTAGATACTTCTATTTATTTTAAACTATACTACAAGGGGCCATCTTGAGCAAAAAGGACATCACGGCTTCAACCGGGTGTACAGACGGCCGAGACGTTCCGCCGCTTCCCGGAGTACCTTTTCGTCAGCAAGAAGCCCGACGCGGACGTACCCTTCCCCTTCCGAACCGAAACCGTTCCCCGGGGCGGTCACCACTCCCGCCTGCTCGATGGCGTATTCGGAGAAACCTTCCGACGTGAATCCGTCCGGCACCGGCACCCAGCAGAAAAATGTACCCTTCGGAAGAACTGCAGGGTAGCCGAAGGAAGCAAGTGTCCGGATGAAAACGTCGCGACGGCGTTCATACATTGCTACCAGTTCCCGTACCTCACTCTGGTCACCGGTCAGAGCCTCGGCAGCCGCTTCCTGCACGGCCCCGAACAGACTGACATACATGTGATCCTGAAGCTTGTTGATCTGTTCAATCACTTTTTCGTTCCCGGCTGCAAATCCGACTCTCCATCCGGCCATGTTGTAACTTTTCGAAAGCGTGAATATTTCCACCCCTACGTCCTTCGCTCCTTCTGTTTCGAGGTAACTCACGGGTTTCTCCCCGTCATATCCGATCGCCCCGTATGCAAAATCATGGACCACTCCTATCCCGTTCTCCCGGGCCACCTTTACCGTATCTTCGAAAAAAGCGGGCGTGGCGATGCCTGCAGTAGGATTGTTAGGGTAGTTCAGGAACATCAGCCGGGCCGCTTTGAGACTTTCCTTATCCAGTTTTGAATAATCCGGGCGGAAGCCGTTCTCTTCCCGGAGCGGCATGAAGACGTTACGGGCTGCAGATAGAGCGGTACCGGACATATAATCCGGATAGCCGGGATCCGGGAGTAGCACCGTATCTCCCGGGTTCAAAAAGCACTGACTGATTTCCACAAGTCCCGCTTTCGCCCCGAACAGTACTGCAATCTCCTTTTCGGGATCAAGCTCCACCTGATGTTCGCGCCGGTAGTAATCCGCTGCCGCCTGCTTGAATTCCGGCAGTCCGCGAAAGTTGATATACCCATGATTCGCAGGTTTTTTCGCAGCCTCCTCAAGCTTACGTACAATACTCTCCGGTGTCGGGCGATCCGGGTTCCCCTGACCGAGATTAATGATATCTCTTCCTTCTTTCTTCAGCTGTATTACACGTTTCGTCAGTTTGGCGAAAAACTGTTCCGGTAGTCTCTCCATCGCCTCGGACGGTTTGAATATATCCATTATTATTCCCCCTGCCATATGAAACTTCTTCTATTGTAAATAATTTTTAGAAATTTTACAAAGCTGTAAAGAAAACCGTCTCTTTAGGTCTCTTAAAGAAAAAGAGACGGAAAAGACGGTCTTCTGTCAGGAAAACACGATGGTTTTATTTTGATGAACGAGGATCCGATCCGCCAGGTGCCACTTTACAGCCCGGGCCAATACGCTCCGTTCAATAGTCTGACCGATTTTTTTCATGTCCTCGGCGTGATCTCTGTGATCGACGCGACCGATATCCTGTTCGATGATAGGCCCTTCGTCCAGATCGTTCGTCACGTAGTGGGAAGTCGCTCCGATCATTTTCACTCCCCGTTCATAAGCACGTTCATAGGGCCTTGCTCCGACGAATGCCGGGAGGAACGAATGATGGATGTTAATGATCCGGTTACGGTAGGACTCCACGAATTCCGGAGTAAGAATCTGCATATATCTTGCCAGCACGATAAGATCGACTTCGTACTCTTCGAGAAGTTCTTTATGTCTCTGTTCTGCTTCCCTGCGTATTTCTTTATTGGAAGGAACATGATAGAAAGGAATACCGAGCGACTCCACCATCTCTCTTGTATCCTCGTGATTACTGATGACAAGAGCGAGATTCGCCATCAAGTCCCCGCTCTGCCATTCCCAAAGCAGTTCCAGAAGGCAATGGGGCTGTTTTGAAACGAAGATGGCCACGTTTTTCAGTTCGCTGACAGCTGCCATCTTCCAGCTCATTTGAAAGTCGGCAGCAATAGGCTGAAAATCGGCTTCTATCTGATGGAACTTCGTTTCCAGTCCCGGGCAGTCAAATTCGATTCTGATGAAAAACTCCCCTCCCTCAGGATCCGTGGAATACTGATGGGAAGCGACTATATTAGCTCCGTACGTATAGAGAAAATCCGATACGCGGGAGATGATACCGGGCTGGTCCGGACAGTGGATCAGCAACCTCGCTCTGTCTTTATGTTTTTCTTTATAGTTGTGCAGCTTGTCTTCCACATAGCTTGTCATGCTTTTCCATCTCCATTCAAATAACGATTAGCTATTACTTTATGGCATTTCCCTGAATTGTTCAAGAAACTTCCGGTCTTTTTCCGGAAGGGCCAATTTTAGAAATATTCTTGATGTATTACGCTTCTTCAAGAAGAGCAGCATCGTTATTTGCAGGAGTATTCACCCGCTTGGATACCGGGTACATTGTGAGGGCACCATCCGGCAGCGGAGTCAGGAGGTTTTTAGCTTCTTCCTTCCCTTCAAACCATGCATCGTAATCGTTCCGCTGCAGGATTACCGGCATCCGGTGGTGAAGATCACTCATTTCTTCGTTCGCTTCCGTCGTCAGAATCGTGCAGGTAAATACGTTTTCCCCGTCTTTATTTTTCCACTTCTCCCACAGCCCGGCAAGGCCGAATAAGCCCTGGTCCTTCATCTGAATCCGATACGGCTGTTTCTCCCCCGCTTCGTCTTTTTTCCATTCATAGAAACTGTCCGCCGGGATAATGCAACGCTGCTGTTCAAAAGGTTTACGGAAACTTTTCTTCTCCTCCACCGTTTCCGACCTGGCATTGATCATTTTGAACCCTATCTTCTCGTCATCTGCCCAGGGCGGTATCAGTCCCCAGCGTAAATACCCCATCCGTTTTTCTCCGTCGCTCCGGATAACGGCAGGTATATATTGCGAAGGAGCAACGTTGTAACTGCTCATCCAATTATCAAGCTTCACTTTATCCAGCTTGAATTCTTCCCTTACGTCTTCCAGCTCAGCGATGAGCGTAAATCTGCCACACATAAGTGAACGCCTCCTTTGTTTTACCATATACCTGTTTCAAAACGTTTGAAACTTGTGCAGCCACACGTGTGATTTGTTGAAAACAAAAAAATCCCCGCGCTCGCAATGAACGCGGGAATTTCCTATAGCAACGAACAATTATTTTTGAACGTTAGCAGCTTGTGGTCCACGGTTACCTTCGACGATTTCGAAAGATACTGTTTGACCTTCTTCAAGTGTTTTGAAGCCTTCGTCTTGAATAGCGGAGAAGTGTACGAATACATCGTCCTGACCTTCTACTTCGATGAAGCCATAACCTTTTTCTGCGTTGAACCATTTCACGTTACCTTGTAACATATTGTTTCCTCCTGCGGTGATTCTTGATCACCAATGTATTACTATTCCTGCTCACGACGTGCATTCAAGACGACAAGCTTTCACACTCATGCTCGTTGCTTTCGTTCCGAACAACAATAAGTTAATTACTACTATAGCACCGTTATTATCAAATAGCAACCCCTTTTCAAATATATCTATACTAATGCACGATCATTGTCAGCAAAGCGACGGCAGTACCGATACTTCCACAAATAATTGTAAAGGGGAGGTTTTTCCAGACGATACGGTAAGGATTCATCTGAAAGTTGACGGAAGTGATGGTGACGATCAGTCCATAAGGAGCAGAAGGGACTGTAGCGATCGCCGAACTTGATAACAAGACAGCCAGAGTGACAGGAGGCAGAGCTTCCATAAGGAGTCCGCTGATCCCTCCGAATATCCCCATAGTAGCCAGCGGGTGAACGCCAACAAGTGTCATAAGCAGAAAAGTCAGCTGAATGATGAGCATAATAACTACAGGAGAATCACTATAGGCGATGACCGGCTGCTGCAGCAGTTTAAGATATGGAGAGGCGTTCAGCGTCTCTGTTAAAACGGAAAGACTCAGTAAGAGCACTATAAAGTTATCAAGATGATTCGTGTGCCGCTTCCAGGCCGACCATCCGATTAACCAGAAACTTTTCCGTCTTTTCAAAATCGTACTCCACAGAAAAGCAAAGGGTACGATAGCAATAGTCACAGAGAAAAGAAATTCAAAGTTGATGACATTCGCAAGAAATACCACCGTACTTAAAAACAGGACGAGTGCCAGAATAAACCCTTTCAACTTTCCTCTTCCATAACTGTTTTTCTGTTTTGTTTCCTTCTGCAGTTCATAATTCCCGAACTTCCGGCGACCCGCCAGTGTATCCAGAAAAAAACCGGCCAAAGAAATGAGCAGCATCCACGGGAGCACCTGCAGATAATCTGCTCCGGTAATGAAAATAGAGGTTGCCAGTAAAATTTCAAGCGGACTCCACAGCAGTGCGAGAGAGTAGCCGCGTAACGTAGCCATAGAAACGAAGCTGTTCCTCACGTCCGGGCTGAACCTGCCTAACTGTTCTTTCAATAGGTCCTGGGAGATCGTGGCCGAGGAAAGATTAAGAAAAGCAGCCAGCGACACCATCGTCGCTTCGCTTCTTCCGTAAAGCTGCCCGAGTGTCCCTGTCCCTGACTGCAGCAGGCCCTTAAGCAATTTGTTGTAGCGTCCCGCTTTCACGGCACTGTTCATCCACGGCAGCACGGATAAGAGAAGCAGCAGTCCGACGTTTCCGGCGAATAACCCCGGTATATCCCCAAGTGAAAGAGAGCCCGAAAGGAAGAAAAATCCTCCGGCTGTAAGCAGTACCGTGCCGAGAACCCGAAACACCCGTGATGCTCTCGGAAATGCAAGTAAAATCATCAGAATACTCAAAACGCCGATAACGAAATAAAGCGTGTCATTTCCAGTGAATATATGTATGATATTCAGTAAAAATACCGCCGAATAAAAAATGTACAGGTGACTGTATAGAAATTTCCTCATATACTCCTCCTTCTGCCCGGACTTTACATCCGGAAGCGGCCCCCGTCTGTAAAAAGCCGTTATTACAGCAAAACCACTGGCTTTATAAAAACTCCCCGATACCTTCAAAGGTATCGGGGAGACGCTGCCTCATTTTCTTATATTATACTTAAATGCCTTGTCTTCGTTCATCATTTTTATCGCTGCCCAGATGAGAATGAACTGGATGACTATAATAGGGAGTCCCATCAGACCGGAGACGACTTCGAGCGGCGGCAGACCGCCGATACGCATCAATACTAAAGCTACTACGGTAATAATCGCAGCTATGATGATGCGGAGCGTTTTCGGCGGTTCGAATTTACTCATATCGCGCGTACTTGTATAAGCCGCTACGGTATAAGTCGTGGAGTCCAGCGTCGTCGTAAGGAAAATCAGGGCAACGATCATGAAAAGAGTGATAGCAAGCCACCCGAGTGGCAGAGTAGACAGTATTTCGGGAATCGCAGCCATCCTCTCTTCGTTCTGGACGAGCTTCAGAATGTTCATATCTTTGTTCAGGTATTGATACACTCCAAGGCCGCCGAGTATACCGGTAGCTATCCATGAGATCAGAGTCGGCGCCAGGAAATAGGTAAGAATCATTTCCTTGACTGTGCGGCCACGAGAAATTTTAGCTGCAAACACACCGTGCAGCATCGCCCACGTTGCACTGTAGGCAAAGAAGAAGACAGTATTACTCTGAACGTGGGACATTCCGCCTTCATGGACGGAATCCGTGCTCAATGAAAGATTAATGTAATTCGAGATCAGGAAAGATACACTGTCGGAGAAATAATTAAGAATGAATATACCGGGACCTGCAAAAATAATAAACAGACCTAGCGCTCCGGCAAGATACATATTAAGCGTACTGAGCCTCTTGATCCCTTTCTCGATACCTGCATAGGCACTGAGGGAGAATAAAAACACCCAGACGATAGTAACGATAAGCGTTAGTGTGAACGTAATTTCAATATTCATAAGGTGAGCCAGGTTGTACGTCACGATTGGAGCTCCCAGACCGAGAGTAACCGCAGCACCGGAAAGAATACTGACCAGGAACAGTATGTCGAATATTTTTCCACCGATTCCATCTGAAAATTTATCTCCGAATAAAGACCGGCATGCTTCCGATACACGCATAAGCGGACGCTTACGCACGTGCAGAATATAACCCATGGCAGGGGCGATCAGAACGAATATCGCAAATACCTGGAATCCCCACAGAAACATACTGTAAGCATTCCCCCACAGTATCGCTTCCGGAGACCCGGCTTCTACTCCCGCGGGCGGATCGTTGGCTACCGACGTCCACTGCAGCATACCGGTACGCATGATAGTGGAACCGAGTCCCATGGCGATAAGTATGGAAGAATACTCGAACAACGAGAACCGTGGTTTCTCTTTAGGATCACCAAGAACTACCTTTCCGTATTTTGAAAATGACAAATACAAACCTGCTACGACTAATATAATTCCGTACCACAGATATCCCCATGTAAACGAAGTGACGATTGAATCAAAAATGGAGTTCAAAAGCTCCAGTGATTTTGCTTCGTACATGGCAAAAGGGATACTAATGGCGATTACAATCAATAAGGCGGGTATAAATATTTTGTAATCAATAAGACCTTTCTTTCCCATTCGAATCCTCCTAATATATATTTTCGTTACTTAATTTAAGTAGAACGACTATCCAATCCCCTCTCACTTACATGATTAAACATCTTTTCTAATAAAAGGTTTTTAATTCGAAGTACCTCCCGGGTAAAAAAGCCCCAGGAATCCACCTGAGGCTGAATCTATGAACCTGGAGAACCTTTACTTACTGATGCTGCCGCTCCAGTCGCGCATGCCGCCTTTCAGCACTTGTGACTGTATCCCGTTTTCTGTAAGAATATCTGCCGCCTGGGCACTGCGGGGGCCTGCAGCACACACCGTTACATACTCTTTGTTGTTATCCAGCTCACTCAGTCTGCTTTCTACTTCATCCAAAGGAAAATGGATAGCTCCGGGAATCCTTCCTTCTTTCACTTCCTCATCCGTACGGACATCGAGCACTTCCACATTTTTGTGGTTGTGTTTCTGTTTCAGTGCCTCTTCACCTATCTCTATAGCCATGTATAAACCTCCTTTTATCATTCAATCTTTGTTCCCTGTTTACCTCAGCAGCACGTAAAAAAAACATTCACCAAAAATTTTTATCTCTCTATTATTTCTTCGTCCACTTTTGTACCGAGGTGCCTCCCCGGCTCATCTGAAACAGCGAGAATTTCCTGCCCGGTCTTGAGTTCCAGTAAAGGACATTCCCCTTTTTCCTTTTCATTGACGTATACACTGGCCGATTTCTGTAAAGTAGCCGAGATGAGCTTTTCCCCGTCAGTACATTCCACTCGTAAAAGCGGCCGTTTTTCTATTTTCACGCGGCCGAGAGCGATCATCCGCTCTTTTTCCCCATCCGTAACGCTGACCTCCTCGCCCGCCTGGCACTCATGGAGGTATTTCGTCTGTTCACCCTGGCGAACGTACTGATGCAGCGCTCCTGCATTGATCCGGAAGGGACGCGCGGGGTAACCTTCCGACTCTCTATTCTCTGCGAGAACTTTAATATATCCGTGCCCCGTATTGCCTACAAACACACCGTCAGAAGGCTTCAGTATATCCACGAAGTCCAGACATACCCTCATCCCTTCTCCGATTTCTTCGATTTTGGTGACTTTCATATATTTTTCATAATCCATACTGCATTCTCCTTTGGTTGATTTCCAACTTATCCTTCTTCTATAATATTAGTATTACTATAAACGAAAAGAGGATTCTGATGAGAGTAGCCATTTTCGATTTTGACCGTACTTTGTTTCCGGAAGAAACCTTCCCGCTCATGATGACCCATCTCAAGACACACCCGATGCATCATAGAAAATACAACACTTTCATGAGAAAAATAGCCCCTATGTACACTGCTTACAAACTGAAACTCTATCCCGAAAGAAAAATGAAGGAAGACTCCATGAGAAGTTATATCTCTTCTTTTAAGAAGACATCCCGTGAAGACGTGGATAAATTTTTCGCACAGTTGGCGAATCAGATGAAAAAAAGACTGAACCGGGAAGTGCTCGACCGTCTGGAGTGGCACAAAAACCGGGGAGACTATACAGTACTTGTCTCCGGTGCCTTTGAGCCGATGCTTGAAACGATTACAAGCGATCTGCCTTTTGATCTCGTGCTCGGCACAGAAGTTCCCTATAAAGAAGGATATCTCGACCATAAAAAACGGATCCAGCACGTAAATGGGGGCCGGAAGATGAAAAAAGTGATGGAACATCTTCGCCCGGCTGTCATCGACTGGAACGGCAGTTATGCGTACGGAGACAGTTTTTCCGACCTCGACGTTCTTGAGGCCGTAGGGAATCCGGTCGCGGTCCAGCCGGAACCGAGACTTAAAAAAGTGGCCGACCAGCTGAACTGGGAGACTATACCCGTCGAACAGACATGATTATTTCCGGGGAAATATTGCGCAGGGAGTTCTTCCCGGTTTAACCCCCACTATACAAAAAGAGTGATTTTCTTTAACGACACAAGAAAATCACTCTTTTTGTATTAGGTTCCTCCTGCCTTTTCGAGGCGAAGGAACCGTTTCCTGAATGTTACTTTTGAGGGTACCCGAGAATGGTTTTCACCTCCAGGTACTCTTCAATACCATGGTCGCCCCATTCTCTGCCGATTCCTGAGTGTTTATAGCCACCGAATGGTGCGGCAAAGTCCGCTTTCGTATCATTGACTTTAACACGGCCGGCGCGTATGCCTGCGGAAGCTTTTCTTAATTTCTCTTCGTCTTTGCCGTATACATAACCGGCAAGACCGTATTCCGTATCGTTGGCGATTTCGATAGCTTCATCAAGGGAGTCATACGTGAGAACACACATGACGGGTCCAAAGATTTCTTCACGTGCAATGACCATGTCATTGTCTACATCCGTGAAGACAGTCGGCTTCGCGTAGTATCCCTGCTCAAGACCTTCGGGTTTCCCCGGGCCGCCGACGAGAAGAGTGGCGCCCTCCTCTGTCCCTTTTTCCATATAGGACTGGACGGTGTCCCATTGCTTCTGAGATACGATCGGTCCCATATGATTTCCTTCATGCGGGTCTCCTACTTTAAATTCAGGCAGCACATCTTTGATCGCCTGCTCAAATTCGTCCTTCATCGAAGAAGGAATAAGGGTCCTTGTAGCTGCTGAACATACCTGACCGGTATTATTCGTGATGTGTGTAAGAGCCGTACGGGCGGCATCTTTCACATCTGCGTCATCAAGCACAATCAGTGGAGATTTCCCTCCAAGCTCAAGCGCTATATTCGTAATGTTTTCTGCCGCATTTTTCATAATCTTCTCACCCGTGGCTCCCGACCCGGTGAAGGAAACGAAGTCGATATCCTTATGAGAACTTATACCGTCCCCGATAACTTCCCCGGTACCATTCACCAGGTTGAACACACCTTTTGGAACGCCCACTTTATCGAATATTTCTGTAAGGATAAAAGCTGCAAAAGGCGTCTGTTCCGCCGGCTTCAATACAACGGGGCTGCCTGCAGCAAAAGCGCTGGCAATCTTCGTCGATGTCTGGTTTGTCGGGAAGTTCCACGGGGTGATCAGGCCACTGACACCACTCGCTTCTTTCATCCTCGTATGTCCTTCATATTCTTCAATGAACGGAAAATCCTTCAGCGACTCCGCTGCCTGGGCAAAGTGGTTGTACCCCATCATGAAGTGGACTTTTTCCGAAACTTCAACAGGAGAACCGAGTTCTTCCGTAATCGTGTCTATAATGTCGTCTTTGCGGTTGTTATACTCCTCGGCAATATCCTCAAGCATTTTCACTCTTTCCTCTTTAGGCATTTGTGAAAAGTGAGGGAAAGCATCGCGTGCAGCCTGCACCGCTTTGTCCAGATCTTCTTTCGTTCCGAGACTTATCTCTCCGAATGCTTCTTCGGTAGCAGGGTTGATGACTTCTGTCGTTTCAGAACCGGTGGACTCCACCCATTCTCCGTTAATATAATGTTTAAGATATCGTTTCATAACGAAAGTCTCCTTTATTTTTCACTGAATGTATTGTCTTTATCTATACAAGAGAGTCTTTCCTATTTCTGCAAATGTTAAACATCAGGCACCCTTCGTACCGGAGAGAGCTACCTCCGGGTTATGCTTTTTTCCAGGTAAAAAACCGTCTCCGCATCAGTGGATGCAGGGTAATGATATTCCTGCTGATACGATTCCTCCCCCTTACCGGTAATTACCACCCAGTCTTTCTCTCCGCTCCTTATCAGAGCTTCTTCGATAGCCAGCGTACGATCGGGGATAACCTCCCCATTCTCCCGTCCATACCGGCGCTGAAGTTCATAAAGGGTCTGTTCCATCTCTTCTTTCGAAATCGAATTAAGGTCGTCGAGAGTCAGGATATACTGATCACTCATTCTGGCGGAAACTGTAATCATCTCTTCTCTTTTCTCCTCGTCTCTGTCCCCCCGGAAACCGAACAGATGGATAAATTTACTAGTGCACTGACTTCTGACTGTTTCCAGGGAATGATACAGGGCATCCGGGGTGTGGGCGTAATCGACCGCTACTGTACGATCTCCGGATAAATAGTGGACTGAAAACCTGCCCTCCACTCCTTTGAAGCCGGCAACCGCCCGAGCGACTGTCTCCTCCTCTATTCCCATCAGCTTCACGGTACTATACGCCATAGCTATGTTATACATGTTGTGGATACCGGCAACCGATGGTTCCAGAAAGATTCCCTTTCCGTTATGACGAAGGTGCAGTTCCCCTGCCTCGCCGTCATATTCACTGATGCTCACATCACTGTCTTCTCCGGCACCGACAGACACGATGGAAGTATTCTCTTTCCTCAGTTCACCGGCAAGCTTCTCTCCCCATTCATTCTGCGTGTTGATTACCCCTTTCCCATTCTTTTTCAGCATACGGAACAGCTTCTTTTTAGCAGCGAAGTAATTATCCATGGAACCGTGGTAATCGAGATGGTCGTGGGAAAGGTTGGTGAACAGGGCATAATCGAACACAAGACCTTCCACTCTGTGCTGCGTCAGAGCATGGGAAGACACTTCCACAATTACAACTTCATCATCACTTACCGCAAGGAGCCTGTTGATTTCCAGCAATGTAGGAGTTGTGTTCCCTGCCGGGTGCTTTTCTTTGTTGACGATATTACCCGTACTGCCGAAAAGGGCACAGGAAACCCCGCCTTCTTCAAACATACTTTTTAAAAGGTGCCCTGTCGTAGTCTTGCCGTTGGTGCCCGTTACTCCGATTACCGTCTTGTCTGCTGCCGGGAAGCCGTAATAATAATCGCTGATTATGCTCAATGCTCTCCGGCCATCAGCCACCTGAATATAAGGGACGGAAACTTCCACGTCCTCCTGTTCTCCTATAACGGCAACCGCACCTTTCCCGACTGCGTCCTGGATATATTCGTGGCCATCTCTCTGATATCCTTCGATTGCAAAGAAAAGGTACCCGTCCTTCACTTCCTGCGAGTTATAAGTTATTCCTTTAATCGTTACATTAGGCAATCCGTCCAGGAGCGCCACTGCTTCTTCTTTCAATATATGGTTTATCCGATCAAGTTTCATAGCTGGACTCCTTTTATAAATCGTTGAATGGGTTTCTGCTCTGCTGCCAAAATCCGATTTTGTTATGTACGGGACTATTACGTAAGTGAACAGAAAAAACACAAGCCCGGACGACTGCCCTGACTTGTATCCCTCCTTTTATTTCTCGAGGCCGGCCACCCCGAAACCACCAGGACCGGAGTGTGTGGAGATCATACCTCCTGCCTGAATCCATCTGATGTTTCGAAAACCGTAATCTTCAGCTGTCTCTTCCATCAATTGCTTAATTTCTTCGTCCAGACCGACAGAGTAAATGAAATACAGCTGATCAGAATCCAGGTTGTATTCACCGAAATAATCGTGGAGCAGTTTCTTTCCGGCTCCTCTCATTTTCCCCCGGTACTTCTTCGTTGAAATCAATTTTCCATCTCTCAGATCTATCCGGGGTTTTATTTTCAACAGCGTTCCAATCAGTGACCCTGCATTGCTCACCCGGCCGCCTGCTTTCAGAAACTCAAGACTCCCCGGGATAAATGACAGTCTAGCTTTGGGTACCGTCTGTTCTATCCTTTCAATCAGCTGTTCTACTTCAATTTCCGGCTCCTTCTTCACTATTTCTGCAGCACAAAGTACGACTGCAGCAAGCCCTCCTGTTACATTCAAAGCGTCGATGAGGTGTATGTCCTCAAATTCTTCCGCGGCAATAACGGCGTTCTGAAAAGAGGAAGATGCCTTTGAGGTGTAACCGATATGAATAATCTCGCACCCCGGATGTGCCTTCCGGATTGCAGTGAAAAGCTCTTCATATTCATGTACGTTCGTAGCCGTAGTGGATGGAATTCTTTTCGTGCGTTCATAATAGCTGTAGATCTCCTCCACGGGGAGAGAACCGTCCGGATAATCCTTATCATCCATAATAATGTGCATAGGAACTGTGTAAAGATTGTATTTTACTCTTAAATCCTCTGGCAGGTCGGCACCGCTTTCGGTGGATAAGATGATTTCTTTCATGCTTTTTCCTCCCGGTTCGCAGTTGAAAAATCTCCTGCTGAATTATAGTGCTGTACGTCGGATTACGAGAACTCCCTGTCCTTCTTCCTTTTCCCCGCAGCAGAACTTTTTAATAGTGTTTGTCAGGACACCCGCTCAAGCACTTCCTCCACTTTCCGGTTAACAGGCTGAAAATCAGGAGGAGGCGTCTGTTCCCCGGTAATCTGATATTTCTCCTTCAAGTCTGCGATGCGTGCGACGCTCTCATTTATTCTTGCTTCCGACAGCTCCCCGTTCTCGACAGCTGTTTTCAGTTCGTTAAAAACAGTGGAAATCAGGTTGGAATCATGTGCCATAAGAAGCAGGTCCCCTCCGGCTTTCACCGTCTCCACGGCCGCATCTTCCACACTGTATTCATTCGTAATAGCCCCCATCGTTAAATCATCCGTAATGACTACACCTTCAAAACCGAGATCGTCTCTCAGAACGTCCGTAATCACCGCTTCAGACATCGAAGCCGGGTACTGTTCATCGAAGGCCGGAAGCAGAATGTGTGAGGTCATCGTGACGTCCGCTCCCGCTTTGATAGCCTGTTTGAACGGTACAAGCTCCATCTGTTTCAATTCTTCATAACTTTTCGTGACTTTCGGAAGGTTCAGATGGGAATCTACACTCGTGTCTCCGTGCCCCGGGAAGTGCTTGATGACAGGAATCACTTCCTGCTCTTCAATTCCTTTCATTACCTGAATACCCAGTTCGCTTACGGTCTCCGGATCGCTGCTGAAGGAGCGGTCTCCGATGACAGGGTTGTCCGGGTTACTGTTCACATCCAGAACGGGGGCGAAATCCAGATTAAAGCCGAGCTCATTCATCTGCGCCCCGAGAATCTCACCGGTTTTAAAAGCGAGATCAGGGTCGTCCAGTTCTCCTATCTCCCCGCCCGGCGGAAGTTTAGTGACTTCCGGAGGCATACGTGACACCCGTCCGCCCTCTTCGTCCACTCCGAGCAGAAGCGGGTAAGGATTGTTTTCATTAACCTGCTTCATCTCATTTAAAAAATCGACGGTCTGTGGGGCACTCGTAATGTTATTGCCGAACAGAATAAGACCGCCCACGTGATATTTTTCAATAACTTCCTGCGTTTCCTCATTCATTTCGGTACCGCTGACGCCGCCGAAGATCATTTGACCGATCTTTTCATCAAGACTCATGTTACTGATTTTCGCATCGTCCGCTCCTAGTGTCCCCGCACTCAGCGTCACGTAGTCCACTTCTGTGTCCTCCGATTCATCGTCCGCCCGGGGAAAAACAAATTCCAGCACCCGTCCTTCGGAAAGCGTATAGACAAGTGTCCGATCCTCTTCGCTTTCCTTCTCTTCCGTACGGTCGGGCTTTTTGTGCGAGTTAAGCTCGTCGATGCCGAAGGAAATCTCTTCTTTCCTATCCGATTTAAGCATAGTCACCGTATCCCCGCTAAGGCCGATTTCCACGTTGCGGGAAGAATAGTCCAGTACAGTCTCCCCTTTTTCCTCGGACGTCTCTTCCGGTTCCCCCCACTTCTCCCGCACTTCTTCACGATTCGTTTCGCCGACTGTGAACGGCACCCCGGGCACCTCTCCTTCTTCAGCCCGGGAAAAGATTTCCACCGGACGAACACCGGATTCCTCATTTTCGTTTTCGGAAGTATCTTTCTCTTCCTGCGTGCCGTTCTCACTTTCCGGGTTACCGAAAATCAGAAACGCACTAAAAGCAAGAATGATAATTCCAAAAATAATTCCCATCCTTTTCCGCATACTATTCCTCCGCTCTCCCCCGCTCCCATCTCGTTTTATGAAGCAGGACAATTACTGTGACTACATTATACATGAAATCGTGAAATATTCAGTATTACGGGTAGATTTTCCAGCGCTCCACCGTTGCAAACCGATCAATTGAATGTGCCAGGAAGATAAAGTAGACTGTGCTCCATTCCATGTGCAGACACCTGGAATTACATCCTCATCACAAAAAGGAGTCCGATAATGATGGAACTTTTCAACAATACAGGAAAAACAGCGATCGTAACCGGCGGAGGCAGCGGAATCGGAAAGACTGTAGCGGAAGGTCTTTCCGAAAGCGGAGCCACTGTAGCTATCGTAGGCCGTACGCTCGAGAAGACAGAAGCAGCTGCCAGCGAGATTCACAACAAAACCGGTAATACCGTAAAGGGATATCAGGGAGACGTCACCGACTCCGGGGAGATCCGGAAGTTCCTCAGTAATATATACGATGATTTCGGTCAAATAGACGTCCTCGTAAATAACGCAGGAACATTGGTTCCCGGAACTGTGGAAGACCTCGACGAACAGGGATGGGACCAGGTAATGGAAACGAACGCGAAATCCATATTCTTTGCAACTCAAGCCGTTCTTCCCTACATGAAAGAACAGAACTATGGACGTATCATCAACACCGCTTCCGTAGCCGGAGAAGTGAGTTTATCTTTCAGTTCCGTGTACGGTACGAGTAAAGCAGCCGTCATTCATCAGACGAAACAGCTTTCTCTGGAACTCGCTCCTTACAACATTACGGTGAACGCAGTGAGTCCATGGTTCTTCGAAACTGAATTCAATGAAAGTGACCTTGCGGACGAAGATTTCCGTAAAGCTGTGGAAAACCGTTCCCCTATGAAGAGGCTGGGTCAGCTTGAAGAACTGAAATCTCCTTACCTCTTCTTCGCATCTGCCGCTTCCAGTTATGTAAGTGGTCAGAATATATTTGTTGACGGCGGCATGACCGTTTACGGCTTGTAATACCCAGTCCGGGATAAATACTGAACACCCCCCCTGAAAACCGGAAAGTAGCATCCGGCTCTCAGAGGGGCTGTTATTCAATAATAATGACAAAAGAGGACATGCCTCATTTTATTTTCGGAGGGCTTTCAACTCTTGCAGGACCTCTGATGGTTCAGCGCGGTCTTTGTAATCCGATTTTGTATATTCATAGGCGATCGTGCCGTCTGTATCAATGATATACGTAGCCGAAACCGGCAGTTTCCACCTGTCATCCCCGTTGTGCTCATCGACATTAAGCCCTTTCTCCTTGTACACGTCCACTAAATAATCAGGCAGCTGATAAACCAGATTGAACTGACCAGCCACTTCGTTCCCTTTGTCGCTCAGCACGACATATTCGAGATCGTGCTTTTCCTGTGTGGTAAGAGACTGATCCGGAGTTTCAGGACTGACAGCAATCAGCTCCGCACCCTCTTCATGAATCTCATTCACGATTTGCTGATAAGCTCTCAGCTCCATATTGCAGTACGGGCACCACGACCCGCGGTAAAATGTCATGATTACAGGGCCCTGTTTCAGCTTTTCATAAAGTCGTACGTTCGTCCCGTCAGCGGCGGGCAAAGTGAAATCAGGTGCCTTCGTTCCTCTGGATAAACCTTTTCCTTCGTCGGAAGCTTCCAGTTCTTCGATTGCCTGCGCCATCTTATTCTGCACGTCTTCCGAAGCTGAAGTTTTGAATTTCCCCAGATACTGTTCAAACTGTTGCGTCATTTCTGTTTTCATATATGAATGACCCCTTTTCTAAGTGTAATGATTATTGCAAACGAAAATTTCATAATTCAAACTATTCCGCTTTTGGTATTTTCAAGAAAAGGGGAACTCCCGCTCATGTTTCAGCAAAAAATGCAAAGGGTAAAATTCACACACGAAGATAACGAACGGTAAAGGAGGAAAAATATGAAAGATGACATTCAATATGGAGAAGACTATAAAAATATCCCGGCAACTTCCAAGGAAAGTGGAAAATTCGAGAAACTTGCAGAAAACCTTTGGTATCACACAGTGCAGATTGTGAACTTATGCTACGTTGCAAATAAATCAAATGACGACTGGGTACTGGTTGATGCCGGTATGCCAAATTCGTCCGGGGAAATTATCAGTAAAGCGGAAGAAACTTTCGGTAAAGACAATCCTCCTAAGGCTATCGTACTGACTCACGGACACTTTGATCATGTGGGCTCCATCGTGGAACTTGTCGAGCATTGGAATGTTCCTGTATACGCTCACGAACGGGAACTCCCTTTCCTGCGTGGAGAAAAAGCTTATATGAAGCCGGATCCATCCGTCCAGGGAGGAGCTGTAGCTAAATTGTCCGGTCTTTTCCCCAAAGACCCTGTAAATCTCGGAGATATGGTCCATCCTCTCCCGGATGACGATAGCGTACCATTTCTCGAAGAGTGGGAATGGATCCACACCCCCGGTCATACTCCCGGCCACGTTTCCCTGTGGAGAGAAAAAGATCAGGCACTGATTGCCGGGGACGCTTTCACTACAGTGAAACAGGAGAATCTGATGGATGTGACCTTGCAGAAGAAGGACATCAGCGGGCCTCCCCGTTATTTTACTCCTGACTGGAAAGCTTCCCATGCCTCCGTCCGGAAGTTAAGGGACTTGAACCCGTTACGGGCGATTACGGGACACGGGCTCCCGATGGAAAATAACGAACTCAGTAAAAACCTGAGTTATTTGACCGATAACTTCGAAGAAATTGCCGTACCCGATTATGGCCGGCACGTGGAGAATGAAGAATAATAAGCTCTTACGAAAACAACCCGCGACTTTAAAGTCACGGGTTGTTTTTTATATCGACCCAACTTCATTTTTTCACGCCGATCTTTTTAAGTATTTCATCCGTATGTTCCCCGAGTTTTGGTGCACGGGAGTGGATGATTCCAGGAGTGCCCGATAATTTTACAGGAATCCCTATTTGCCTTATAGAACCGAGCGTATCGTGCTCGAACGTCCGGATCATCTCTCTCGCCGTTATCTGTGGATCTTTTATCATTTCTTCAAAGGTAAGCAGCGGCGTGACGCAGGCTTCCACTTCACGGAAGACTTTCATCCATTCCGAAGAAGTTTTCGTCAATACGATACCGCTGATCTGCGACTTCAACTTCTCCTGTACTTCCGGAGGAGAATTGATGTGTGAAATCAAATCTTCACGGCCGATGGCTTCGCAGAAGTTTTTCCAGAACTTCGGTTCCAGCGCTCCCACCGAGAGCCATTTTCCGTCTTTCGCTTGATACACTTCATAACAGGCCAGCCCGCCGTTCAGCATCTGTTCTCCGCGCTTCGGTTCCTCTTCTTCCTTAAAAAAAGCAGGGAGCAGCAGCTGCATCCACGATACGACTCCGTCAAGCATGGAAATATCGACGAACTGCCCTGTGCCGAATTTTTCGCGCTCCAGCAGAGCAAGCAGAATACCGACAGCAGCGGGCAATGCCCCTCCGCCGATATCGGCAATCTGGGCCGAAGGGATAATCGGCTTCCCTTCTTTCTCTCCTGTCAGATTCAACAGCCCGGCATAGCTTATGTAATTCACATCATGGCCGGGCTGATTACGGTAAGGGCCGGTCTGCCCATACCCGGTGATTGCGCAATAGATCAGGCGGTCATTCACTTTCTTCAGCTGTTCATAGTCAAGACCGAGCCTCTCCATCACTCCCGGCCGGTAAGATTCTACAACAACGTCTGCCTGTTTCACCAGTTCCAGGAAATACCCTTTCCCTTCTTCCGTTTTCAAATCCAGGCAGATACTCTTCTTGTTCCGATTCAGTGAATGAAAAAAAGCGCTATCCTGATCAAGATTCGGCTCATACCCTCTGGCATAGTCCCCATTGTATGGATTTTCCACCTTGATTACTTCTGCTCCGAAGTCTGCAAGCATCAGCGTACAGTAAGGGCCGGGCAGTAAGCGCGTCAAATCCAGCACTCGCACCGATTCAAGCGGCAGCGACATCTCCATTTCTCCTTTCATCAGCCGGACTGTATTCGAGGTGACGGCTGAAATTGTCGTACGAAGAAAAATTTTTCCCATGATCCTGTTCTCACTAACGAAGTACCAGCAGTTTACAGGCGGCGAGCGTTAACCATCGTATAAAAATGGCAGGAACTATGATAGCGCCTACATTAATATTATCACACAAAAACTGATTCCTCGGGCAAGGAACAAAAGGAAGATAGACGCCCACTGCTCCTTCTTATATCTGCCGGAGTGGTGCAAAATTTTATCTGACGTAAGTAACGGCATAGAAAAGACGTTTTGTCCGTCCTCCGGGAGACGGGCAAAACGCCCTTTTTGCACCTCATATAACTCGTAAAGCAGCGAGCAATCAGGTCGTAACTTTGGCATAGATAGCGAAGAATATCGCCAGCTGCACAAAAACTAAGATATTTGGTATGATGAACAATTTATCGATAAGAAGGAAACCTCCCAGAAGGCTCAAGAAAATACATAGGAGACATCTTCCAAAAACGTCAGACGGATGGGTGCAGCGATCAAACCTAGCAAAAGATAAATGAACAGATGACCGTAAATGATTATCTGCCCGGCCGTTTCTTTCCTCTTATCAACTTTTTTCTCCATACTATCGAAATACTGCCACCACATAGAAATGATGATAGCGAAGGAAACGGGAGAGAATCCGATAGAGCTCCAGTCTCCTTCTTCCGGATGCATCACCGCGAGCAAGCTGACAATCGACTCCCCTAACAAAATAATCGTGAACAGTCCAAATCGTTCCAGCAGATGCGGCGTGTTCGTCGGAACTTTCACGAGATACTTCCGTCCGATCATTCGATCCTCTTACTTATTAAGCCATTCTTTCGCTTTGCGCGCTACGTCTTCTGTAAGCGTATGTCCCTGCACCCAGGCAGTCGTGACGTCAGCTCCTCTTTCCTCAAAAAGGTTGATGACTCTTTCACTCTCGGATTCAGGAACAATCGGGTCCCCTTTGCCAAGAGACAGAAAGACTTCTACTTCGCTGAAATCCTGCTTCTCTTCTACGTCTGCCGGATAGAGAGGCGCAAACAGCGCAGCCTTCTTGAATGCTTCCGGATGTTTGAGCATCATCTGGATAGCAATGTTGGAGCCGTTCGAGAAGCCGACAGGTACTGCATCTTCCAGTTTAAAACCATATTCCTCAGCCTTCTGTGTAATGAATTCGTACAGTTCATTACCACGGAATTCGAGATCCTCCCAGTCATACTTCCCTTCTCCGTGACGTTTGAAGTACCTGTTCATACCGTTTTCCTGAACGTTCCCCCGGATGCCTAAAATATTGTAATCAGGGTTCAGTAACTGGGCTACAGGAACGAGATCGTTTTCTGTACCACCTGTACCGTGCAGCAGTATAAATACCGGGGCGCCTTTTTTATTTTCCTTATAAATGTGTTCCATTTGTAAACAACTCCCTTTTAAAAGAAATATTTATATTTCCGTTTGCCTGTTCAGGAACGTTTCGTGTTGAAAGGGCGGACCTTCGCTTCGATCTGTTCACGCTGTGACTCCAGGAATGGTGGAAGGGACAGACTTTCTCCCAGCGTTTCGTAAGGTTCGTCACCCATAAATCCGGGACCGTCCGTGGAAAGTTCCACAAGAATGTCTCCGATGCGTGTATAAAGGGCTTCGAAATAAAAGCGGTTCACATTTCCGGAGTGCCCCATGCCGAGTTCATTATACTTCTCTTCCCACTGTTTCAAAGTATCGTGGTCTTTCACTCTGAAGGAGACGTGGTGGACTTCGCCGTACCCCTGACGTGCAGGTGATGTTTCATCTTTCCGCAGGATAACCTGACCGCCGTTACCGCCTTCGCCCACTTCCAGAAGCGTTACGTCCTCTTCCTCGCGGATCGGCTTCATTTTGTATACGTCACCGAGCAATTTTTTGAAATCATCGAAATAGCTTACAGTGATTTCAATCGGACCAAGACCGTATACGGCTTTTTCTTCCGGAACCGGACCGTTCTTCCATGGCGTGCCTGGCGCTACGCCATTATCGTTTTCATCGGAAAACAACTGGAATCTCTGACCGTCAGCTTCTTCGAATGGAAGAACTTTTTTTTCGAATAATTCCTGGATGCCGTCATTTTTTACACCAAACTCTTCAAACCGATCCTGATAATACTTAAGTGCCGCATCGTCAGGTACGCGCAAACCGATTCTCGAGATCGAGTTCGTGCCGCGTCTTCCTTTCGGAATGTTCGGAAAGTCGAAAAACGTGACGTCTGTACCCGGAGAGCCTACGTCATCTGCAAAAAACGTATGGTACGTCTGAATGTCGTCCTGGTTCACCGTTTTTTTAACCAGTCTCATACCAAGTACTTCTGTAAAAAATTTATAGTTCCTTGCTGCATCGTCCGTAATCGCTGTTACGTGGTGAATTCCTAATAAACCGTCTGTCATGTGTTACAACTCCTTTAATTGATAGTTTTCATCTGCATATTCAAATGTCTGAGATTTTTTATCTCGACTTCAAGATAATTATATCCTAAAATAAGTGACCTTATATGTCAACATTTATACATTTGATACTGTCGCCATTCTGTCACCGGAGGTGCACGAAAAATGCACATAGAAAAGGTACCATATACGTGACATTAATGATTCAGGAGGGATTAATAAATGAAAAAGAACATTATTTTCGGTGTAATGGCTCTCTTTTTGGCCGCATTACTCGCTGCATGCGGGAATTCCGCAGAAGAAACAGAAAGTTCGGGTGACAAAAAAGAACAGGAAGAACAAAAAGAAGACACTAAAGAACAGAAAGAAGACACTGAGGGAGGAATGGGACACTCAGCGGAAGAGATGTCCAGTGACGGCTCCGTACCGGCTGGTCTGAAAAAAGCGGAAGACCCTGAATTTGCAGTCGGTGACAAAGCTGAAATCAAAGCCGAACATATGAAAGGGATGAAGGGTGCGGAAAGTACAATTTCCGGCGCTTTTAACACAACGGTCTATACTGTTTCCTATACACCTACGAACGGGGGAGACCCGGTAAAGAACCATAAATGGGTGATCCATGAGGAATTTGAAAATCCGGGAGAAGCTCCGATGAAAGAAGGCGAAGAAGCGGTAATGACTGCTACTCATATGAAAGGCATGGAAGGAGCCACAGCCACTATCGACTCTGCGAAGGAAACTACCGTATATATGGTCGATTTCACGACAACCGATACGGAAGAACAAGTGGAGAACCACAAGTGGGTAACGGAAGAAGAGCTGGCTCCTGTGGAGCAATAAGATTCTAACGTTAAAAAGGGAGCCGACTGAAACAGCGGCTCCCTTTTTTTACACTCTAATTATTCTTATATCTGTCACCGGCCGACGGTCCAGCCGCCGTCGACTTTCAATTCCGCACCCTGCATATAGTCTGACTCATCCGATGCAAGAAAGACAGCCGCTGCAGCAATTTCCTCCGGTTTCCCGGCTCTTCCGGCAGGAATATCTTTCAGCCTCTCATCATCGATGCCTTTCGTCATAGGTGTATCAATGAATCCTGGAGCAATCAGATTCGCTTTGATGCCTTTGCTGCCGAAGTCGTACGCCAGCTGTTTTGTAAATCCGTGTATGGCGTGTTTACTCGTAACGTAAGTGTTGCCGCCCGCTCCGGCAACGAACGTGGATTGGGAACCGATGTTTATAATCGTTCCCTTACCTTTTCCAGGAATATCGGCACCGCGGCGTTAGCTGCCAGGTACGGCCCCTTCACATTCACGTTCATCAATTTATCGAACGTATCTTCATCCGTTTCCACTACGTTTTTATAAGCGTCGTGCACTCCGGCGCCGTTGTAAAGTACGTCCACCGTGCCAAACTGTTCCACGGTTTTGTTTATCCCGTTCTGCACAGACTCGCGATCTGTAACGTCCATCTGTACAAAAACGGCTTCTCCCTTCGCCTTTCTGATCTCTTTGACGATTGCTTCCCCTTTCTCTTCTTCCAGACCGACGACTACCACGCGGGCGCCTTCTTCTGCAAACTTTTTCGAAGTCGCCTCTCCGAGACCGGAAGTACCGCCGATGATTATTGCTGTTTTATTATCCAATCTTCCCATTTCAGAACTCCTCCTTAATTCTACTGGTTTCTTTTAACAATAAAGTATTACTGCTTCTCTCAAGAATTCTTCCCTTTATAGACCAGGTACTAAAACTTCTATTTTTTCGGAAGCAGACTTTCAAGTTTACCCCTACAGAAAAATTAAGCAGAAAGTCCTTCTCTTTATTTGTTTCATCTTCCGTAATAAAGGCTACAGTGAATAATAAGGTTTCTAAAATCTCAGAAGAAAAGGTTGAGATGCATATGAAGAAGTTGCTTCCTGTACTGATTATGTTATTTCTCACAGGCTGTAACGTCCGGACGCTTAATCCTGTAAGTGAGGCAGGAGCTGACCAGGCTTTCCTGATTAAACTGAGTTTTGGAATTATGATGTTTGTCGTTGCGGTTGTATGTGTCCTTTTCATCATTTTTACAGTGAAATACCGCGAGAATGATTTAAACAGAAAAGATATTCCAAAACATGAAGAGGGCAGTCGTGTATTGGAAATTCTCTGGACGACCATACCTTTCGTTCTGCTTGCCATTCTGGCTGTCCCTACCGTGATGTATACGTTCCAGGCTTCAAATACGGAAGCTGGCTCCGAAGACACGCTGCATGTAGACGTAATAGCCGAGCAGTGGAACTGGACGTTTGCGTATGAAAATGGAAAAGAAACACATAAGGAACTTGTTCTGCCGGTCGACCGTGAAGTAGTTCTCCATCTGAAGTCCACCGATGTTATCCATTCCTTTTGGGTGCCGCGCCTGATCGGCAAAAGGGATACGATTCCGGGGGAGGAAAACGAGCTCAAGGTGACCCCGGATCAGACAGGCACGTACCAGGGAAAATGTGCGGAATTCTGTGGTCTGGGCCATACCGATATGAGGTTTGATACCGAAGTCATACCGGCAGAGGAATTCGAAGAATGGTTGAGTGAAGAAAAATAGACAGTTAAAGAGGTGAGACTATGGAATTCTCGTTTAACGGAAAATCTGTATTCGTACCCACGGACGTCATCGCCGGGTGGCTAAGCGTACTTATAATCACACCTATTGTTCTATATATCATCATTAAAAACCGGTACTGGTCGACGATTTTGGATTATACCACGACGACCAATCACAGAAAAATCGGTACCCTGTACATTCTTTTTTCCATGCTTTTCTTTTTAAGAGCGGGTGTGGACGCTTTATTTATGAGGACCCAGCTTATCACCCCGGAAAACGAATTCTGGGTCTTTCAAGGTGAAAAATATAATGAACTGTTCACAACTCACGGAACCATGATGATATTTTTCGTGGCCACCCCTATTTTAATCGGGTTAATGAACGTAGCGGTTCCGCTCCAGATCGGTGCCAACGATCTCGCTTTCCCCTACTTGAATCTGGTTGGGTTCTATCTGTTTTTAACGGGAGGAACGATTTTCTTCCTCGCCTTCTTTTTCAATGCTGCGCCGAACATGGGGTGGACCGCTTACGCTCCGCTTTCGACCGATTCTTATACGCCCGGGCCCAACAACAATTTCTACATATTCGGGCTTCAGGTTTCCGGGCTTGGCACGATATTTGCAGCGATCAACATGATGGCTACCATTATTCGCCTGCGGGCACCGGGGCTTACGTTGTCGAGGATGCCGCTTTTCCCCTGGGCTACGCTGATTACTTCTTTCTTAATCTTGATCGCTTTTCCTGTGCTGGCGATTGCTTTACTGCTGCTTCAGTTCGACCGGCTTTACGACGCCACTTTCTTCCTCGGGGAACTCGGCCATCCGGTTTACTGGCAGCACCTGTTCTGGATATTCGGGCACCCGGAAGTTTATATTATCGCTCTTCCGGCTTTCGGAATCTTTTCGGACATCATCTCCAACTTTTCAAGAAAAAATGTGTTCGGCTATACGTCCATGGTCTTTTCCCTGACGTTAATCGGTCTGCTCGCCCTGATGGTGTGGGTGCACCATATGTTCACCGTGGGGCTCGGGGCATTTTCGAACACCTTCTTCGCAATCACTTCCATGCTTATCGCCGTGCCGACAGGAATTAAAGTGTTCAACTGGCTCTTCACGATGAGACGCGGCGTCATAAGTATGAAAGCTCCTATGATGTTCGCTTTGGGCTTCATTCCCACCTTTGTCATGGGCGGGGTGACCGGGGTGATGCTCAGTTCGGCAGCTGCGGATATGCAGTTCCATGATTCCTACTTCGTAGTCGCCCATCTGCACTACGTTATCATCGGCTCCACCATACTGGCAGCATTCGCCGCTATTTACTACTGGTATCCGATCATGACCGGGAAAATACTGGACGACACACTCGGGAAGTGGCATTTCTGGCTGTTTCTTATCGGCTTCCACCTCACTTTCTTCCTGCAGCACTTAGCCGGCCTCGACGGTATGCCGAGACGTGTCTATGAATACACCCAGGAAGACGGAGTGTGGTCCTACAATTTCATCAGCAGTATCGGAGCCTATCTTATGGCTGTATCTATGCTGTTTTTCCTTTGGAATATCATTAAGACCCATCGCAGCGGCGCCAAAGCCGGAGACGACCCGTGGGACGGACGGACCCTGGAGTGGAGCGTCCCTTCCCCGCCTCCGGAACACCCGTTCGAAAAAATGCCGGTCATCGACCGCAGAGACATGTTCTGGTGGTCGAAAATCAATAACAAGCCGTTACCGGTCGCAAAAAACCCCCGTCCTTCTCCCATTGCGAGAAGAACGTTCCAGCCGATGTTTCTTGCCGGGAGCTTATTCATCTTAAGTTTCGGCTTCATTTACGGATGGGTGTGGGTGCAGATCCTCGGCGGCATCCTGTCGTTAAGCACTTTCGTCATCAGAGCGTTTTCCGATGAACGCACGGAGGCATATAAGAGAGAGGAGGAGGAAAATGAGCAGTAAGCTAATGTCCGAAGAGTTATTTGCCGACAAAAAAACGGGTTTCTTCATATATCTCTTTGTGGAAGCGATTATGTTCACGACACTGTTCGCCACTTACCTCATTTACACTCCACCACAGACAGGGCCGTACCCGGGTGAACTGTTCGAATGGCAGACGACACTGTTCGCTTCTCTCTTCCTGATATCGAGCAGTGGCACTCTGCTCCTCTCGGAAAAAGGACTGAAGGAGAGGAAGATGAAGTTGATAGTGGCAGGTGTGGTCATCACGTTTCTGCTCGGAGCCGGCTTCATGTACTTCGAGATAGAAGAATTCCGCAAATTCATTACCGATGGACACGTCGTCTCAACGAACAACTTCCTGTCTGCATACTATGTATTAGTCGGTCTTCACGCCGTCCATGTAACGTTCGGGCTGGGCTGGATGATCGTACTCCTTGTTCAGGGCAGACTTCTGCCTTTCAACCTGTTTAAGGAGAAACATAAAATATTCAATTACTACTGGCATTTCGTAGACGCCATCTGGATAATCATTCTGCTCGTTGTTTATATTCCCTACCTCTTCTGATCCTTAAAATGAGTACAGAAAGGCAACTAAAAAATCTTCGCCGGCTTACTATTCCCAGTAAACGGCGAAGATTTTCTTTCCTCTAAATATTCACGCCTCCCTGCCAAGGTATTCATTCTTCACTTTCTGTAACAAATCCGCTGAGCATAACAACTCGACTCCTGTCAGAGCCAACGCTTTCGCTCCTTTCAATAAGGCTGCGTCACCTTCTCCCGAGCGGGCTGCTTCCCTGAATTCCTTCGTATGAGGAACGAGGTCCTCTTCACCGATTTTGATGTAAGGATGGATAGTCGGTACCACCTGGCTGATGTTCCCGGCGTCCGTGGAGCCGAGTCCTTTCTTCAGCGGCCGATAATCTTCCCCGAGCCCTTCGATCTTTTCTTTGAAAATCTCCTCAAACGCAGGCGTCACGTTGAAGTTATCCACCCCGTTCTGAATTCTCGTCATAGTATAGGAAGAACCTGTTGCCGCAGCAGCCCCTTCAGCGACCTTTTTTACTCTGGCGGTAAGCCGGTCACAGTCCTCTCTCGTCTTCGCCCTTAAGTAAAACCGGGCCCGTGCGTATTCCGGCACTATGTTCGGGGCTTCTCCCCCGTCCAGAATCACTCCGTGCATCCGTACGTCTTCAGATACGTGCTGCCTGAGAGCATTAATGCCGTTGAATAACTGAAGCACAGCGTCCAGAGCATTGATCCCATCTTCCGGGTTACTGGCAGCATGGGCAGCTGCCCCGAAAAACTCAAAATCCACCGGATCCACCGCCAGCGTCGGGGCGGAACCTGAAGTAGTTCCGAGCGGATGGACCATCATACAGACGTCTATGTCCCGGAGGTACCCATGTCTTACAAACGTACCCTTAGCGCTTCCGTTCGGCCCTCCTTCCTCTGCCGGAGTTCCAAGAACTACCACTTCCCCACCTGTTTCCTCTATCACTTCTCCGAGAGCAATCGCTGCCGCTGTTGATGCCGTACCGATGATATTGTGCCCGCACGCATGCCCAAGGCCGGGAAGGGCATCGTATTCCGCTAAATATCCGATAACAGGGCCCGGCCGGCTCGATTTCTTACGTGCCAAAAAGGCGGTTTCGTGGTCCGGAATTTGCCTGTCAATAGTGAACCCGGCTTCTTCAAGGAGAGAAGTAAGCAACCCTGAAGCGAAAAATTCTTCATTTCCTATTTCCGGATTGTCATGAATCGCATGACTCGTCGTAATATAAGTTTCTTTCCTGTTTTCAATAAAACTGGCGATGTGTTCCTGTAAGTCGTGTGCTGTCGTCAAAGTCATAATTACTCTCCTTTACCATCCTATTTTTTCGAGAGGGACGAACGTCGGTATCAATGAATCATCGAACACTTCACGAATGTGTTCTGCCACATCTTCCTGCTGGTATATATCGACAATTTTCTGATACACTTCTTTATCCGCTTCCTCGGCCTGCGCTGCGATAATGTTTATATAAGGTTCAGCTGTCTCATCTTCTATGAAAATAGCGTCGTCCACCGGAACAAACCCTGCCTCTACGGCTACCCCGTTGTTGATAACAGACGCTGCTACATCAGTCAGTACACGCGGCGTCTGGGCAGCTGCGACCGGTTCAAATTGCAGATTCTTAGGATTGTCCGTTATTTTATCCAGCGAACCGTTCCCGTCAAAATCTTCCGGCAGACCGATCAGTTCTGCTTTCTCCAGCAGAAGAAGGGCACGCCCCATATTTGTAGCTTCTTTCGGTAAGGCAATAGAACTCCCTTCCGGAATATTTTTTACATCTTCATATTCTTCCGAGTACACACCCATCGGCGCAATGATTGTAGTAGCGATAGGTTCGAGATCGAGGTTCCGTTCTTCAATAAAAGAGTCGAAGTAGGAAACGGTCTGAAAGGCATTCAAATCGATATCCCCGTCCGCCAGAGCCATGTTGGGACGAACGTAATCCGAAAACTCCACGAGCTCTATTTCAATTCCTTCTTCGGCTGCTTTTTCCTTCACTTTTTCCCAAATGGGAACGCCGGAACCATTCAGCCCTACTTTAACGACTTCGTCACTTCCTGAAGCTCCGCTCTCTTTACTGCATCCTGCGACCAATGTCGCGGCCGCTATCAGCAGCCCAAGTAGTACAATGATTTTTTTCATTTATAAATCCTCCCGCCTATTGTCTTTTCATTCTTTTGGATAATACGTTCCCGAGCGTCTGAACCACTTGCACAATTAAAACCAGCAGAAGAACCGTGACGATCATGATGTCCGTTTCGAACCGCTGATATCCGTAGGCTATCGCCAGGTCTCCAAGACCTCCTCCTCCGACGAAGCCGGCCATGGCAGATGCCCCAACTAAGCCGATCGTCGCTATCGTCAGGTTCAGCACGATGGAACTCAAGGCTTCCGGTACATATACGCGTAATATAATCTGCCAAGGAGAGGCTCCCATCGCTTCTGCCGCCTCCACGACGCCGGGTTTCACTTCCATAAGACTGCTTTCCACCAGCCTTGCTATATAAGGTCCTGAAAATAGTACGAGCGGTACGACAGCCGCTGCAGTCCCAATAGACGTGCCGACCAGAAACCTTGTAAGAGGGAGGATCGCTACAAGAAGAATAATGAACGGGATGGATCGAAAGAAGTTGATCACTACGCTTAACCCTTTGAAAAATGCGCTATTTTGGAGAAGCCCGCCGTGTCTCGTAACGACAAGTGCGATTCCAAGCGGGATACCGATGAGTGCCGCTACCACCAGTGACACCCCTACCATAATCAATGTTTCGTTGATGGCCTGCAAAATCTTTGGCCAGAATTCCAGTAAATTAACCTGCATCAGCTTCCACCTCCTGGACGTTTACTGTCCGCTGTATATAATCCAGTGCTCTGACAATCTCCCTGTCTTCCCCCAGCAGTTCCACTACCAGCTGGCCAAACGGGATTCCCTGCAGTTCCGTAATTTGTCCGAAAAGAACGTTCACTTCGACCTGATAGTTTTTGGCTACCTGTGAAAAGATGGGCTGAGCAGCCTTCTCCCGGACGAATGTGACCCGGTATACGTGACGTCCTCCCCCGCGTTCTTCAATACCCGCGAGGATGGAAGGCGGGATATCGCTCTCCATCACCGACTGGATAAAGTTTTTCGTCGTCGGGTGCTGAGGATTCGAGAACAGTTCGAAAATGGACCCCTGTTCAATGACCTGGCCGTTTTCCATGACAGCGACACGGTCGCACACTTCCCGGACTGCGTTCATTTCGTGGGTAATCATCAATATCGTAAGGTTATACTCGTCGCGTACTCTTTTCAGTAACTGAAGGATCGACTTCGTCGTCTCAGGATCAAGTGCCGAAGTCGCTTCGTCACATAATAAAATGTCCGGTGATGTAACAAGCGCCCGGGCAATACCTACCCGCTGTTTCTGACCACCCGAGAGTTCTTCCGGATACTGATGTGCTTTATCCGAAAGTCCTACGAAATCAAGAACCTCTTCCACTCTGGCTTTTATTTTTTTCTTGGGAGTGCCGGAAATGATCAGCGGGAAGGCGACATTATGTAAAACCGTTTTAGACTCCAGTAAGTTAAAGTGCTGGAAGATCATCCCGATACGCTTGCGCATTTTCCTGAGCCCGGGCTTAGATAACCGGGACAAATCATCCTCCTCCACTAATATATTGCCCCCGGAAGGCTGCTCCAGCAGATTCACCAACCGGACAAGCGTACTTTTCCCGGCTCCACTGAACCCGATCACTCCGAAAATTTCACCTTTCTCGATCGATATGTCTACGCCATCCACCGCCCGCAACTCTTTTCCGTTGTGCTCATACACTTTCGAAACGTTCTCGAACTGAATCATGCTCCATCCTCCTTACTTAAACGAAAAGACCCCTCTTCCAGAAAAATGGAAGAGGGGTCTTCTAATAAAATTTAGAAAACCGTCTCTTCTCATCTTTCAAGTACGATGCACCTGCTGGAATTGGCACGGTTTCCGATGGAATTCCATCAGTTCCGCTGCCGAGGTTTCAAAGGGCCAGTCCCTCCACCTCTCTGGATAAGAAGATACGTTTATAGTTTTTTGTGATGTGAACTATCTTAATACAATCATGACTTTGTCGTCAATCAGTTTTTTGAAAATTATATTAAATAAGTCACTGAACGTGCAGGTGAAGCTCATTATAAAACCCTCCCGAAAAGTTCGGGAGGGTCACTTCGATTGAACGTCAGTACGCCAGCCACCCGGCATCTGCTCTGATCACTTCACCATTGACAAAAGCTGAGTCTTCACTGGCCAGAAACAGTGCGATTCTGGCTACTTCTTCCGCTTCGCCATTCCTCGGGTTATTCCCGGACCCGGACAAAGCCCTTTCCATACCGAATTCATCCGGTTCTGACATGGTCGTTCCAATATTCGTAGCCACTCCGCCCGGAGCAATAGCATTGCAACGGATTCCGTGATTCGCATATTGGAAACCCACGTTTTTCGTATAACCGGCCAGAGCATGCTTGGAAGCTGTATATGCAGCTCCGGCTCTGGAACCTGCAAGGCTGGCGGATGAGCCCATGTTGACAATAACACCACGGCCCTTCTCCAAAAAAATCGGAAGAGCTTTACGAGTAGCTCTCATAGGTCCCGTTGTATTTACCGCCAGCACCTTTTCCCATAATTCATCGGTTACCTCGGCAGCAGGCATCATGTTATCCATCATCCCGGCATTATTAACCAGAATATCCAGCGTTCCATACGTGTCGACAGCTGTGTCGATCAAACGCTGGACATCTGATTCTTTCGTCACGTCCGCCAAGACCGCTGTAGCAGTTCCATTATTCTTTTCAATTTCCTCGACCGTTTCCTGCGAGCCTTTTTCATTAACGTCAGAAACGATGACCTTCGCACCTTCTTGTGCATATAATATAGCGATTTGTCTCCCCATTCCTGAACCAGCTCCGGTTACCACAGCTACCTGACTTTCAAGTTTCATAAAGCAGTTCTCCCTCCTGAAAGATAGTTGAACCCTTTTAGAATCGAAAGCTGACCTGAAGATAAGAGAACCTATCTTTATCTTATCACTTCATATAAAAAATTCAAAATAAAGAACATTTATCCTTAAAAAGAAATGAAATCTATTCCACTCCACTTTCCAGAATGGAAAAAGTCTTTTCACTGCAATTAATTACCGCCTGCGCTCCATAAGGAAGGAGAAATTTCGGCTCCGTATGGCCAAAATTCAAGTTGTACAGCACAGGCAAATCCACGAGACCATACTCCTTCATTACCCGGGAAATAACTTCTTTGTATTCCTCATAGTAAGCTTCATCTTTCGGCTTACCGAATACGATGCCCGCAGCCTTCTGCAGAATCCCCTGGGTCGCGTAGTTACGAAGCCAGCGTTTTATATCCTCAGGCGGAGTTTTTTCTTCAGACGTTTCAAAGAAAATAATTCCGCCCTTCCACGCTTCCTTCTCCGGCCAGAGTGTCGTCCCTTTCACCATTTCCAGAACATCGATACAGCCGCCGATGAGTCTGCCTCGTGCTATACCGGAACCTTGGAGAACTTCATAACCTGAGTTCGCCTG
The DNA here is from genome assembly GCF_900156705.1 of Salimicrobium salexigens. Classification (NCBI taxonomy): domain Bacteria; kingdom Bacillati; phylum Bacillota; class Bacilli; order Caryophanales; family Bacillaceae; genus Salimicrobium; species Salimicrobium salexigens. The sequence continues at coordinate 52,214 of NZ_FTOK01000005.1, read as the reverse complement.
CATCGTACGGCGGGTGTTTTTGTTCGACTCTTCCCACTCCAGATGTTCACTCGTCCACTCTTTGGCAGGAGGAATGTTACCGATAGCTTCTCCTGAAAAAAGTGTGCGGTTCAGCATATTTACTGTATACGGATCCATTTCCACATTTTCCGCAAAGTCCGTTAAGACCGCCGGACCATAAAAAGAAGAGAGACCTGCCTTATGGCAAAACAGATGGGAAACCGTAACGTCTGAGTATCCCATAAAAACTTTGGGATTATCGCGGATCACATCAAAATCGATGTACGGCAGCAGGCGGACACTGTCGTCCCCGCCTATATTGGCAATGATGCCTTTAATCGACTCGTCTTTAAACGCGTTCATCAGATCTTCCGCACGCGCTTCCGGATGCTCGTAAATATATTCAGAGCCCTTTAAACTGTTAGGCATAGGAACGACTTCTAAATTGAACACTTCTTCAAGTCTTTTTACGCCCTGGTCATAACGCCATCGGATGTCCGGATCACCGGCGATGCCTGAAGATGTACTTACTGTTGCCACTTTGTCTCCTGCTTTCAGTTTTTGCGGTTTAATTAACAACGAAAACGCTCCTTTTATTACTTTATTTCTTACCTTATCAGAGCTTCCTCTATATCAGGAATCAAAATTTCCTTTAGGGTTATCTTTAGTGGGAAGATCCCCGACGAAAGGGAACAGTTCTTCTTCCGCTACCTGATGAATTCTGTACAGCTCCTTCACAGGGTCAGGATGCTCATCAACCCGAAGATCGACTAAAGGATACTCTTCGGTGTCCGAAACGCGGACGGCGGCTGACTGCCGGCCACGCTTGTCCCCTCCCTCATCCTGGCCGGCCTGGAGAGCTATAACAAGTCTTTCGGAGAGAGGGGTACCTTCCGTTTCCAGAAAAGAGTCATACATCGCCTGAATGGTCTCGGGTCCGGTGAGCATACTCCCTGCCACCGCAAAGTGATCACCTTCCCGATGACCGTACCATCCTTCGCACTCGTCTCCTGAAAAAGCGGCACTGTTTCCATCCTTGTCCACGATACAGAACTGCCGGATGGCTGGTTGTGCGTCTTCTTTTAAAACCTTTTCTTTCACTTTCTCTGCGGAAAATCCTTCATTTAGATAACGGACACCGTTAATTCCTATATAAGGATTGACGAAAGACTGAGTAGCCACGGCTCCCGCCTTTGGTGCAGTAAAAGGACAGAGCGCTCCTACCGCCGGTACTTTGGTGGAGACCGCCACTCCAAACTGACCGGTCTCTTTGCATTTTGCTGTAATCGAAAAAGTCATATCAGCATTTCTCCTCTCGTTCTGTAAACGTTTCTGTCGATTATGTATCCCGTACCTACTGTACTTTCGGCTCTCCGACTTCGTTTTTCATTCTATTGAGTTTAAAGACCTGCTGATTTCCAAATGGAGCAGCAGGTCCTGTAACATAAACTATTTCATAAATTTCAGGTGAGTTTATTCAGAATTAACACCTGTTTAACACTTTACCTGAGTTCAGGCTTCTTCCCCTGCATCGGAGCTGTTTTTTCGAAAGCATATCCTGCATTAAGGATTCTTCCTTCTTGAAATGCCGGCCCGATGATTTGCATGCCTACCGGCAACCCCTGACTTAGTCCGCAGGGCACGGATAATGCCGGAAGACCGGTTAAGTTTTCCGGCCCCATGAACCGGATAATATTATCTATTACATCCACTTTTTCTCCATTCAAATAGGCAAAGTCTTCCCCAATATTGTTCGGAAGTACAGGCAGTGTCGGAGCCATAATGACGTCAACCTTATTGAATGCTTTCTGGAAATCCTGTTTCAGCTGTCTTCTTACCTGTTGAGCCTGAAGATAATCGACAGCAGAAGGGAGTTCGCCAAGTTCAAACAGCAGACGTATGTCACTTCCGAAGTCCTGCGGTCTGCTCTGTAAATCGCTATGGTGTATGGCGGATGCTTCCGAGAGGGAGGTGATCAGTTCCGCCCAATCCGAATACTGAAGAGAAGGGATCTTGACTTCCTGCACTTTAGCACCCTGGTCGACCAATTTTTGAATTCCGTTGCGTACCAGTTTTTCCACTCCTGAATCTACGCCTTTAAAAAAGAAATCTTCGTTGACACCTATAACGAGATCTTTCACGTTCCCTGTCACGGCCCCTACGTAGTCATCCACAGGGACATTGATTGAAGTCGGATCCTTTTTATCAAATCCTGCAATAATTTGAAGCAACCCAGCTGCATCTTTTACTGTTTTCGTCATCGGGCCGACGTGATCGAGCGTCCATGCCAGTGGATAAACCCCATATTTACTGACTCTTCCGTAAGTCTGTTTTAAACCGACGGTCCCGCAGGCAGAGGAAGGGATCCGTATGGAACCGGCGGTATCCGTACCGAGAGAGGCTATCGTGGCATCCGAAGCAAGTGCTGCGCCGGATCCTCCACTCGAGCCTCCCGGTATTTTATTCGTGTCCCATGGATTGCGTACTGCACCATAGTGCGGGTTGTTATTCGTCACACCCCAGGCATATTCATGCAGGCTCAATTTACCGGTGAAGACGACCCCTGCTTCTTTTAATTTGGATACCACTGTCGCATCGTGATCGGAGACAAAGTCTTTGTGGATTTTCGACCCCATCGTAGTCACTTTGTCTTTCATATAAATGATATCTTTTATAGCCATAGGAATACCATGGAACATGCCCCGGTACTGCCCACTGCTGATTTCTTTTTCCGCTTTCTCCGCTTCTTTCAAAGCATCTTCCCTGTATATTTCAATATGGGAATTAATCGTTTCCTGCGTAGCCTCTGCCCGGTCCAGAACCGAATTTGTGATATCTACCGGAGATATTTCCCCTTTTTTCAAAAGCGGTGCAAGTTGTTCGACTGATTGTGATGCCAGTTCTTTACTCAGAATGATCACCTCCGGGAACGTTTCTTAAACTGATGTCGGCATCATCCACATTCACAGTTTCAAGATTCCCTCGCGCTGCTTTAAGCCCTGCCCACCGGTTCTCTAAAATTTCCAGGTGTTCTTCTTTAGGATCTATACCTTTTTGTTCCAATAGTTCTTTAACGGAAAGAGCCATTTTCATCACCTTCCCTGTTTTATTAGAGTACTGCCAAGATTATCATCCGGGAGTTTCTCACATTCCGAATAAACGCCTATACAACGCTGTATTGAAAACGCTTACAGTAAACTTATTGAAAGATTAACAATTTTTTTGAATATAAGTCAATCAGGAAGATAGATAATACCTTCTGCTTAATGCTCAATATCCTATAATGGCAGTTTGGACTTCCTTTACCACCTTTTCGGAAATCCTGTTAATATCCAGCAGGTAGACATTATTCAAACGCGGATTAAATACCCCCAGCTTTTCAATCTTTGCGAACTCCGGATGTATGGACTGCTCTCCCATCAGGTAGTAAACGAGGAGTTGTAACGTATGCTTTCCGGTCGGCCTTGATTTCGAAACCTTGAAGTCCCACAAGGTATCTGCGGTCAGGAAGTCCCCGTCTCCGCTGTGGATAAGATCCGTATATCCACCCTGAAAGGTGAAACCGTCTTTCACTACCGGCCCGTAGATATCAAAAAACGTAAGGGCTCTCTGGACCATCACTCGTATATTCCCGATCGTATCTTTGTCAGGTTCGATCAATCTAACCGGCTTATAACCTTGTACCCCCGCACGAACAATCACATCGTATCCGGAAAGTTTACAGGCGTTTATAACGGAAGTGTCATCCGTACCGTTTATTCCTTTGACCAGGTTCGCTGCTCTCTCCTTCTCCCGTATACGTGCGGCTCCCAGCAGAGAAATACTGAATACCTCTTCAGCCGGTGTACCGGTTTTACACCGCGTTAAGTAATCTACCGCCAGTCCTGTAAGACTTGGATGTAGATTCTCTTTTTCCTTAAGGTCACATTCATCCGGCAGAGAAGTGACGGCGAATTCACCCGGGTTTACGTATCCTCCCCGAGGTTGCCTGATTTCTGAAATTCTTTGCGTAACTGATACCATGCGACCCCTTCTTTCCTGCTCAAGTCGTAATCTCCGGAGGCATTATTTTTCAGGTTTAAGAATCGTCCTTTGGAGAGGCACACCGCCCATGGAAACATTTTGCTCCATAAAAATGTAGGACCGGCCATCTATGATAAACTTCCGGTTACCTTTATAACTGACTTGCCTTCCCTGTGAGGCGAGTTCCTGTTTTATAGCTTCTACGTATTTCTTATTATTTACATATCTATCGTCAAAATCGATCGTGATGTTACCTTTTTTGTAACCCATAAGCCGGTTAAAACCGAAAAGTAGAAGTATTGCAATAATTAATATCAAAAACACTTCCATATAGCCTGAGCCTCCCCTGTGAGAAAACGCTTCTCTTAGCATACGATTAAAAAGAGGACGCGTTTCAATTTATTTAAAGCTCATTATTTTCGATTTTTATTTGCCTGTCATAATCTTTCGCGGACCACTCTACCAGTAAATAAATCAAAAAAGCGGCACATGCGCTCGCTACGTTCTCTGTCCACGAAACCACCGGTTGGAAACTCCACTGCCATATGGTGGGCACCAGGAAAAAGATTATACTGAACCGCAGGCTTTTTCTCAGCATCGGTGCTCCCCCCTATCGTCGTATACTTTCTAAGTTACTTTCCTATACTTTTCAACCACTCATGAAGACGTGCTTTCGGGTAGTAAATTTTATTGTTGATCGTAACGTGCGGAATGTCCGGGTACTCCTGCAGCAGCGCTTTCGTATCTTCTTTTGATACACCTATGTAGTAATGTACATCTTTTTCCTTTATTAACTTGTAGTCTTCTTCCTCCCTGAAGATTTCACTGAACGAATCACCGGCCTCGGGATTTTTGAAGTTTTTAAGACCTTCCCCGATAAAATATCCGGCAAAGGCTATCCCCACTGCTATCCAGAAAAAATCGAATTCCATTTTCGTTCCTCTCCTTTCTTCCTCCAGCTTTTTCATTAGTTACAATTATTTCAAATGAACAGCAGAAACTCAATTTCTTTTTCAAGAATCCCCCTGACTTTTGTAGGAATCGAAACAAAGCCCGGGATTTATTGTTTAAAATACCCATAAAAAGTAAAAACTTCTAAGTGGAAAGCGAATTATTCAATTAGAAAGGTGGAGGAATCATGCCAGAACTTAAGAATTATATGAATACCGAGGTAGTAGCTTGTGAGGCATCCGACACTTTGACAACTATAGCGAAACGCATGAAAGAAGAAGAGGTAGGCTTTGTCGTCATTACAGAGCAGGATAAGTACGCAGGTGTAATTACGGATCGTGACATCGTAGTGAACGGCCTGGCTAAAGGATCCGCGGAAAATGTAAAAGCTTCAGACATTATGACGGACAAAGTCGTTACGGCTACTTCCGATATGGAAGTACAGGAAGCGGCGCGTCTGATGCAGGATCACCAAATCCGCCGCCTTCTTGTAGTAGATGAAGATAAAGTGAGCGGTGTCGTAAGTATAGGTGATATCGGTTTGCAGGGGTCCGATGAGATTGCAGGCTATATTATGGGTGAACTATCCAAAGGCTCCGCCAACAACTGAGTTCAAACAAAAAGCTGAGACAGGGCTCTCCCCCCTCGTCTCAGCTTTTTTACGTCTGCATCCGGCGTTTTGCTTCCCAGTACAGCATCTGAATAAATTTCTTCGTATCGACTCTTATTCTGTATCTCTTCTCTTTCTCAAGCTCCATCATTTTCTTCCGTACCTGTTCATAGTCAAAAAATGTCGAAGCGTATTTACTGAACACAGGATTGCTGAAATCATCCAGTCCGACCGAGGCGATGTGCGAAATACCCTGATGTACAGCCCTCCGGACGCGCTGTTCCGCCGCTTTCACTTCCCGCTGCAGACCTGGCTGCTTCGCTCCTTCTTTCATCTTGTCGGCAGCCGTCTTCTGATAGACATTCTTCAGGGAAATTATTTCCTCTCCCCCCGTCATATTATTCTGATCCAGATAATAGATGATATCCAGCAGATCCCTGGAGCCGTTCTCCCCGACCATTCCGAGTTCCACCAGTACTTTGTATCCTTCTTCCTTAATGCTTCTGGAAGCAGCCGCACTCCCGGTTCCGGCGCTTTTTCCCGTTACCGCCTGCAGAGACTGCTGAATACTTTCTATGGACCGCTCCAGTACCAGTCTTTCCTTAACTTTTTTCAGAATGTTGACCACCTCGATCCGATTCAAAGGTTTCGTAATGTAGTATTCGATACCGAGCGAATACGCTTCTCCTATCAGATTTTTACTTTCTATCTGGGAAATCATCACCGTTTTTCCCGTATAGCTTCCACTGATTTCCCGTATCGTCTCTATGCCGTCTCTTTCCTGCATCAGAAGATCAATCAGCAGAATATCCACCTGATGAGCCTCAAGCAATTCAGTATCCACTTCCCGGCCGTCAGTTCTCTCCCCGGCTACCGTTCCGAGATCCGCATCCTCTATCATCTCGGCAAGCATGGCCCTCACCGATATATCATCATCCACGATGAAGTAATTCATTGTCACTCCCCATTTCCATTAATTTTTCCTCTGGAATCCGAATTAAAAAAGAAGCTCCCTGTACTGACGGAAGCAGCCGGATTCTCCCGTCCATTTTTTTCACGACTTCCCGTACGTAGGACAGCCCTATCCCTGTAGACGGGGCACCGGCAGAATCAAACTTGGACGTATAGCCTTCTTCAAAAACGACCTCCTCCATCCTTTCAGGGATGCCGGGTCCGTTATCGGAAATCGTTACTTCCAGGTGACTGCCTCTCCTTTCCACCATCATTTCCACGTTTCCTTCCCCGTCGATGGCTTCTACGGCATTGGAGATGAGGTTATTCAGTACGGAAAGGAGTACGTAGGTAGGGTAACGATTCTCCCCCGTTTTATTACGGAGAGTGAAACGTATGTTTTTTTGAAGAAGCTCAGCGTAAGCAGCATTGGACTTTTTCAGTATGCTCCCTATTTCCTCCATACTCAGCCAGGAAGTGTCGCTTTCCCTTGAAATCACGTTCGATAACCCGGCGTAGATCCGCTGGTTATCTTTTTTTATTTCGTGCACTTTATTCGCTATGACAAGCAGAGAGGAAGACTCCTCCCTTCCGCTTTCCTCTTTCATATTCCGGTAAAGCTCGTAACTCTCTTTCGTAACCGTTTCGGCATCCCGCATCGTTTTGGACAGATGAACGGCCTCCGTGTACAGACCGGACAGCACCATCATCATATGCTCCTTCTGCTTTTTCTGCTGCAGTTCTTCCGTTTTCGCCTGTTTATACAGCAGGATGTTGAAAAAACCAAGGACGAAAAAACTGCGGATAAAAGCGACCTCCAGCAACAGCCCTATCGTTCCGAAATTCACCGGCTGGTCCATGACTCCGCTTCGCAGCAATATCTCGGCCGTACTTGCCAGGATTTCAAGGGAAACTCCTAACAATCCGACGACGATAGGTTTATGGTAGTACTTTGAAACCTTCAGGAAGCGGAACAGCAGTCCGTAGGTGAGGTAATAAAAGAATACCGGAAAGTGGGTGGAGAACGCTTCCTCAAGCGGCACGGAACTTCCGTACACATCCAGTCCCGTCCGGAACAGCACGACCGACGTCGCTACTGCCAGTGTCAGGGTGACCTGGCGCAGATTCGCCCTCCACAGCAGAAAAAAGAAAAACAGGGGGGTGCCGAAACTTACCCGGAAGCTTCCCTCAAACGGATAAAATTTCAGCTCTCCGGCCAGCGGCACCATCACAATAACCATTATAACAATCAGCAGTTTCTTTTTAATCATCATGGTCTCTCCTTCAAAAATTCACGGATTTATTTGTATGTATGCGTAGATTTCTGTATGTATCCGTAGGTATGCGCTTACATTGTGTATTACATATTGACTGGAGGGTTGTTATGAAAAATAATCTCGTATTCCAAATATTCATCGCTTTCTTTTTAGCAATTGTTCTCGGCATTTTCGTCGGACCTGACATACAAGTAGTACAGCCGCTCGGAGATCTTTTCCTCAGGCTTATTAAATTTATCATTGTTCCCCTCGTTCTGTCTTCCCTGGTAGTCGGAGTTGCCAGCACCGGGGATCTGAAAGAGCTCGGGAACCTGAGTTTCAAAACGGTTTCCTACTACATGGTGACGACAGCGGTCGCCATCTCCATCGGGCTTCTGAGCGGAAATCTGTTCTCTCCCGGAACCGGAGTTGATATTGAAGTTCCGGAAGGTGAACAGGTCGCTGCCCAGGAAACTCCCGGAATTAAAGAGACGCTGCTGAACATTGTGCCGACCAACCCGATTGCCGCACTTACGGAAGGTAACATGCTGCAGGTCATCTTCTTTGCCATCTTCCTCGGCATCGGTATCACGATGGCAGGTGAAAAAGCACGTACACTTTATCAAATATTCGATCAGCTGGCGGAAGTCATGTATAAAATCACCGGTGTCGTAATGAGATTCGCCCCCATCGGTATATTCGGCCTTATCGCACCTACCGTCGGGGAATACGGGGTGTCCGTACTGTGGCCTTTATTCAAGGTCATTCTCGCGCTGCTCGTCGGCTCACTCGTGCACGTTCTGCTCGTCTACTCGTTTTCCGTGAAAGTTTTCGGCAAGATGAGCCCCGTCACTTTCTTCAAGGAATTGATACCGGTCATTATGGTGGCTTTCAGTACGTCCAGCAGCTCGGGAACTTTACCTATGACGATCAAGTATTCCGAAGAAAAATTGAAAGTACCGCAAAAGATCAGCAGTTTCGTACTGCCGCTCGGCGCGACCATCAACATGAACGGTACAGCCCTGTATCAGGGGGTCTGCGTGCTGTTCGTCGCTCAGTACTTTGGAATGGAACTGACTTTCATCGATCAGCTTACCGTCGTGCTGACCGCTACACTGGCTTCCATCGGAACCGCCGGCGTCCCGAGTGCCGGACTTATTATGCTGTCGATGGTTATGACTTCCATCGGTCTGCCACTCGAAGGTATAGCACTGCTCGCAGGAATCGACCGTATTCTGGATATGATCAGAACTTCCGTGAACGTTCTCGGGGATGCATCAGCCGCAGTCGTTGTCAGCTCGTCTGACAGGAACCGCCCCGATGTTCTGGAAGACGAAGAAAACTACACAACCGCCCACTACGGGTAATAAGAATTCACAGAGAGAGGAAAGATACCATGAACCGTTTATATCGTACAGAAACAGACTCTATCGGAGAAAAAGAGATTCCCGCCGAAGCTTACTACGGCATCCAGACACTGCGTGCCAAAGAAAACTTCCCGATTACAGGGTACAACCTCGATGATTCCATGATTACGGCCGTGGCTATGGTCAAAAAAGCGGCAGCTATGGCGAACAGGGACGCCGGCCACCTCCCTCTTCACATAAGCGAAGCTATCATCGGGGCTGCCGATGAACTGCTGGAAGGCTATTACCATGACCAGTTTCTTGTAGATCCTATCCAGGGCGGAGCCGGTACTTCCGTGAATATGAATGCGAACGAAGTTATCGCAAATCGGGCTCTTGAAATCGCAGGACGGGACAAAGGCGACTACGATTATATCAATCCGAATAACCATGTGAATATGGCACAGTCGACCAACGACGTCTTCCCTACCACAATGCATATCGCTGCTGTAACCGGGATGACCCGGCTGGAACAGACGATGGAAACGATGGCTGATACATTCGGTAAAAAGGCGGCTGATTTCGATCACATCATCAAAGTCGGACGTACGCACCTGCAGGACGCCGTTCCGATCCGGCTCGGACAGGAACTGAAAAGCTACCAGCGTGTGATCGAACGCGACCTCAACCGGATTAGACGCTCCAAAGATAATCTGTTCGAAATCAACATGGGGGCAACAGCGGTCGGTACCGGTCTGAACGCCGATCCGGTATACACGAAGCTCGTAGTGGAGTATCTGGCTGACATCAGCGGACTTCCGCTCAGGGCAGCAGAGAACCTGGTAGACACTACCCAGAACACCGATGCTTACACGGAAGTTTCTTCCGCTTTGAAAAACACTATGACGAGCATGTCCAAAATAGCGAATGATTTTCGTCTGATGGCCTCCGGGCCGAGAACCGGACTGAGCGAAATCACTCTCCCGGCCCGACAGCCGGGCTCGTCCATTATGCCCGGGAAAGTGAACCCGGTCATGCCGGAAGTTATTAACCAGATCGCTTTTCAAGTTATGGGAAACGACCACACGGTGAGCATGGCTTCAGAAGCCGGACAGTTGGAGCTGAACGTCATGGAACCGGTCATGATTTTCAATCTGCTTGAATCCATCACTGTTATGAACAACGGGTTCGGCGTTTTCACGGATCTGTGCCTGAAAGATCTGCAGGCGAACGAAGAAGTACTCCGGGAGAACGTGGAGAAAAGCCTTGGAATCATTACGGCTTTAAGCCCGCACATCGGTTACGAACGCTCTTCACAAATCGCCCAGGAAGGCATAAGAACGGGCAAAACGGTGCGTACCCTCTGTATGGAGTATGAGGTTTTGAATTATGAAGACCTGGAAATTATTCTCGACAGTTATGAAATGACCTACCCGGGTATTGCAGGAGCACACCTGAAGGAAGAAATGACAGTCTGATACAGCAGCTTTAAAGGGACGCCCTTCGGCGTCCCTTTTTTTGAGAACGAAATACAGTCCTGTCTTTTCTATTTTTCGAAATTTCTAAAAAATCATTGACATTCCTTTTCTTCCCCCGGTAGAATGAACGTTAATTTCATACACATCTTATCAAGAGCGGTGGAGGAATCTGGTCCTGTGATCCCGCGGCAACCTGTTCGTAAAGAACAAGGTGCTTCTTCCAGCAGACACTATCTGTCTGAAAGATAAGAGCAGGGACGCTCAGGAGAACCCTTCTATTTTTCTTACGGAAAAGTGGAAGGGTTCTTTTTGTATGTACAGATATGTAAAGGAGGAGAGGAAATGAATTCTTATGGAGTATGGGTCATTACACTGGCGCTGTTATATACGCTCGCGTTAATCATCGTCGGCAACGTGGCAAAGCGGAAAGCCGGCCGGGGCGAGCAATATTTTATAGGGGGACGGACGTTCCGGTGGTGGACGGTCGCTTTCTGTATTACAGGTCTTTTTTCGGGTTCAACGTACATATCGATTGTGGAGCTTTCGTATCTTACGGGGATCTCAGCTATATGGTACGGGGTCGCAGAAACACTGCAGGTTCTCCTGATCGCCCTTCTGCTTATAAAATCGTTCCGGGAGAAATTGATCGTCACCATCACCGGATTGATCGGTGATCAGTTCGGCAGACGTGCCAAAGCTTTATCCGGCGCCATTACGGCCTTCGCTTTCCCGATGTGGTCGGTGGCCACGGCCATTGCATTCGCTTCTGCCTTCCACGTCTTCACCGGCGTGTCTCTGTCTTTATCCGTGGCGTTCACAGCCCTTCTTTTATTCGTCTATTTACAGTCGGGCGGCATGTGGGCGGTCGCCTTTACACAAACGATGAACACTATCATTTTCGCCCTCATGTTCATAATCGGTGCAGCAGCGTTCTTCATTAAACCCGGCATTTCCGGTCTGCAGCAGCTGGCAGTCGAACAGCCCGGGATGTTCGACTGGGACGGAGCCGGTCTTCAGGTCATTCTCGTATGGTTTGCCACATTTCTTGTGAACGTCATTTTAGCTCAGGCTGCTTTCCAGATGGCTCTGTCCTGCAGAACACCGGAAGAAGGGCAAAAAGGACTGATTGTGGCAGAAGTGATGAGCATCCCCTTCATTCTTTTCGGGATCCTCTTCGGACTCTCGGCGGCTGCGGTTGTCCCCGATGCAAGTCTCGGTCTCATAGCACTGCCCCGGTACCTGATGGGAGTCCTCCCCGCTCCGCTGGTCGGGATGTTCTTCCTCGGTATCTGGGCCTGTGCTCTCGGGTGGGGTGCCCCGTGTCAGTTCTCAGGCGCTACAAGTCTCGGAAAAGATGTGGGGAGCGCTATCTTCCCTGACGCTTCTCCCGAAAAGCTGGTCACGTATACGAAATGGTCACTGCTGCTCCTTACAGGCCTGATGATTGTCTTCGGCTTCCTGCGTACGGAACAGTCGGCCTGGTGGAACGTACTCGCCTGGACGATGAGAAATTCCGCAACCTTCGCTCCTGTAGTTGCTGCGCTGTTCTGGCCGCTCGTTACAAAAAGAGCTGTTCTCGGTTCTCTGTTCGGAGGCTTCACAGCAGGCTTGCTCTGGTATCATTTGAGCAACTGGCACCCGTCGGATTTCTTTCTCAATATCCATCCGGTCTGGGTGGGGATGAGCGTCAATATTCTTACCATGATAGTATTCACTGTCGTTTTCAGTTACGGCACCTGGAAAATATCTGCTGCCAGCCCTGTAAAAAGCAGTATAATACTCGGAACAGTCGTCGTCCTTTTAGCAGTTAACGGTTATTTTTACGAGACGCTTCACGCCGCCGGAGTCATCGGACTTACGTTATTTCTGAATGTATTAGCCGTGTTCATCGGGAGTATCATGTTCATTAAACCGAAATCGGCCACAATGGTTGCTAAGAAGGAAGTGGTATCTTAAAAATCATTGAGACCTTCGTCGTCACTAAACAGAAACATCCTCCGATACGAACAAAATCCCCGTCCCGAGTCAACGCTCCGGGCGGGGATTCTCTGTTTTCAGAAAAATGATCGTATCTAGTTCGAATTTTCGTCGAAATGGACGGTGTCTTTCAGTTTATTCTTGTCGTCCATGGAATTGCTGCTGGCCATCTTTTTCACGAATTCTTTAACGGTTTTGACGTTCACACCTGCTTCCCAGTATTCAGCAACGTCAGGAGTCGCTTTTACAAGCACAACGTTCGGGTCTTCGGCCGAAGCATTCAGTACTTTTTCGACAATTTTATTCCAGTACTCTTTCTTCTTCTTCACGTCCTGCACGAATTCAGCCGTTCCACTGATGGACACGTAGGAACTGCCGGCGTAGGCCAGATTCACCGAAGGGTTATTACCGATATCCCTGTATTTATCTGTATCTTTCTCCGTGATAAACCAGAATTCTTCCTCGTCCAGCAATACTTCCTGGGTGTGCATCGGACGGGAACTCAATCTGCCCTCCGGAGATACGGTCGTCAGCATCGCCACTTTTTCATCTTTGATGAGTTCTTTGATCTGCTTAAGGGTTTCTTCATTTTCCGAATGTTTATCAGTCATCATATCTTCCTCCTTCTGGTGCCAGGCATGTTTTGATATCCACCCTTACTATTCCCTGTTGTAGAAGCAGTTACACTTGCTGCCCGAACTTGTACATTACGCTTTTACAGCTTCGGTATGTGAAAGCTATGAAAAACAGGAGTAACTATAAAAATGAATGTTAAAAAACACACTGTTGACAATACTTGTACAAATGTTAGAATTTTACTTACAATTTAATATAAATCACTAGGGGTGCCTTTTCAAAAGGCTGAGATCAGAGTAATCGACTTTGAGACCCTCGGAACCTGATACGGTTGATACCGGCGAAGGGAAGTGTGCGGACGATATTTTTGCTATTTTTTGTTTAATCATACGTTCAAAGTCACTTTTCTTTTACCAGGAAAGTGACTTTTTTAATTTCAAAAAACGATAAAGGGGGGTCTCAGTGAAACTTGAGCAACCAGGTCAGGACAGTATAGGAAAACTTCATGTCATCTCCACTGGTCAGCAGCCTGGTGAAGAGCTGATGAGAATAATAGGTCAGGTGCTCCCCTATGTGGATTCTGTACATCTCCGGGAAAAAGAATGGAGCGATAGACAGATGATATGTTTTACCCAGCAGCTTTATTCCGTGGGAATGCCCATGCATAAACTTATTCTTAACCACCGGGCGACCATCGCCGACAAGGTAAAGGCTAAAGGGGTACAACTCACTCATGCAAGCATGAATCAGGTGAAAGTTCGTCGCCTTTATCCGGATTTGACGATCGGCTGCTCCGTACAGGAAGCCGTCAGAGCCTGGCACGATGGCGCTGATTATTTAATCTTCGGTCACGTTTTCACCAGCAGTTCGAAACCCGGATTGTCCCCTAAAGGTATAAGAGAACTGAAAAAAGTCGTGCAGCATGTAAGAGTGCCTGTTTTAGCAATTGGTGGAATTACTCCGGAAAATACCAACGTCGTGATGGAAGCCGGTGCCAGTGGAGTTGCCGTTCTGTCCGGTGTGCTGCTAGCTGATGATCCCGTTGAAAAAGCTGTGGCCTACAGAGAAGCGATACGCAAAGGAGGCGCAGGAAATGTATGACGTTATTATTGCAGGCGGAGGTGTTATCGGTAGCTCGATCGCTTTTCAACTCTCTAAAAGAAACTATCGCGTGCTCATAATAGAAAAGGAGGAAATCGGACAAAAAGCCTCCAGAGCTGCAGCCGGAATGCTGGGGGCGCAGAACGAAGTGGGTCCTGACAGCCCGCTCTCCCGGCTCGCTCGTGAAAGCAGAGAAATGTTCCCTTCTTTAGCAGAAGAACTGGAATCTGTCAGCGGCATAGACATTGAACTGATTCAAAATGGCATAGTCAGAGTCGCCCGTACCGAAGAAGAAGCGAAACAGTTAAAACGGGAGAATGAACGTCAGCAACGTTCGGGAGATTGTTCGGAATGGCTTTCACGAAGCCGGTTACAGGAGAGAGAACCCCGTCTTTCCCACCTCTCCGTTACAGGGGGACTCTACATGCCCGGAGACGGCCAGGTCAATGCCCCATCGTTAACAAAAGCACTGGCACATGCATCCGTTGAATTCAGTACAGAGATTATGGAACATACGGAAGTGCTGGATGTTCTGACCGAAAACAGACACGTAACCGGAGTCAAAACAACCTCCGGAAATATTTTGGCACAAACGGTCATTTCTGCTGGTGGGACGTGGAGCCGGGAGCTTTTCGAAAAAACGGGCTACACATTGAACATGTATCCGGTAAAAGGCGAGTGTTTCTCCGTTTATCATAAAGAACATCTGACGACGGCAAGCATATTTTCACCTGGATGTTATATCGTACCGAAGGCCGGCGGCAGGTTCATTGTCGGCGCTACACAAAAACCTGATGACCCGAATAATTCTGTAAGCATCGGAGGTCTGCGTTCTCTGATGGAACGTGCTATCCGTTTAATTCCTGACCTGCAGCATGCGGAATGGGGCGAAGCTTGGAGCGGGCACAGGCCCAAGACACAGACAGGCCTCCCCTATATGGGGGAACATCCGGAAATCGATGGGTTGTGGGTAGCGGCCGGCCATTTTCGCAACGGTATTTTATTAGCTCCGATCACCGGGTCGCTCATGGCGGATTATATTGAAGGAAAACCTGTATATGAATCCTTTAAGATTCAGTGATAGATACGTTAAGGAGGCGATTCTATGGAACTTTTGATTAATGGTACGACGGTGCAATTATCAAATAACATTACAACTGTTTCCGACGTCATCGATTATTTCATACCCGACCGGCCGGCGGTCGTCGTTGAACACAACGGAAACATTCTGACTAAAGAAAATCACTCGACCGTAAATGTTAAAGACGGCGACAAAATAGAACTGGTTAATTTTGTAGGAGGTGGTTGACATGCTAACTATCGGTAATAAATCTTTTCACTCCCGCTTACTGCTCGGAACCGGCAAATATCCGGATATCGATGTACAAAAACAGGCGGTAGATGCATCCGGAACAGAAATACTGACTTTCTCCGTCCGTCGAATGGATATTTTTGAATCTTCCCAACCCAATCTTTTGGAAAAAATCAGCACCAGCAACTACGACCTGTTACCGAACACGGCAGGGGCATATACAGCCGAAGAAGCTGTACGAACGGCCAAGCTGGCTTATGCCTCCGGTCTTTGTGACATGATTAAAGTGGAAGTGATCGGGGACAAAAAAACGCTGTTGCCGGACCCGGTGGAAACACTGAAAGCTACCGAAGAACTTTTGAAGGAAGGATTCATTGTCCTCCCTTATACATCTGATGATGTGGTTTTAGCCAGGAAGCTGGAAGAACTCGGGGCTCACGCTATCATGCCGGGGGCATCACCTATCGGCTCCGGCCAGGGTATTATCAATCCTCTGAACCTGAGTCTGATCATTGAGCAGTCACACGTACCGGTGATTGTGGATGCAGGTATAAGGTCTCCACAGGACGTGGTCACGGCCATGGAACTCGGGGCGGACGGTATTTTGCTGAACACAGCTGTATCCGGCTCTCCAGACCCCGTAAAAATGGCTGAGGCGATGAAACTGGCCGTGCAGTCAGGAAGACTCGGTTTCGAGGCCGGAAAAATACCAAAAAAACGGTACGCTACCGCCAGCAGTCCGGAAGAAGGAATCAGTTTCTGATGGAACAGCGTTACTCGAGACAAACATTATTTTCCCCCATCGGCACTGACGGACAAAGAAAATTACAGCAGGCCCATATCCTAATTATAGGGGCCGGGGCTCTCGGGACCAGTACAGCGGAAATGTTCACCCGTGCCGGTGCCGGCAAAATAACGATTGCAGATAGAGATTACGTGGAATGGAGCAATCTTCAGCGACAACAGCTGTACACTGAAGAAGATGCACAGAACCGCCTTCCAAAAGCTATTGCACTGAAGGAGAAGTTGGAAGCTATTAATCAGGATGTGAGAATCAAAGCTCACGTTACGGACGTGACGCCCTGGAATTTGGAAGAGCTCATCGGCGGAGTGGATCTGATGCTCGATGCTACAGACAATTTCGAAATCCGTATGATTATGAATGATATTTCCCAGAAGCACAATATCCCCTGGATTTATGGGGCAGTCGTCGGAAGTTACGGTATCAGTTACACGATTATCCCCGGGGAGACCCCATGCCTCCACTGCATGATGGAACAGGTTCCGCTCGGCGGTTTAACTTGTGATACGGCCGGTATCATCAGCCCCATCGTTCAACTGGTAACGGCACATCAGGGGGCAGAGGCACTGAAGATTTTAACCGGGAACCGGGATGCGTTACGTGAGAATCTCGTTTCTTTCGATCTATGGAGCAATCAGCACTCTTCTATTGATGTGCAAATGCTTAAAAACGATAATTGTTCATCGTGCGGCGCCTCCCCTTCCTATCCGTTCCTGGATTATCAAAACCAGACCAGGACAGCTGTTCTGT
Source organism: Salimicrobium salexigens (assembly GCF_900156705.1). Lineage (NCBI taxonomy): Bacteria > Bacillati > Bacillota > Bacilli > Caryophanales > Bacillaceae > Salimicrobium > Salimicrobium salexigens. The sequence continues at coordinate 35,081 of NZ_FTOK01000005.1, read as the reverse complement.
GTGGGAGGGATACAGTCCAGATCCGTCCCTCCTCCACACGTAAACCGGATCTGAAGCGAACGGCCGAAGACCTTTCTCCATTAGGTGAGGTCGAACAAAACCCGTTTCTCCTTTCTTTCTCCACTGGTGCCAACCGGCTTGTCCTGTTTCAGGACGGACGCGTACTGGTGCATGGTACCAGTGATGTTGCGGAAGCCAGGTCCCTGTATCACCGATATTTTGGTTAAAGTGGTGTAATGCCCGCTCTGTTAATCGAGTTCTTAGCAGTAACCTTACAGGTTTATCTGTAACGCTCCATGGTTTGGGGGTGTATCACCCCCCAGACTTTTTCATTTGGATAGTACGTATCGTTCTTATTATTTCAACTTTTGAATACGCAAATTCCTGTTCCGGATTACGCAAGTGGCAGATGGATTTTTCTTTCTTTGTTATAAATATCAAGCCAATTTTCTGTTTCCTCTTCGATCCAGTTCCCAAAACAATCCAGAAACTTCTTTATTTCTCTAGAATCGGATGAAGGATTTATTGCATACCAAAGAGCCGTCCTCATTTCTTTCTCTTTCTCGGGATAATGCTTCGAAAACAATTCATATGCCGGATACAAATCTCTCGTATACGCCTCTTCCTGAATTATAACAAGCGCTCCGCCGGCTCTCACTATGATCCGCATAATCCATGAACAGCAATCTTCAATATCCTCTGTATCTTCATTCCCTTCAAGCTCGCGTCTGGCTCTGTCGATCAAAGTGGACAGATGAAAGAGATGTTCGTTAGCAAGAGAGCTGTCGGGTTTGTAATCGGGAAGCTGACTGATAAGGTTTTCCCCGTACACACAGACCCCGTAAGTTTTTAAAATGAACGGTATCATAGAGCAGTACTCGTATTCTTTCACTTCCCTGAGGGAACTGAATCCCAGCTCAACACCATTGATAAAAGGATATTTCTGATCGATAAACCGGGTCGCCTCTTCCGTCCACCCCAAATCAAGGTTTTCAGGATCGGATTGAGTTACGATGATTACGTCTACATCCGACACACCTTCCACCTCTGCCCCTCTTGGCACGGATCCTCTCAAATAAATACTGTGGACTTCCCCCGGCAAAGCGGACAGACAGCTTTTGTTAATGAGCTCGATGACTTCCAGAAATTTATTATCAATATATGCAGGCGCAGCCTGGTTGATGATGTACCCTTGAGTATCCAAAGGACACAACGTACCTATTTTTTTAATTTCATTCATTTGTAATTATTACCCCCATCTTTTTTTCTTCCCCATATTTCATTTATTCTTTCCTCCCCGAATACTCCTGCCCCTTTTACCTGGAAAATCATTTATTCTTCATCAAAGCGGAAAGGTATACAAACGGGTTTCAAAAGCTTAAAATATATAAGTTGTTACTTTAGAAAGAGGAGACTGGATTATACATGTTAAAGCTTATTCCTGGCTGGTTTTCTGCGTCGTCGTATGGGGCAGCAATTTCGTTTTTGGGAAAATACTGCTGCAGAGTTTCTCCCCGGCATTTCTGACGTCTTTACGGCTTTTCTTTATTGTTTTGCTGTTGCTCGGTCTGGCGTCCTTCACAAAGAAACGCGTGAATCGTTTAGGTAAAACAGAATGGATAGCGATTTCCGTCTTAGGAATTATTGGTGTATTTATCAACCAGTGGTCTTTTTTTGTTGGACTGGAAACGGCAGACCCGACCACGTCCGCTCTCATTCTTGCCACGACGCCTATTTTAGCCGGCGTTCTGGGGGCCACATTCCTGAAAGAGAGATTGACGATCCGTATGCTGCTCGGGTCGGTAATTGCGATTACCGGTATCTTTCTCGTGGTTACGAAAGGAAGTTTTACGGTTTTACAGGTGGATAGAGGACTATTATGGATAGTAGTGACAATGATAACCTTCGCCATAATGATCATAATGACGCGCGTGCTCTCGAAGCGCATAGACCCGCTCCCTATCACTCTCTATTCCAATATTATCGGCTTTCTCATATCCATCCCTTTCGTCTTTATGTGGGACGATCCGATACGATTCGGTGTCACGACTTTCGACTGGGCTTTCCTGATCGGAACCGCGATTACCGTTCACGGTATAGCTACGCTCATATGGAATACGAATATCAGACAGGTGGATGCTTCCAAAGCTTCCATCTTATCGAACCTGGAACCCTTTTTGGCCATGATTACAGGACTCGTACTGCTTCACAAACCCATCACGGACGTGGAAATAGCCGGAGCTCTTCTGATAGTGGGCGGTGTTATATTCTCAACCTATCAGCGGAAGCGGCGTATCACCGGACAAAGACTTCCCACTCACTAAAACACGAAGACACCGTATACCGGGATGCCTTCGTGTTTTTTTCTGTATCCATAAATATTTTTTGCAACGTTTCCCCTCTTATGTTCCCGATCTTTTCACTCTGCTCTCCAGCTCCTCCTCAACTTCAGGCTCGTCCTCTCCTCTCACCGGTTTCTTCGACCAGAAGGTGGCCAGAATGGGCCCTGAGATATTATGCCACACGGCTGCGACCACGTTCGGTAAAGCTGCGAGAGGTCCGAAGTGTGCCGTAGCGAGTGCTACGCCTAGTCCGGAGTTTTGCATACCTACTTCAATGGAGATGGCACGCCGTTTACTTTCATCGAGTCTCATCAACACAGCCGCTCCGTAGCCTAGGATAAGGCCAATCAGATTGTGCAGCATCACGGCTGCAAAGATCTGCAGTCCGGAACTTGTAATACTCTCGACGTTTGCAGCTACTACCGCACAGACGATGGTGATGATAGCCAGTACGGAAATGAGCGGCACAGCCGTGGCGCTTTTGTCCACCGTTTCCGGAAACAGTTTCCTGACGAGAAGTCCAAGCGTAATAGGAACAATGATGACCTGCACGATTGACAGAAACATGGACACAGGATCCACCGGCAGCCACTGGCCTGCAAGCATCAGTAAGATGGCAGGCGTCAGAATCGGGGCCAGCAGTGTGGAGAAAGAAGTCATCGCGACAGACAATGCCAGGTTCCCTTTGGCGAGATATACCATGACGTTCGACGCCGTGCCTCCCGGAACAGAACCGAGCAGGACCAGACCGGCCGCCAGTTCCGCCGGCAAGTTGAGCAAATAAGCGATTCCGAGTGCCGTCAGCGGCATAAGTACGTACTGGGCCGCCACACCGGCAATCACCGGGAGCGGTTTTTTCATGACCAGTTTAAAATCGACCGGCTGCATCGTAAGACCGATGCCGAACATGACTACTCCAAGCAGAATGGTTATATACGCCCCGAGACCGAGAAAGACTTCCGGTACAAAAAAAGATATAAGAGCGGCTGCTATGACCCACAGCGCAAAATATTTTCCGGCGACGCGACTGATGGACTCGATCACCTTCATTGTCTGTTCCCCCTTCCGTTATGAATAAGCTTACCGGGATTCATAATTCCTTTAGGATCGAGCGCTTCTTTAATCGCCTGCATGACAGGAAGAGCTTTTCCGTGCTCTCTTTCCTGATACTTCATTTTCCCTTTTCCGACGCCGTGCTCCCCCGTACAGGTGCCTCCGCGGGCCAGGGCGTATTCCACAATCTCTTCATTGAACATTTCAGCTTTTCTGCGTTCTTCCTCTTTTTCCATATCAAGCATAAGGAGGGCGTGATAGTTTCCGTCGCCGACATGACCGAGAATCCCTCCATCAAGACACAGCTCCGTCATCTTCTCTCTGCCGTGCCGGATGGCCCCGCCGAGTTCCGATATCGGAAGACAGACGTCCGTAACCATCATTTTTTTGCCCGGGCTGTCATGGATGTAGGCATAGGCGAGATTGTGACGCGCTTCCCAGAGCTTCACGCGGGCGGCATTATCTTTCTCGAAATCAATAGCTTCACACTTATGACTCGATACGATCTCTTCCATGAAGGCGACGTCCTCCTGCAATCCTGCTTCGTTTCCGTGGAATTCCAGGAACAGTGTCGCCTTTTCTATGTAATCCGTGTCATTAAACCGGTTCACCTGCCGTATCGATGCTTCATCCAGCAGTTCCACACGGGCGACCGGAACCCCTGCCTGCAACATGGAAATCACTGCTCCCACCGCATAATCGATGGTCGGGAAAGAAGCTCTCGCAGCCATGACATGTTCAGGGATGCCGTACACTCTTAGCGTAAGCTCCGTAATACAGCCAAGTGTCCCTTCGGAGCCTACATAAAGACTGGTGAGATCATAGCCGGACGAAGATTTTCTGGCAAGGCTTCCGGTATGAATGATATCTCCACCCGGTGTAACGACTTCAAGACTCTGGATCTGGTCTTTCATCACCCCATATTTCACGGAAGTCGTCCCGCTTGCGTTCGTGGCGGCCATCCCGCCGAGCGTAGCATCGGCTCCCGGGTCCACAGAGAAGAACAGCCCATATTTTTTCAGTTCTTTATTCAGCTGCGACCTCGTCACCCCGGGCTGCACTTTCACGAGGAAGTCCTTATCCCGCACTTCCGTTACTCTATTCATGGAGGAAAAGTCGATCGTAATCCCCTTATCATAAGCGATCACATTTCCCTCAAGACTCGAGCCCAGTCCGAACGGAATGACCGGGACCCCTGAAGTTTCAGCTGCTTTCATAATTTGACTAACTTCCTCCGCCTTCTCCGGAAAAACGACGAGATCAGGGGTGCTCCACTCGTGGTAAGATTCATCTTTGCTATGATTGGCGAGCACGGTATCGTTCGCACTCACCTGATCATTCCTCAAAAATTTCAGCAGCTCTTCCTGCAGCGTTGCCGGGTATGTAGTCATGTTCTCAGGCTCCTTTCACATTTTCAGATTAAACTGTTACATCAGATTATCATAATTATCTGAAAAAAGGAATGACACGATTATACTTTCCCAAGGTTTCAGTATAATGCTGGAAATTCCATAATTTTTTCCACAAAAAAACTTCCCATTCATAAAAAAATGAATGGGAAGTCTTCCTGTTCGTTTCAATAACCCACAGAACTGTATTACTTTTTACGTCTGATACCGATTACCCGTCCGGCTTCTTCGGGGGCCTCGGAAGGCGTGTGATATTCTGCGAATACCTTAAGCTGTGCAGACACCGCTTCCGGAAAAGGAGCTGGCCGTCCTTCACTCTGATCCATTCCCATCAGCATCTGCTCACTCGTAGCGGCTCTTTTGCCATTTTCCCCGTAAAGCTCGAGGAACGCATGCACACGCTTCGCATCGTAATCCAGAATATACATCTTCACCTCGTACGCTTCCTCATGATGCATTTCGTCGAGATAACATACGTGATTTTCCAGTGTATATATCGTATATTGATGCTTCCCGCGGGCTTCTTCGTCCAGCCCGATTGTACTCATGAACTCATCCACACCGATACTGAAAGCACGAACGTAGTCGGCATCGTTCATGTGACCATTGTAGTCGATCCAGTCGGCAGGTACTTTTGACGTAATGAGGGTTTTGGCTTCACTCATGTCTTATCGCCTCCCTGCACGGCTTCTTTGCTGTCGCCGGTCGTTAAGTTGGCGCCCGGCCAGTATTTTTCCAGCAGCTGCTGAAGTTCCACGAGGAAGTCATCCCGACGCTCTTCCATTTTCTGCATATCCACACCCTCCGTCTGCGCTTCACAGCCGGTGATGACTTTCTCTGCCAGCTCATCCGTGAGTTCCGGCGCCTCCAGTTTGGTCCACGGTAGTTTCAAGGCCGGACCGAACTGATGCAGGAGATGACGCATACCGGCCTTGCCGCCTCCCATATGGAGAGTCATGAACGGGCCCATCAGCGCCCAGCGAAGACCCGGACCGTAAACGATGGAGGCGTCCACTTCTTCGGTCGTCGCCACACCGTCATTAACGATATGCAGAGATTCACGCCAGACCGCTTCCATCAGACGATCGGCAATGTGTCCTTCAATTTCCTGATGAACGATGAGAGGTTTCATGCCAAGACCTTCATAAAATTCCCGGGCTTTGTCAACGAAACTGTCCTCCGTTTTATTGCCGCCCACCAGTTCGACGAGTGGCATGAGATATACCGGGTTGAAAGGATGCCCGACGATGACCCTTTCCGGGTGATGTGCACAGTCCGCCTGAAGTACCGTCGGTAAAATCCCTGACGTGCTGGAAGAAATGACTGCATGCTTCGGTGCATGTTCGTCGATGGAGGCGATAACGCTCCTTTTCAGCTCTTCCCGTTCCGGCACGTTTTCCTGGACGAAGTCCGCATGAGCCAGAGCTTTCCCGAGATCCTCTTCAAACGTAAGGTTCTCCTCTGAAGCACCTTCTTTCAGTCCCAGCTTTCCGGCATAGTCCCAGGCACTACGCACCGCTTCCCTCGTTTTTTCCTCTGCACCGGGAGCAGGATCATAGGCCGTCACCTTATAGCCGTTAGTCAGGAAACGGGTGATCCAGCCGTTGCCGATGACCCCTGTTCCTACAATTGTAATATTTGTGATCGATGATGACATTCCCGTTACCCCCTCTTCGCATACGGATCAAGCAGATTAAGTTCTTTACGTGCTTCAGCCGGTGTCATCAAATCAGCACCGAGTGTTTCCACGATTCCCGCTGCTTTATCGACAAGCTGTTCATTCGTCGCAAGCTGACCCTTTTTCAAATACATGTTGTCTTCCAGGCCGACACGGATGTGTCCTCCCTGCAATACAGACTCGGCGACCATAGGCATCTGCATCCGGCCGATACCAAAGGAAGCCCAGCGGCTGTTTTCCGGTATACGACTCTTCATGTACGCGAGCGTTTCCGCATCGGCTTCTGCGCCCCACGGGATACCCAGGCAGAACTGGAATAAAGGATCTCCATCAATCAGTCCTTCCTTGATCAACTGGTTGGCAAAGCGCACGTGACCGGTGTCGAAACACTCAAGCTCAGGCTTCACACCGCTCTCCTGTACGAGTTTGGCCTGACGGCGCAGCCAGTCTGTCGGACCGACGTACAGCATGTTTCCGAAGTTGGTACTTCCGCAGTCCAGGGTGCACATTTCCGGAAGAAGTTTACCGATCGGTTCATGGCGTTCTTCCGGCGTCTGCATATCCGTCCCTTCTCCACCACGGGTCGGATCTGCATCACTCGGCACCCAGTCACCGCCGCCGCCGGAAGTGAGGTTGATGATAATATCCGTTTCCGATTCACGGATGCGTTCCACCGTTTCGCGGAACAGCTCCACATCATGACTGAGAGCTCCCGTTTTCGGATCACGCACGTGAATATGGGCTATAGTAGCCCCGGCTTTCGCCGATTCAATCGCCGAATCCGCAATTTCTTTTGGAGTTACGGGTACGGAAGGATTTTTCCCGGGAGTATCTCCTGCTCCTGTCAGTGCACACGACATCATAACTTTACGACTCATTTACATCGCCTCCTGTTGTTTTTGGTACATGTTTAAATATTTCGCCACTTTCGAAAAAGTAAGTAACACGACGGATCCAGTCATAATATTCGGTCCATCGATGAAGTTCTTCCAATAACTCATTGATCGCTTTTTCGTCATCTTCAGTCAGGTCGGACTGCTCCTGTATTTCTTCTATCTTCCTGTTGATCCGCTCCTCAAAATGGCGGCTTCGGGTACTGGCTTTCTGCCAGGTCGAGGTGAAAATCGAAATGAATGTTTCATAGTAGTCTTCTTCGACCTGGTACAAATCTTTGCGTACCCCTTTCTGGAAGACCCGTTCCGCAATGTTCATGTCTATCATTTCGCGGACCACCTGACTCATCCTCGTCTTGCTCATCCCCATTTCCGCCGACAGTTCATCGAGCGTCATCGGTTCGTGATTCATATAGATAATTCCAAGCACACGGCCAAGACTTGTCGGGGCACCGAAAGCATTCATATTATCAGCTATCTTTTCTACGAACTGTGTTCTTATTTCCTCTATTTTCTTATTCTCGTTCTCCATTTTCCATCCACCCTTTTCACCTGTGTTAACTGAACAATACCACAGCCGGTGCCGTTTCCAAACAGATGCCGGTACCTGTTTAACGTTCAACAGGTAAATAGATGGCTGAAGCTCTTTCCGGCCCGCTATATATGAACTCGGTCGCCTTTTCCCCGTGGACGGCGGTCCTTGTCGTCTGACCGTTATTCAGATTTACGTCGTAATGAGGGGCGTTCGAGGCTGACAGATCGATCCGTAACCGGTGCCCTGCCTTCACCTCATGAGCTGTGACCCCGACGCTCAGATTCATTTCGGCCGGTTCACGTGGTACGACGCGTTCCCGGTGATACGTCTCGGTGATATTCCAGGCCCGTCCTGACTCATCCACTTCGGACAGACGGATGAACACATCGAATAATTCGGAAGGTGCTTCTCCCCACAGTCGCGCTTCGACCTCTCCCATAATAAGCTTTTTCTCTTTAAGAGGTTCGCTCGTGTAAACGAGAACGTCCGGCCTTGTCTGCAGTCCGGAGATATCGAACATTCCGGACTCGTTGCCGGCAACGAGAGCACTCCCCCCGTAAGTGGGGACGGGCGCCCCGGGATCCAGAAGCATATGGTGAGGAAGGGGCTGCTGATCTTTCTCCTTACCAAGTCCGCCTCCCCCTTCAGCAGCTGACAGTTCATGAGATCCTTTCAGAAAAAATGTTTCTGCCTCTCTGCCATGCGGCATGGATGGAAAAGATCGCCACTTGTTGCTGCCCGTAATGTACAGATGTACCTTATCTTCCACTCCGGAAGGCTTCGATTTAAGCCAGTGATCGAACCATTTGATATGAAGCTCCGTCGTATCCTTAATACGCTCAGTTCCGATTTCTGTTTCCGCTCCTTCAAAAAAGACCTCACCGGCCCTTCCCGTCATCTCTTCGTGTGTCCAGGGGCCAATCCAGAACGATTTTTCTCCGTTATAGACCCGATAAGCCGAAAGAGTCGACGGAAGAAGGGCGTCATACCAGCCGCCCATGAATAAAGCGGGTACCGTAGCCGACTGCAGAGTCTGTCGCAGGTCAGCTTCCTTTACTACCCTGGACGGGACACGACGCTGCATTACTTCAAAAAAATACGAGTCCGGATCAAGATCCTGCACGGGTCCCCATGTGTCAGCAGGGAAGTCATACAGATAATCCGGCAGGTTATCGAGATAATGCTGAAGTTTTTCTTCATCCAGTGTACCTTTACGTTTCAGATGGTCCTCTATCATTGAACCGAGCACCCAGGTCTCGAATTTTCCGGTCGCGGACACTGTATCCGAATCATTCAGAAGCCCCTCCCAGGGATCAGCCATCGTCATGACGGGGGCTATCGCCCGCAAGGACGGAGGGTGCTGGGAAGCCGCTGCCAGTTGCGTATAACCGTGATAAGACATCCCGAACATTCCCACCCGGCCGTCGGAGAAAGGGAGGCGCGCCGCCCATTCGACCGCATCATATCCGTCCTTTCCTTCATGGACGAACGGGTAGAACTCTCCACCGGAGGCGAATCGGCCGCGCACATCCTGCAGAATAACGACATACCCTGCCTCCACCATTCGGGGTACAGACAAATATTCTTCAAAATACCTCGGCGTCTCTTTGTCATAGGGGAGACGCATCATCAATACGGGATGCCGCTCCTCATCGTCAGGCCGGTAAACATCGGCCCGCAGTACTTCCCCGTCCGAAAGCGTACATGCTGCGTTCTTCTCGATAATCATCGTCCACCTCCTCGCACTGCTGTTTTTTTCTACGAACTGTTCAAACTTCCGGGATCAATTGTTATTAGCCGGTTGAAGTTTCCGCTCGATTCCTCCGAGAATCAGGTCGGCTACGATGGCCATAACAGCTGTCGGTACAGCCCCGGCGAGAATGATCGCAGTGCCGTTGGTGGCGTTGGTTCCTGTAAGGATGATGGCTCCGAGGCCCCCGGCTCCTACGAAAGCTCCGATAGCTGCAATTCCGATACCGATGACGAGAGCCGTCCGGAGACCGGCCATAATCACACTGATCGCCAGTGGCAGTTCGACCATCCGCAGCAGCTGAAAACGGGTCATACCGGAAGCATACCCGGCCTCGATGACTGTCTGATCGACATCTTTAATACCGACATATGTATTCTGGGTAATCGGCAGAATAGAATAAAGCATCAGCGTTACGATCGCAGTGTTAGTTCCAAGTCCCATAAAAATCATGAGAACCGCCATAGCCCCGAGTGCCGGAATGGTCTGGATCATACTGCCGACAGCCAGCACCCAGCTGCTGAGCCTGCCGTACCTGGCAATCAGAATGCCAAGAGGGATGGAGAAAATTGCGGCAAACAGAACACCGTAGGCCGCCATCAGAAAGTGACGGTAAAACTGGGTCCAGATATATCCACTGTTCTGCAGAGTATAATTGATGAATTCAACAATCGTTTCCATATCAGTTCTCCTCCTTTGCCGCATCTTCAAAGTAATTGTTGTTTTCGAGGAACTGACGGGCAACTTTTCTCGGATTCACGTGTTCAACGGCCGCATTAAAGTTGAGCTCCTGCATTTTTTCCGTAGTAATCTGTCCGGACAGTTTTTCCGTGATGGTCTTTATCTCCGGATACTTTTCCAGTGTATCGTTCGCGATTACCGGGGAAGCATCATAAGGCGGGAAGAACTGTTCGTTGTCCTCGAGCACTTTCAAATCGAAATCCTTGATGCGTCCGTCCGAGGAATAAGCCAGCACGACATCCATATGACCGCTTGCAGCGGCTTCATATACGAGACCGGTGTCCATCGGGAATACATCTCCGAAGGAAAAATAGGTTTCCTGAAAACCGTCATACCCGTCCCCTTTCCGGTTGACCCAGGCGTTATCCACCCCGAAGCGCAGTTCATCGGCGTACGGCTCGAGGTCTGAGACATTTTCTATATTGTTTTCTTCCGCAAACTCTTTCGTCACAGCAACAGAGTAGCTGTTTTCAAATCCATAGCTTGGAGCCCACGTCTGATCGAAACGTTCCGGAAATTTTTCCTTCACGGTTTTCAGTGCTTTCTCCGGATCTTTGATGGGATCCATACCGAGGGCCCCGGCAATGTCCGTCCCGGTATAACGGGTTGCAGAAATATCGATGTCTCCGCGTTCCATTCCCTGGTGCTGGACGATGGAGGAGCCCAGTTTACTGACAAGCTCCGTTCCCGCCTCCGTATTGCGTTCAATCATAATCGACAGCATCTCCGCCAGAATTTCCGATTCCGACGTAGCCAGCGAACTGATTTTAATCGTATCTTTCCCTCCGCTGGCAAGCCCGGGCAGCGTACAGCCCGTAAGCATTACCAGAACAACTGCAATCAGCAGCAGTTTGGTCGTTTTCTCCTTCACGTGCAGTCACCTCCAAAATTTAAGCAGCTTTATACGAGTCTTTCAGTCCATCCGAGGTCAATTTTCCTTCTGCAAAAGCCAGTCCACGATCAGCGATAATGGCCAGGATCGTAGCCGGAACGGTACCGGCGACAATCAGCACAGGCTGATACAGGTTCAGGCCGTCAAAGATGAAGTCACCGAGACCGCCGCCGCCGATGAAGGCTGCCAGCGTAGCCCAGCCGATAAGATAGACAGTGGACAGTCGTACGCCCGCCAAAATCACGGGTACCGCCAGCGGCAGTTCCACTTTCACGATGGACTGCCAGTTACTCATACCCATCCCGGATCCGGCTTCGAGTACGTTTTTGTCGACATCACGAAGTCCGATGTATGTGTTACGCAAAATCGGCAGCAGTGAATATACGAACAAAGCAATGATCGCCGGCACTTTCCCGATACCTACGAGCGGAATGAAAAACGCCAGTATGGCGAGACTCGGAATCGTCTGCAAAACCCCGATCACCGAGATGAATTTATCCGCAAACTTAGGCATTCTCGAGAAAAGAATCCCCAGTGGAATGGCGACCAGTACCCCGAGTACGACCGCGGTGAACGATATATATAAGTGCTCCCACGTCTTCACGAGTAATTCTGTTCCGTGTTCAGTAAAAAATGTCTGCATCATTTCCTCCCCCTATCATGTAGTAGCAGTCAGACTGTCGAGCTCCTGACCTTCTCCCCAGATGGTGTCGTATACGATATTCGCCATCGTGGCCCGGGTAACGATTCCGGTAAGGTGATGATTCCCATCGGTAACGGGGATGTATTTGGCACCGCGACGCAGAATCTTATGCGTAGTATCCTTCAGAAGGCTGTCTTCGGACACGGAAAACAGGTCCGTTTCCATAACGTCCTCCACGTAAGCCGCTTTTTTATAATTGAGGTTGATCGCCTCCACATCAAGGAATCCCCGAAGCGTACCGTCACGATCGACGACAAGCAGGGTATCGACGTGGCGCTCGCGCATCGTTGCGATAGCGTCCTTGAGGCTGGTACCGCAAGTCACCGTAATCGGATCCGTGTCCATGATCTGACCCACCGTCGTGACGTCCGGACGTGCCTGGATGAGTCGATCTTTACCGAGGAACGTTTCCACGAACTCATTGGCCGGGTTGCGCAGAATTTCTTCTGGTGTATCTGCCTGCACCACTTCCCCGTCTTTCATAATGACTATCCGATCTCCGAGTTTCAGAGCTTCATCCATATCGTGAGTAACGAATACGATCGTCTTATTCAATTCCTTCTGAAGTTTTTTGAACTCTTCCTGCAGGGAGTCACGCGTGATCGGGTCCAGCGCTCCGAAAGGTTCATCCATTAGAATCAACGGCGGATTGGCTGCCAGAGCACGAAGTACGCCGATCCTCTGCTGCTGCCCGCCGCTTAACTCGTGAGGGTACTTATCAAGGTACTCCTCCGGCATGTCGACGAGTGCCAGAAGTTCTTTAGCGCGTTTCTCTTTACGGTCGGAAGGCCACTTCAGCAGCGTTCCTACAAGAGAAATATTTTCCTTGATCGTCATATGCGGCATCAGCCCTACCTGCTGGATGACGTATCCGATCGAACGCCTCAGTTCCACAGCGTTCTGGGACTTTATATCTTTACCGTTTATGTAAATCGTTCCTTCCGTAATATCAATCAGTCTGTTGACCATCTTCATCGTCGTAGTCTTTCCGCAGCCGCTCGGCCCGATGAAACAGACGAATTCCCCTTCCTCAATGTTCAGATTCAGATTACTGACAGCAGGCGTCCCGTCAGCGTACTTCTTCATTACACGTTCAAATTGCAACAAACTCGCCACCTCCAAATTTTTCTCTCCTTCAATCTGTGTGAAAGTATAAGCTCTGGCAGCTGATAAACAAACTTCCAAATAACCGCGTAAACTTTTGGATTTCTATACAATTTAAATTGTATAGAGTTTACGTCCGTATATCGTACAATTCCTTCGTTATAATGACTTATCTGATGGTTGCTAAATTATATTGAAGGGTCCCACGTGATTCTGCCGGGGTTACACACACTTTCTTCTTTTATCCTTTGGGCTGTATAATACTTCACATTTCACTTTCGCCGATGAGAAGATTTAATCGATTAGTTGAATGAAATATAGTAAAAAGGGTGTACGGGTTGGATATCAGAACTTTCAAAGATATCATTTATTACAAGTTCTCCCGGTTCAGTAAATATCGAAGAGCTCGGAGGCAGTCGATTTGTTCTCCATAAAATCCTTAGACGCAGACCGGACTACTCATACCTTTCTTTTGCGTGAAGACTTCATTACAGAATCAGAAGAGATCGACAGGAAAGTGGCGGCTTATTGCCGGGGCCGCAGCAGAATCCGGCCGGTCGTAAAGGAAATTTTCATGCACGAATATAGATATATGAAATCCGATGCAGTTTTGAAAAGGAGAGAAGAAGCGTGGAAAAAGTTCAGGTAGGAATCAGATAAAACATTGTGCAATTTGTAATGCTCGTAATCATTAACCTGTTCGTCGGGTCCATGGTCGGTCTGGAAAGAACCGTGCTTCCGATGATAGGAGAAGAGCGTTTCGGCCTGCTGTCGACCAGTGCTGCGCTCTCCTTTATCGTCAGCTTCGGTTTCTCGAAAGCTCTGGTCAATTTATTCGCAGGAAACCTGGCGGATCGAACCGGCAGAAAAAGAGTCCTCCTTTTCGGCTGGGGCATCGGTTTATTTGTACCGATCATGGTCATCTTCGCCCAAGCCTGGTGGATGATCATCGTCGCGAACGTCTTTCTTGGCGTTAACCAGGGGCTTACCTGGTCGATGACGGTCAATATGAAAGTAGATCTCGCAAAGTCGACGCAGCGGGGACTGGCTGTAGGTTTCAACGAATTCGCAGGGTACCTCGGACTTGCAGTTATGGCCTCGGTTTCCGGGTACGTGGCTTCCACTTACTCCCTCAGCCCGGAACCTTTTTATATAGGAATTGTACTCGTCGTCCTCGGGTTCCTCCTCTCTCTTGCCGTACGGAATACAGAAGAACACGTAAAAACGCAGTCCAGCGAACAGGGAGATGCGGAGCACGTGTCCGGGTGGGAGATTTTCAAACGTACCTCCTGGAAAAACTCTGACCTCGCAAGTGGCAGCTTCGCCGGGCTGACGACCAACTTAAAAGACGGGATGGCCTGGGGGCTATTCCCCATTTTTCTTACGGCCGGAGGATTAAGTGTCGTACAGACCGGTACGGTCGTGGCAGTATATCCGACAGCGTGGGGAATATTCCAGTTGTTCACCGGAGTGTGGAGCGATAAAATAGGACGGAAAAAACTGATCGTACCCGGCATGATTGTTCAGGCTTTATCCTTATGGTTCATCTTGCTCGTGGATACCTACCCACTATGGATAGCCGGAGCGGCTCTGCTCGGAATAGGGACCGCCATGGTCTACCCGACCATCCTTGCTTCCATAAGCGATGTCGCCCACCCCGAATGGCGGGCAACGTCCATGGGCATCTACCGGTTCTTCAGAGACAGCGGCTACGCCTTCGGAGCCTTGATTGCAGGTATTTTAGCAGATATCTTAAGCGTTACCTGGGCCATCGGTCTCGTCGCGTTCCTTCCGCTTTTGTCCGGTATCATCGTCTGGGTGAAAATGAAAGAAACCCTGCAGCCGGACCGCACTTAGGAAAGCAGAAAGCTCCCGCATCAGAATGTGCGGGAGCTTTCTTTTAATACAGATTTCCAAATTTGTGAAAATGGTATAGTATAAATTGTATCGGTTTCATAATTCAGCTGCAGAAACATGGGGTGACTGTATGATTTTAAAAGAGTTAACGTCTAACCTGGCCATTTTGATCACCTGCCTGTTCATTTACTCCCAGCTTACCAACGATTCCTCATTGAGGACCTCCTCTTCGTTAAGAAAAAAAGTTATTACCGGGGCACTCGCAGGAGTTTTAAGTAATATTTTAATGCAGTACAGTATGCATTTCGATCAGACTATCATCGACCTGAGGCATATCCCTCTCGTTCTCGTTACATACTACGGGGGTGGTATTCCGAGTCTCGTAGCCTTATTGTTCATTATAATCGGCCGCTTCTTCATCAGTTTCGGTGAATCGTCCCTGCTGGCGATCATTTTCATCGTGCTTATCGCTCTCGCTGCGCTTGGCGCGAGAAAACTTAATAGAGGGAGACGGGTCAAGATATTTCTGTCCCTCACCGCTTCCAACATACTGTTTACTATGCTGATCCTTTATCTGATCAGTGATACGGGTATCCTTCTCCCGATGATCCCTTCTTACTGGACCATTTCCTATATAGCGGGCTTCAGCTCCTTCTATGTCATTGAGTACGCCCGGGAAAATCAAAGGATGATGATTCAGTTCAAGGCCGAATCTTCCACTGATGCATTGACCGGGCTGAACAACGTCAGGAAATTTGACCAGATCTTCAATTCGGTAAGCGAAGAAGCACGAAAGAAAGACGAAAGACTTTCTTTTCTCTTCATTGATATCGACCATTTCAAAAGCATTAATGACACGTACGGTCATAAAGAAGGAGACGAGGTATTAATAGAGCTTGGCAATTTGTTGAAAAATGCGGTGCGTTCTTTTGATATCGTGAGCCGGAACGGCGGGGAGGAATTCACGGTGATTCTTCTCGACTGTCCTACCGACCGTGCCGTACAAATAGGAGAAAGAATCCGCGAAAGCGTCGAGAATCATTCCTTTTTACTGACCACCGGTGAAACCATCAGTGTAACCGTCTCTGTCGGTGTCGCCTGTTATGGAGAAACGACCAAATCACCCGAAGCGCTTCTGAACGATGCAGACGAAGCGCTTTACGAAGCTAAACGGACGGGAAGAAACAAAGTATGCGTAGCATAAAAAGAGGGAGGTCCTTCCGATTTAAACAGGACCTTCCTCTTTTTTAATAAAGCAGGATTGTGCAACCGAGTTTTAACGTGAATAGCCCCTCTACACTTATACGTAAGAAAACTCCAAACTAACGGAACAGGTTACTGTATATTCAATTTTTCTGCTTTTTTATAAAGCGTTTCTCCTTCTTTAATAGTTTCTTCCACCTGAATATCTCTTAACTCTATGGGATCAATCTCCAAAGGATTACGGTCAAGAATAACCAGATCCGCCCACTTCCCTTCTTTGATACTCCCTTTTGTGTCTTCCTCCCCGTATTGATAAGCAGCGTGAATCGTGACGGCCTGGAGTGCCTCCTTCACACTGATCCGCTGCTCCGGACCGATTATTACTCCTCCTCTTGTCTGCCGGTTCACCGCACTCCAGATCGTCTGAAGCATGTCCGGCCTGATCACTGGAGAATCCTGATGCAGATTAACCGGCAGCCCTCTGTCTATAGCGGATCTGGCAGGGCTGATTCTGCTTCCCCGCGCTTCTCCGAGATTTCTTAAGTGGACATCTCCCCAGTAATACGTATGATCGACGAATATAGAAGGAATCATCTGTATTTCCTTCATTACATCCAGCTGGTCATCACGAACTGTCTGACAGTGAATCATAACCGGACGCAACTCTTCTTTCCCGGACTGCTGTGGTTCTTCCATGGACTTCTTATAATTTCTGAGCAGCTGATCCGCGGCAGCGTCTCCGTTGCAGTGGGTCAATAGTTGAATATTATTCCGAACAGCCTCATCCGTCACTTTTCTCACCTTTTCGTCTTTGTACCAGGACGTTCCTCTGTACTCCTCGTCTCCTTCGTAAGGTTCGGTGAGCCATGCCGTTTTTCCCTGAGGAGTCCCGTCCAACAGCATTTTGTATCCACCGAGTTTGAATCTGTTATGATACCGTTTTACATAAGGCGCATTCGCTTCAAATATTTTCCCCGGGTCATTATCGACTAGCGGGTATGAGATAACGTCGACATTCAGCTTACCTTGTTCGGCCAGGGCTTTGCACAGTTCCACCGTCTCAAGAGACGCCGCCCCATCCTGGACAGTCGTTATTCCATTCTGTACATATACTTCCTGACCTTCTTCCAGTAACTTTAAGTATTCACGTTCCGATCCACCTGCTATGTACTGCTGGACGAGCGAGAGGCACGTTTCTTCCAGATAGCCGTCCGGTTCCATACTGCCCGTCATTCTTCCTATCGTTCCGCCTTCCACCTCTTCCGTACGGGAGTCGATACCCGCCATGTCCAGAAGGGCATCATTAGCGCATCCCATATGGGCGGACGCATGGAACACGAAGAGAGGGCGATCGGTTATTTCGTTCAGCACCTCTTTTACAGGGTGACTCTGTTCTTTCAGCATCGTATGATCGTACCCGAATCCGAGGACCACTTCGTTTTTTTCAAACTCATTCCGTTCCAGGTACTTACGAAGAACGTCTGCAACCTCCTCGAAACTTCCGCATCCACTCAAGTCCGCCATACGGGACACCGGCCCTACGAAGGGGAAGTGACTGTGAGGATCAATAAAAGAAGGCATAAGCGTTTTCCCGTTCAGATGTACTTGTTCTGTGCCCTTTGTTTCGGCTGCCGCTTCCACCTCCTGCAGATTCCCCTTCTTCTTAATAACACCGTCTTCCACCAGAATGGCTTCTACGGGAACTTCCTCTCCTTCCATTGTGAGAATGTCCCCGCCATAGTAGATGGTCTGCATAGTAATTACTCCCTTCATTAAACTGATTTCTAACTTCACTATGTACACACAAACCATTTTTTTCCTATTCAAAGAAAAACCTATCGTAACATTTGAAAGGAACTGCATAAAAATGTTTACATTCCAATAGGGAATCAACTCACAAAAAATGGGTCCGGGATATTGCTGATGCACAGACTTATAACAGGAAGAATCAGGTCAGGTTCAGCGGTGAAAATTTGGTCACGTTCCGTCACAATTTTGTCTAATTTTTTCCTGTGCGTTTTGTGTGACATTGCACAGAACAATATGTAAGATAGATATGGTATGACCTTTACTATTACTATTTAGGAGGATATTAAATGTCTTTAATCGGAAAAGAAATAGCACCATTCAGCGCACAAGCTTTCAGAGAAGGCGATGATTTTATCGAGGTTACTGATGAGGATCTGAAAGGGAAATGGAGCATCGTCTGCTTCTATCCTGCGGACTTTTCGTTCGTATGCCCGACAGAACTTGAAGACCTGCAAAATCAGTACGCTAAACTTCAGGAGCTTGGGGTTGAAGTATACTCCGTATCCACGGATACTCACTTCGTTCACAAAGCATGGCACGATCACTCGGAAGCCATCAATAAAATCACCTATACAATGATCGGGGACCCTTCCCACGAAATCTCCCGTAACTTCGACGTTCTTATCGAAGAAAAAGGTGTAGCGGACCGCGGTACGTTCATCATCGACCCGGACGGTGTCGTACAGGCTGCCGAAATCAACGCAGACGGTATCGGACGTGACGCAAGCACGCTTATCGATAAAGTGAAAGCTGCCCAGTACGTTCGTAAAAACCCTGGTGAAGTTTGCCCGGCCAAATGGGAAGAAGGCGAAGAAACGCTTAAACCAAGCCTTGATCTTGTAGGTAAAATCTAAGGAGTAGGATAAAATATGCTAGACAAAGATATTAAAGCACAGCTTGAACAATATCTTCAGTTGCTTGAAGGCGACATCGTCCTGAAAGTAAGTGCAGGCTCGGATGACGTATCCAAAGAGATGCTCGAGCTGGTGGATGAACTGTCCACTATGTCTTCCCGCATAAACGTAGAGAAGACAGAGCTGAAACGCACGCCAAGTTTCAGCGTCAATCGTCCGGATGAAGAGATCGGCATCACATTCGCCGGGGTTCCTCTCGGACACGAATTCACGTCTCTCGTCATGGCGCTCGTTCAGGTGAGCGGTCGTCCGCCGAAGGTTGAACAGAGCGTGATTGATCGCATCAAAGCGATTGATGAAGACTATCATTTCGAAACGTACGTCAGCTTAAGCTGTAACAACTGTCCTGTCGTCGTTCAGGCATTGAACATCATGAGCGTGGTGAACCCGCGTATTTCCCACACCATGATCGAAGGCGGCGCTTTCAAGGACGAAGTCGACAGCAAAAATATTATGGGCGTTCCGACCGTCTTCCTGAACAATGAAGAATGGGGCGGCGGCCGCATGGAGCTGGAAGAGATTCTTTCTGCTCTCGGAAGCGGTCCCGACTCCTCTGAATTCGAAGGGAAAGACCCGTTTGATGTTCTTGTCGTAGGCGGAGGCCCGGCCGGCGGAAGTGCCGCTATCTATGCTGCACGTAAAGGCATCCGTACAGGACTGCTTACCGACCGTGTCGGCGGCCAGGTTCTCGATACGAACGCTATCGAAAACTTTATCAGCGTCCAGGAAACAGACGGACCGAAGCTTTCCTCCAATCTTCACGAACACGTCGGAGGCTACAATGTGGACGTGATGAATCAGGTAAAAGCTGCGAATATCGAACGCAAAGATAACCACATCGAAGTGGAACTGGAAAACGGAGCTGTTCTGCAAAGTAAAACAGCCATTCTCTCCACAGGTGCCCGCTGGCGTAATATCGGCGTTCCCGGCGAACAGGAATTCAAGAACAAAGGAGTAGCCTATTGCCCGCACTGCGACGGACCGATGTTCGAAGGGAAAGACATTGCGGTCATCGGCGGCGGCAACTCCGGTGTGGAGGCAGCCATCGACCTTGCAGGCGTGGTTAAACACGTCACGGTCCTTGAGTTCTCTTCCGCATCGAAAGCGGACTCCGTACTGCTGGATCGTCTTCACAGTCTTCCGAACGTAACGTTTATTACAAACGCACAGACGACGGAAATTACAGGAGACGAGACAGTGAACGGCCTGACTTACACAGACCGCGTGAGCGGGGAAGAACGCCACCTGGAACTCGAAGGTGTCTTCGTCCAGATCGGTCTCGTACCGAACACCGAATGGCTCGATGATTCCATTGAGCGTACGAAAACCGGTGAAATCGTAGTCGATAAAAAAGGTGCAACAAACGTACCCGGAATTTTTGCGGCAGGCGACTGTACAGACAGTGCCTATAAGCAGATCATCATTTCCATGGGTCAGGGTGCAACATCTGCCCTCGGTGCTTTCGACTATCTGATTCGCAACACGGCTCCTGCCGAAAGCGAAGCAGTCACTTCATAAACATTCAAAAAAGCCGCTTTACCATTATGGTAAGGCGGCTTTTGTTATGGCAGACGAAAGCTATTGCCCGCTCTGCTGCTTATCGTATTCTTCTCCGTAATGACGTCGTGCATGGAACTCGTGGACGAGACGGATCGAAGGTCTGAGAAGAAATTGAAAACTCCCCACCACGAATAGAGTAACCCCTATTACACGCCAAGGCTCCTCAAAATAAAAACAGACACTCCCGAGGAAAAACCACAGCCCCAGCAGAAAATCGTTGATCGTATATAGGGTATGGTATATTTTCCTGAAAAATGGCGAGTGTTTCTGCATCTGGTCATTGATATACGTTTCTCTGGAAGAATTACCCTCACTGCGGTTCTCCTGTTCGTTGGTATCAACGGCCATAGTTCCGCTCCTTTCTTTCCGGCAGGTATTTCGTAAAATAGGCACCTGCGATTAGTAAAATAACAGTAAGAGACCAGGATACTAGTCCCAACATATCAAACCAGTAGGCAACGAGATTCGTTACAGCGATAAGAAAGAAGCAAATGGAAGTCAGCGCGCTTTTAACCCCGGTAATATCCGCTTCTTTTCTTTTTTTGACGAGAATGATTATGGAAATGATAAGACCTGCTGTCATAATGATAGAAAAAATAAACGACATACTCATACTATTTCTCCCTTTCTTCTTCGTGAAACGTTAAAACTTCCTTCACACTCTTCAAAGAAAAATTTTCATTCCAGTGCACAAAATGTCCGCCTTCAACAGCGTGCCAGGTTACAGGAAAAGAACGGTTCCGAAGCTTTTTTAAATGATGTTCCGTTTTTCTCCGTTCTCTATCGTCCAGATCGGCGAATGTTGCATAGTATACGTGGGTGGGCAAAGTAATATTATTAAGGAGACCCGGGATATCAAGGTTGTAGTACCCGAACATCAAGTTCAGCCCGCGGGCGGAAAAGTCGGTTTGAGATCGTAAAGCCGTACGCACGTACCGAGTTTCTTCTACATTTACATGTGCACAAAAATTGGTAACCTGCCTATCAAAATCACCGTTTCCACTCTCTTTAAAAAATGTTTCCAGTCTTTTTAACAGACGCTCTCCGAACAGCTTCACTCCCGCATTCAGTAATGGAAAAGCGTAAGCGAAAATTCCGAATTCCGAAGTCGGCACTTTCGGGAAAGGTTTGTGTCCCTGATCCAATAAAATCAGGGTACGCACCCGCTCTGGATAGTGTCTGGCGAAAGACAGAGCGACAGCCCCGCCTAACGAGTGTCCGATTACCACCGCGTTCTTCATTTCCCTCCGGTCCATGTATTCTTTCACCCAGTCCGCCAGCACAATGGATGTCACCTTTCCACTGATGCCGCTGCTTCTGCCGATACCCGGCAAATCAATCATATGAGTCTCGAAATCAACCTGTAGGTATTCGGCTATATTCAAACCTTCATTACCGGAAAATCCTCCGGCAGGAAGAAAAATCACCGGTTCCCCTTCCCCGACTTTTTCTGCAAAGTATTCATAAGTAGTGCTGGCTATGATGTTCACCTCCCTTATGCAACCCGTTACGACCATAACCTTCTCATGTGTAAAAACTTCTCTCCTTCGAACGAGAGCTTATAAATATCAGGCATTGCAAGCTCCTTCCAAAATGCAAAACCACAATTAACATCGAAATAATTGATAATCAGAGTCATAAGGTTGCCATGTGTGCCTATCACCATATTTTCCTCAGGACTATCTTTCAGCAGTTGCGAAACGGCAGCCACCCCTCTCTGTGGGGCCATTCTATTCGACTCCCCGCCTTCCCATGAAAAATCGTAATCTTCCCATACTTTGGTAATAGCTGCCGTGAAATCCCCTACGGGTTCTCCTGCCAAAAGACGTTCTTTAAAGTTCTCCATTACTTCAACGTCTTTATTTATATGCCTGGCTATTCCTTCAACTGTTTGGAAAGCACGTCTGTAAGGACTTGAAACCACCCGGCTGATATCCTCTTTCTTAAGCAGTTCCGTAACAATAGCTGCGTCCGTAAGTCCTCTGTCGGACAATGGTCTCCCGCGCTCGTCCGGAGTGTACACGGAATGAGCATGTCTGACTAAATACAAGTTGGTCAACAATTGCACCCCCTATCTTCAAAACAATCGAAGAACTTATCAAAGTCGCTTTTTCTTGTGGAAGGTTCCTCTAAAATAAATACAGGTGCGAAAATGTTAATAGGCAAAGAGACTGCACCTGCCAATAGCACAGTCTCTTCGCTGACTTAAGCTTTGAACTCATTCACGTAAGTTGCAGGAAAAACATGTTTCGATAAAGCCAGATAAACAGCCGCTATCATCAACAATATTCCAGCAAAAAGGAAAACGTGTGAAACACCGAAAACATCGCTCATCCAGCCAAACAACAAGGATGCACAACCAAATGTCAGTGAAGTCATCGCCTCCTGGGCTCCATAAATCTTAGGTAAATTTTCAGAAGAAGCTTCCTTTTGAAGATAAGTTTCCATAGCTATGGACTTAACCTGCTCTACGGCACCATATAACACGGATAAAACTAAGGCCATCCATGGCAGGCTATTGTACCCAAAACATATGGTTACTATACTTACGATGAATGAAGTAGCAAGCAATAGCTTTTTCAAGTTTTTTTCAACTCGTATGGCATACTTCGTACAAACCACCCCACCAACGAGAAGACCTAAAAAGAAAGTAGTGTTGATATATCCCCACCATGCTTCATTCTTTTGAAGGACCTCAGATACAAACACGTATATGATAGCAGCGATCCACACAACACTTGCTATAGACTCGAGAAAGATCACTACATGGATTTTTCTGAAAATAGGGTTCTGCCAAATAATCTCCCATCCTTCTTTCAAAGTAGACCGGAGTGGGGATTTCTCGTAAGGAACTCGGAAAGTTGTCGAATCTCGCAGGAACATCAGTAACCCCGCAGATAAGATATAAAGGAACAATGTCAGCCATATGACATACTGACCTCCGGCGGTAGCAACGAGCAGACCTCCTAACGCCCATCCACCAAGCTGAACGATTTGAGAAACTACCGAAAAGAAACTATTCGCTTGTACGATCTCCTTCTTATCGACCAACCTCGGGATCATCGCGCGGCTTGCCGGAGCAGCCCACCCATCGAGGAAGGCGATTACAAAAACGAGGGAAAAGATAAGCATTAAAGAGTCCCGGAGCTGTGTTGTTGTCAAAGACGCCAAAACAAAGAGAAAGAACGTCTTGCTGCTTTGAGAACCGAACAAAAGCGTCTTTAATGGATATTTATTAAATAATACGGGGGAAAGATACCCACTGATAAAACGTGCAAACGTATTAACAAACGGAAGCAGAGCTAAGTAAAAAGCAGACTGTGAAGTTGTATACAAAATAGAGATTAAGGCGACGATATATATTACATCACCAAGATTGGCCAGCGTTTGGCCAACCCACAAAAACCGGAAGGATGAAGTGTTCATATTTTTACTACCCCTTTCATATCGTTTTAGAATCGACAGAAAAAGGGTGTAGTTACATTCGGATGAAACTCCTTACTAAACCATTTATATTTGTTATTCGAGTCATTTAAAATTATCCAATCACTATTGCCTTGTCCGGAAAACATTCAGGAGTAGTAAAACCTTCCGTAGTGGCTACTTTCTATTTTTTATTTTGTATTTATTTTACAAACTGACTTTTCCTTATTTTATCATAAAATTTAAACAAGAAAGGTGCTTTAATTAATGAATAAATAAGTCTGAGGCCCGTATTCCGAAGGATACCAACTTCCTTGTTAATAATCAGCTCATTTATAGAGCCAATGTACAAACCAATATGACTTCATGATAAAATTGTGATTGTATTCTTATAAAATTTAACATGTCTTTTTAGAGATTATCGACTGAAATTTCTCAAGCAGCAAAGGAGGTCGGCATTATGAAACGAAGAGTGGTCATTACAGGAACAGGGACCATCTCCCCTCTCGGAAATGATACGGAGACCCTGTGGAATAACATTAAACACGGAAATTCCGGGATTCAACAACTTACTTCGAGCGATTTCGATCAGGTAAACACACGTATTGCAGGCTGTGTGGAAGATTTCCGGGGTGAGGAATATCTTGAACCCAAAGAAACGAAGCGACACGATTTATTCGTTCAGTATGCCTACGCGGCAGCCGTACAGGCCCTGGAAGAGTCGGACCTGCCGCTTCAACAGTTGGATAAGGATCGCGCGGGCATCTATATAGGCTCCGGTGCCGGCGGATTGAATACTTTAATGGAGAACTATCAAACGATGCTTGATAAGGGAGCGAAACGCGTCTCCCCTTTCATGCTGCCCACTTCCATCACTAATATGGCGAGCGGTCTGACTGCAATCAAAACAGGCTTTACAGGGCCAAGTTTCTCCCCGTCCTCCGCCTGCGCCACAGGTAACCATGCCATTGGAGAGGCTTACCACACCATTGCTCACGGCTATGCGGACGTTATGCTTGCTGGTGGATCAGAGGCACCGATCAACCCGCTTTATTTTGCCGGTTTTGCAAAAATGGGGGCCATGTCCACGAAAAACGAAACACCCGGACAGGCTTCTCAGCCGTTCAACCGGGACCGGGACGGATTCGTTATGGCTGAAGGAGCCGGGGTATTGCTCCTGGAAGATTACGACCACGCTAAACAGCGCGGCGCAGAAATTGTCGGCGAAATCATCGGGTACGGAAGTACAACAGATGCTTACCATATGACCAGCCCTTCTCCACTCGGTGCACAAAAAGCTATGAAACTTGCACTGGAGCGGTCCGGTCTCTCTACAAAAGATGTCGATTACATCAACGCCCACGGAACGGGGACTCCTACGGGTGACATATCTGAAACAGAAGCTATCCAGGGACTGTTCGGTAACGATGCAGGCGGGTTGAAAGTAAGCTCTACCAAATCGATGACTGGACACTTGTTCGGAGCGGCTGGTGGTGTTGAGAGTATCATCACACTAAAAAGTCTGCAGAACGATACTTTTCCTCCCACAATTAATCTGCATCACCCCGATCCCGACTGTACGTTGGATTATGTATCGAACGAAGCAGAGAAAGGATCAGTGGAAGTGGCTTTATCCAACGGTTTTGGTTTCGGTGGTCATAATGCCGTATTAACTTTTAAAAAATATCATTAACGGAGCACTTCGGACAGAGGAAGGAGAATCATTTTGGCAAATTCTATAGCGGAACGTGTGGAAGAACGCAGAAATCGAATCGAAGAACAATTCCCTGTATGGCCCCGGGACACCGTAGCCCGCCATTTTGAGAAAGCGGTTCATACCTATGCCGACCGTCCCTACCTGTACATTCACGATAATGAATATACATACCGGGAGATATGGGAGCAGGCACTCACTTATGCGAAAGGGTTCCTGAACCTGGGAGTCAAACGAAGAGAGCATATAGCTGTTTTAATGGACAATAATGAACACTTTCCTTCGCTTATGATCGCCACATCCATGATTGGTGCTGTACTTATCCCGATCAATTCTATGTTAACCAAAAACGAACTGGGGTACATTTTAACACAGTCGGACTCCCATTATTTAATTGTTCAGGAGCAGATTAAAGACAAGCACCACGGCGAGGCCGTGAAAGAACTATTCTCCACTCCTTCTTTTAAAAAACAGAGCAGTCTTAAACAAGTCATCAGTTTCGGCCCGGAACGGGAAGAACCGGTCGATGAACACTTCCTGTCCTGGGGTGGTTTTTTGGAAGGCGCCGGGACGGTGACCACTTCGGCACTGAGTAAACAGCGGGCGTTATCCCTCTATCCCGATGAAGTAGCTATTATTATGTACACCTCAGGGTCCACTGGGAATCCTAAAGGAGTTATGCTGACAGATGACATGCTCCTCCGGTGTTCCTACGGCACTGTTTTAAGTCGGGCCATTGAGAATGGAAGAGTTACTTTTGCTCCCCTGCCTTTCTATCATTGTTTTGCGATTATCGAAGCTTTGTTCGCTATGTCTTTTGTCGGCGGCTCTATTGTTTCCGCATTAGGGGCTTCCCCTTTACGTTCACTGGAATTAATGGAAAGGTACAGGGCCAACGATTATCTCTGCGTTCCTTCGATGCTGACACCCGTATTGAACCATCCACAGGTGGAAGAATTTGATCTGTCTTCATTGTTTGCTATGTGGTGTGGAGCAGCCGCTGCTCCCGTGTCGACGTGGCAACAAGCCGTGGATGTACTCGATATCACTGAAATAATCACGGGTTACGGTCAGACGGAAGTCGTCTCTTCAGGCGTAACTACTGAAATCGGAGACCCTCTGGAGCGTGTTGCCACTCGCGTCGGCCGTCCCAAACTAAACGGTGTGAGCGGACTTCCCGAATTTAACGGGAGCAGCGTTCAGTATAAAACCGTTCACCGGGACACGGGGGAAGACTTACCCCACGGGGAGATGGGAGAACTGGCGGTCAGAGGCGCCACCGTGACCCACGGCTATTACAAGAAACCCGAGGAAACAGCACAGGCCATCGACAAAGACGGCTGGCTGAAAACGGGAGACGTCGGGAAAATCGATGAGAACGGTTATATCCAAATGCTTGGCAGAAGCAAGGAAATGTTTAAAGTCTCCGGGGAACTCGTTTCTCCGAGAGAGGTGGAAATTGCAATCTCCCATCTATCGGAAGTGAAAGAAGTACAGGTCGTCGGCGTTAAAGATAAACTCACAACGGAAGCCGGAGCGGCTTTTGTCGAATTAAAAGAAGGGGAAACATTGAGGAGGAAAGATATTACCCGGTGGTGCGCCGAACGACTCGCTAAATTTAAAGTACCGCGACACGTCTTTTTTATTCATTCTTCGGAATGGCCTATGACCAGTACGGGGAAAGTCCAGAAATTCCGCCTTCAGGAATTGGCAAAAGAGCGGTTGGAACATAAGTAACAGGGCACCAGATAAAGGAAGGGAGGTCATCCATTGACCGCGCAATGGCATAAAACAAATTACCGTGTCCCTTACAAGGACACAGACCGGATGGGAGTAGTCCATCACGGAAATTACATCAACTGGTTTGAAATCGCCCGCACTGAATTCATGCGACATTACGGCATCGCCTATAAAGAAATTGAAACAAAAGGCTTCTCGCTACCTGTCGCAAATGTAGATTGCCGATATAAAAGTTCCGCTACTTTTGATGATTGTATCGTCCTTTTCACTAAAATTGCGGACTATTCCCCACTGAAACTGAAATTCGTCTACGAAGTGCGGAAAGTATCGGAAGAAGCAGAGAGGGATCACCTGGACAAAATTGTTTCCCGTCCCAGCGGTGAACTCATTGCCTCCGGAAGTACGGAACATACATGGGTCAACGAAAACTTTAAGCCGACCCGCCTTAACCGATCAGCTCCCGATATTTATAAAATCATCAGGGAGTACGGGGAACAGGCATAAGAAGAAACCCCGGCAATCCAAAGATGAACGTTTCCATAACCCGTAACCTTTGCGGGAGCTGGAAACGTTTTTCAAAGTGCCGGAGGCTTTTGTATATTATCGGTTATATCACTTAGATACTGTCCCCTGGTGAAAATACAGTTGCCATCTGTTGTTTATCCGTTTCCATATTGAACTTCTCAAGGTGTTTCTTTCCCTCGTTTCATCCTTAATATAGTAAGTGGCAAGTACAATGTCAGGGGCTAACTGTTCCACCTCATAATTATGTATACTCATTTCTGACAAAACTACACCGTCCACCAGACAATCTTCTTTATTAAGCATTATTCCTGAACTGCCTATTTCTCGAAAATCATCAGCCAGAATTTCACCAAGTCTTTCTGCAGATGCTCTTACTTCGATATTCACATGTGCTTGTTCCAACTCTCTCAGCTCCGCTTTAAGCTTTCCCATCAAATTCTCTCCCTTGTCACCAATATTGTCCACAAAGGAAATAGCCAACGAATTCTTGTCATTGAGTTTTTACATGGTTATCTGTTTTACATAGGAATTTTAATTTTAAGCATTGTATCAACAATAGTTTATTATAAACCACATAAGAAAAATCATAAGCAAGAACCTGAATTCCAAAATATGCTATATACTACTGCATACGCCCGTCATAGAAAGGTACCGTCAATAAGTCTGTGTAAGACAGGAAAAAGATCTCCGGAGGAGAGAACAGCTTTTTTCTCTGTCTCTGCTTAAGACTCAGAGCGTTCCTCAGAGTTTCCAATACAGCGTAAGGAACGGGTCACCCAGCCAGTGTTCATAGCGCTGGTAAGATTGGGAAAATAAGGAGCACAGGCCACTTACACAACCTAGAAAGCAGGCTACGCCCATAATATAAGGGCGATGAACCTGTATCCCCCTAAATCTGTTTTTTCAACTTCTTATAGTAAGGTAAAGATATTCCCATTCTTTTTATGATTTCCTTTCGTTGAACACCTTTGTCCAGTAGTTTCTTTAACTCAGCTACTTTTTCGATTGTTTTGTCGCGTTCTTTTTCGAGATATTGTTTTCGAGTCATATCACCACGCTCACGACGTTTTTCTTCCTGATATAATCTATCCCTCTCTCTTTTCCTCCTTGGATGTTTTTACCCAAAGCCTCGAAAAGGTCTAATTCAGACTTTTTAACATCTTATTAAGCATGTCAAAATTACTTCAGATAATTTGACATATGCCATGATGGTATATGTCGTACATTTGAAATAACAAAACGGCAGCAAACGTACCTTTTCAAGAAAGCTGTTCCTTGTGAAAGGAACATTCGAAATGTTGTAAATTAAGTCAAGTAATGATATTCAAAAATTCCCATAACAGAGCTGTTCTCAGGACTTATAGGGGATTAGACTATTTTGAAATGTACCTTTTCGATGGGGTGGGCAAAGATACCCATTTTCGACTTATTTTAAGCCTTGCTACTTAGTGTGCCAGAGTCTTTAAAAATATTCTCGTGTATTTCCAATATTCTATTTAGTAACTCGGAATCAGGAAACCCATCAATATTCACCAGTTGCAAAAAAGCTCCCCTTCCTTTATGCCTCAATTTGGCCCTTTTCTTCAATATTGAGCGCAAGTCTTTATTAGAGAATCGCGCCCGATTGCCTAAACTTGACTATGTTTCTTGTTCAGGTTTCTCAGGCCATATATGGATAACTAAATATCCAACAATGGCATATACGGTTGAAACCCAAAACGGAAAAAATTTTAAAAGCCAAACAATGCCCATAATTATAGCAATGCCTAAATACAATTGTTTTTCATCACGTTGCCAACGATTTCGATTCAATAAAACATTAATCAAACCAATTGGCGGTGTTATTAAGCACATTGCATATACCCAGCCTTTTTTTAAATACCAAGGACTTTTTTCTGAAGAATTACTAGTTGTCATATGCTTTTATACCACCTTTCAATGTGCCGTTAAATGGCCCGTTTGTGGCATTGTCACCATCCAGCCAGACAATGCCATTATAACAAACGTTTTTATACATGATCGGTCTTTATGTCAAAGCCACTGGTAGAAATATAGGAGTAACAATCTTCAAGAGAAGAAAATGCTTGTTCCGTTTCTTCTGCTATAACTTCATACAGACCATGAGCGTTACAGGGAATTTCTGTGTGGTCATTAAGATCATAACTTTCCCCTACTTGTAATAATTGGAGGTTTTGATATAAAGGGTCTTGGTCAACGTTCAGAAAATCATAAATATTACTTTGGTTCATTGTTTTACCGCCTTTTTGTATAGTAAACAAAAGAGAAGGGAATGTACCCTTCTCACGCCACCTTTACCGTTTTCAAAGAATGATCTACTCATCTTCTGGTTATTTACTTCATGGTTCATGAAGTCATTGGTAACACAATGTCACAATGGAACTTTAACTCAATACTACAATAATTCAATAACACAAAAAGAAGGCATCCTAGGGTAGATCTCAAATTACCAAATCATTTGTAGGAAAGCGTTCGTCATTTGCTTACGAATGACCAGTTTTCCCTTTTCTTTATAGATGTCATAAGTCATATGTAGTGTAGCTTTAAAATAAAGGTTGTTCGTTTCCCTCTACAGTCTCAATGCTTTAGGAGAGTGTTAAACAATATTCGAGATTGAACATGGACTGAACACTCCAAACATCTTAATTCGCAATCATATTTTGTTCAATTAGATTATACCCTGTTTGAACATTCAATGTAAAAAAAGGTTGCCTTCATGGCAACCCCCTAAGCCTTAAGGCAAATGGTTTTATTCAGCAATCGCGCCCTATTCTGGCACAATATTGTATAACAATACTTACGTTTTATTAGCATTTGAATCACCGTATATCTTATAAACAATGCTGCCAAACGTAAACTTAACAGGGTATAACGAGATAATAATAGCAATTATCTGGCTGACTGTTTTGATTACTCCTGTAAGATGTAATTTTTCGTTAATGACGTAATTTGCTAATTGAATTAGACCAAATACAATACCCACCGATACCGCTAACGCAAACAAGATTAAAGTAGCTTGTGATATAGACAGTTTCCCTAATTTTTTTATGCTACCATCACTGATTGAAAAACTGATATAAGATAATGGGAGTAACAACAGATACCAGCTCGAATAACCAAATACAATCCAGGATACTCCCATTACTAAAAGTAAAATCCATCCTATTATGTTAAAAGTCTGTTTGTTCAATTTACCTTCCCCCTTTTCCAACAAAAGGCTCCGATTCTTCAACATTGGGCGCTAATCCTTGTTAGAGAATTGCGCCCGATTGTGGCTTTATTTAATACGTTTTCTTAGTACTGTTGTGATAAGTGCTAATAAAATAACTCCAAAGATAAAACCAACAGTGAGCCCTAAAGAAAAGTAATCAAAAAAGAGATACACTATCAAAGCCATTAAGAGATATCCTGTTAAAACAGCTGACAAAAACCGCTTTATATTCACACTAATTCCCCCAAGTGCTTTTCAATTAATTGGCCCGTTTGTGGCATTGTCACCATCCATCCAGACAATGACATTATATCAAACGTCTTTATACATGATCAGCCTTTATTTCAAAGCCAAAGGCAGAAATATAAGAATAACAATCTTCAAGAGAAGAAAATGCTTGTTCGGTTTCATCTGCTATAACTTCATATAACCCATGAGTGTTATAGTGAATTTCTGTTTGTTCATCAAGATCATAACTTTCTCCTGTTTGTAATGATTGGAGATTTTGATACAAAGGGTCTTGTTCCACGTTCAGAAAATCACGAGTTTTGGAACAGAGACAGTATCTCCCCGACGTAAGGGTTATCAATTTTTTTATTGGCTAAAATATTATGTTTGTATAAACGGAGCTATTTTCAAGCCTACGGATATGAGCACTAGTTTGCTCATCACTTACTTCTCGGGTGGCATATCTCTTTGATGCTAAAAATGATTAAAAGTCTCCGGCCGAAAAAGATTGATTTGTTTAAATTCACAGCGAATGGCCCCACAAGTCCCTCAAGCAAAGAAGTCTATGATGGAAAACTTCTTGCTCGAAAGCTTGCAAGGATTGCGATTTCTCATTCTATTTGAAAAACAAAGAAAGGACCCTTTCACAAAGACGTTTACCAAAAGGTTGCTTACAGACTTTCAACCAACCCTGCATGCCTTCATGAACGAAGATAGTAATGGATATGTCGAAGGGCAAATAAATCGATTGAAAATGATGAAACGCCTTCTCTACGGGAGAGCCAGTTTCCCACTATTATGTGTGCGTATGCTTTACCGAATTCAGTAAGCTAAAAAATCTCTTCTTTCATTGAAAAAGGAACACGCTGCTTCTCACCAAAAATGAGTAAGACCCAAGTTCGACTTGACGTCTACATTTTAAAGACAATAGATACAAGAAGTGGGAGTTGAGTCTTTTTTTAAGAAAGTGTATGCCGTATTTGTTATTGAATTTATTAGATTTCTGTTATGGGTGTTATTTTCCCACCCAGATAAAAAGCGTGAGAAAAAAGAAGTTAACAATAGTATTGAAGATTTAATGAAAATAGCACAACAAAATTTAGTTAAATCTCAACGTCTAAATCAAGACCTAACTAAAGGGATGGTATCAGGACCTACTAAATCAATTAAGAAATTGATAAATGCATTTGAAAAAAATCGGTATTTATTAGAAGAAGATGAGCAGGAATTTTAGATGACGTACAATAGTTTGTGTAAAAGCTCTTGAAGATAAAAAAAGAGGTAGGGTATCCTCATAGTTAACGACCAAATCAACTAGTAAAAGGAGATGCCCTACCTCATGTCTACAAGTATAGGACAAAACAACTTCGAAAATCAATTGGACGATATGGTCTGTTCTTTCGTCCAGGAGAAGCTGGAAACGATCATGAAGGAAGAAATGAACCAGTTCTTCGAAGAACATCCGGAATTGAAAAACTATAAAAATGGCAGCTACGGCCGTCAACTGGACACGAAATACGGGCGTATCGAAGATCTTCAGGTGCCACGAGACCGGGGAAATGCGTTTCAGACCGAAGTATTCCAACCTTATCAGCGGTATGAACAGTGGCTGGGGGAGAAGATCATCACGATGTATCAGAAAGGCATGAGTACGCGTGAAATCGGACATTTCCTCGAGCGCATTCTTGGTCATGCCTACGCCCCAGGCACGATCAGTAATATCACGGACGTGGTGATGGATGACATCCGTGCCTGGCAGGAGCGTCCTCTCCAGAAAAGGTATGCCGTTCTTTATCTCGATGGGACGTATCTGAAGTTGCGCCGGGACGACGTAGCGAACGAAGTCGTCTACGTTGTCATCGGGGTCACGGAAGGCGGGTATCGAGAGATTCTCGGCTTCTATGTCGGCGGTCAGGAAAGCTCCCTTGGCTGGGAAGAGGTTCTCTCTGACCTCTACCGTCGTGGTTGTGAAGAGGTGCTTCTCGGCAGTTTCGACGGTCTTCCCGGTCTGGAAGAAGCGATGAAATCCGTCTATCCGAAGGCTGATGTCCAGCGTTGTGTCGTCCATAAAGGACGGAACACACTGAACAAGGTCCGGAAGAAGGATCGTTCCGCCATCAGTGAAGATATGAAAGGGATCTACCAGTCCAACAGTAGCGAAGAAGCTGAAAAGCAACTGGAGGCTTTCTGTGACACGTGGCAGAAGAAATATCCGAAAATCGCAAAATCCTGGAGGGAAGACTTCCGCATCCTGACCACATTCTTGAATTATCCTTCCTCCATCCGGCCGATGATCTACACAACAAATATCATCGAGCGCACCATGAAGGAATTCAAGAAGCGCTTGAAGACGATGAACAGTCTGCCGTCCGAAGAAGCCGTAGAAAAGGTAATCTATATGGTTTCCGACGAATGCAACACCAAGTGGTCCACACGCAAACTCCGTGGGTTCAAAGAAGCAAGCCCTGAACTTCATGCCATATTTGAGGAGCGTTATGGATCACAGACCGGAAGTGAGGAGGAGAACTAACCCTCCTCCGGGGATCACCCTACTGTTTTACACAAACTTATTGACGGTACCCCGATGTTTCCAATTGTTATATCAATATTACTCAATTTATATATTGAATCAAATTATGTATCGGTTTTATTTTTGTTATCTCTTTTTAATATACTATTTTTACATCCATCGCTTCCAGACGGTAAAAATGCTGTGAACAATTTCAAGAAAATAAAAGAAGGAGACTAGTTAATGAAGTACCTGAAAAGTATTTTTAATGGTTTATGTTTTATGTTTCTTTTTATTTTAGTTGTTTTATCTGCACCTATAGTAATGATTTTGTTAGGATATACAGATTTTAAACAAGCTCCTAGTTTTTTTGGTTATAACCTCTATGGTATAGAAATTCAAGGGGCTGATTTTTCTTCAGACGCAAATGTTTTAGGTCTTCTGCTGTCTTTTCTAATTGGCGTTATCATTTACTTTCTATTCCAGGCTTTCTTCAATCGAAAATGAAAAGTTTATTCACCTAGTTCTGAATTGGAAGGAGATGATTCGATGAAGGACCTGACTCGTACGGATGACATCGTCAAAGAACTTCCGGAGACTGAGGTATTCTTCCACGGTATCGGTGCGATATTGGGAAGCGCTGCCTTTTCCGCCCGTATGGAGGCGTCGCTCACGCAAAAAGAGCTTGCCGACAAAGCCGATATTGATCTTACAACCGTCACACGAGCCGAGGGCGGTTCAGGTGGTCTTGAGGTCCATATGTATGACAAGCTGTTTCGATCGCTCGGTATATCGCCGCGGGGGTACGCGACTCTCTTTGGAGAGGCTCAGCGCTCCATTCGCAAGTAGGTGCGTAGGTATACAAAGGTATACCTATGACAAATTTCTGCCCACCTTTTTCACACTGGAGGTGGGCGTTTTTTAGTTCTATCATCGATATACTTCTAGATAAAGAAACAATGATATCTTTCTTAATACGATTTCCATACACCTTTTACTAACTTAGTTATCTCTATCTTTGAAGATTACGTCCGTTTGTAACCGTCAAGTCTTTCTGAACACTTTTTGCTCGGTAGGCTTGGACACTTTTCGGTTAAAATAAAGACTTACGGTTCTTCATTCTGTGACTCTTATCATCAAAATGAAGAACCTCGGAACGATGGAGAATACGATCTAAAATAGCTGTGGTGATTCCCTGATCTCCAAGGAGTTCTCCCCATTCTTCAGGACCTTTGTTCGATGTTAAGATAATCGAACTTCGTTCGTACAG
>NZ_FTOK01000026.1:0-1994 GCF_900156705.1 Salimicrobium salexigens | reverse complement strand
TCCGTATTTTTAAAATAAGTGTTTTCTACACAAAGCAAAACATGCATATGCTGATTATAAGAATTATCTACCTGGTTCACCGTTACTTCTGTTGCTCTCATAAAACCAATTAAATTTTTCTTCACTTTCGCATATTGAGTCATATTTCTA
Source organism: Salimicrobium salexigens (assembly GCF_900156705.1). Lineage (NCBI taxonomy): Bacteria > Bacillati > Bacillota > Bacilli > Caryophanales > Bacillaceae > Salimicrobium > Salimicrobium salexigens. The sequence continues at coordinate 1,844 of NZ_FTOK01000026.1, read as the reverse complement.
AAACCCTTAGCCATTTCAGATAAACTTTGATTAATTTCGTCACCATCGTAAACATTTTTGACAGATAACGTTAGGAATAACCATCTAGCTTTTGGTTTTTGTTTAATAACCTCAGCTACCACCTTTTGTGATTGAATACCATGTTTCATGGCTCTCCTCCAATTACACATAGGACATAAACGAGATTTACAAAACCACACCTTATATAAATCACGTTCTCCAGTTAACCGATCTTGTCGATATTCTAAAACATTAGCACAATCTCTGACTCTCTCAGACTTTTTCATCTCTAAAATGTGCAGCAACTGAAAGTAATCAACACTAGCTATCTTTTTCTCTCTCCAGGGTCTTACATTCCCATTTTTCGTTTTATCTACCAACACTCTTGATTTCTCTGACCTATTTGTTGTATTATTAGACATAGTTGAGAACTCCTTCTTTTATCTGTTTTGGTGTGGTAACTTAAACAGTAACAGAGGGAGTTTTTATTTTCAACCTTTTTTAAGGTAAAAATAGACCTTGAGGTACTGGTGTGTCAGTGTTTTTCATTATATTTCAGTAATGCTGTTGTTTCTATATGTATCTAGATAAGAGAGAACTCGTTTTTCGCACCACTCAAAACGATAAAAAAACCCCAAAGACTAGACCCATTTCACCTGGATCTAGTCTTTTTTCTATGGTCATTTTTATTACTCGAATCAGCCGATTCCTTTTTGTCGTGAACCTTGCACCTTTCACACTTTCTAAAGATAGGCCGCAGGGCAAAATTCGCCCTTGCGAGCCAAACGGTATTCAGTTTACGTGAAAGATTCTTCACGACAAAAAGACTTCGTTGATTCTGCGTCATAATCATTACCTGATAGGCTCAGAAATCCAAATAAGAGGTCTCACAGCTTTTTAGACCATTTCTCCATAGCTTTTATCCCTATCACCATTATCAAACGTCTCTCTTAAGCCTATAAGCGTTTGATGTAATACTGTTCATTTCTTGTTTTTCATGACTTGAAGTTCAAAAAAACGCACTCCTTTTCTAACGGAATTAGATACTTATAGGGAAAGGTAGAAAGAGCATAAGGAAAAAATGACCCCAAACGTGATTGGGGTATCCGGCAGAGCCGGATTTTTCGTGGGTACATGATTTTTCGCTTTGTGTCACTTTTGTACAGGGGGTAACGCCTTTTTGTGTCACTTTTGTGCATACCTGTACCACTTGTGTACACACTTGTGCCACTTTTGTGTAGGGTTACTACAATTTTGCGTTACTTTTACAAATGTCCCTATTTCTCTATGAAAAAGTGCGTAAGAAGCTCAAATGATAACTTCTTACGCACGTTAAGTTAATCTTTTATAAAATAATTTTGTCTTTCCCAATTCCACATAGCAATAATAGAAAAGCTATCTTCATTTGCCTGTTTTTCATCTTCTTCAGCATGAACCAAATCGCCATCTTCTGCATCATCAAGATTCAACTTTTTATGTATTTGTTTCAACAGACCACCATAAGAAATTAATCTTTTTTGGCGTAAACCTTCTTCCAGATCTGATAACCGTTTTAAATTTTTCTCTTTATCATCTGTCATAAAATCGGTATCTTTTACAGGATATTTTGCTGTCTCGTCTATCGCTGATTTAATATCACTTTTATTTTTATTTTTAGGTTTTATATTCTGAACATGTACGACTGGATCGTACTCTAATTTCATCGTTTTTTTCCAAAAAGCAGCCCACTGCTTTTGCGTAATATAATTCTCCGTATTTTTAAAATAAGTGTTTTCTACACAAAGCAAAACATGCATATGCTGATTATAAGAATTATCTACCTGGTTCACCGTTACTTCTGTTGC
>NZ_FTOK01000009.1:0-83991 GCF_900156705.1 Salimicrobium salexigens | reverse complement strand
CGTTGATAAGTTACAGCTATTATAACAAATTAACGAAGTGATCTATTAAAAAACAGAAAACAAATAAAAGCTGCCGAGACTTTCTCGACAGCCTGCCGAACTCTTCAGTTCGGTTTTTTGTGTCTATTCAGTTTTGCCCCGGGCTCACCTGATATAAACGATCTCCGGATGCGGATGGCTCAGGAAATCATGATGGGAGATCGTCCAGGCATATGACCCGGCCTGGGTGAACACTACCGTATCTCCCGCCCGGAGTGATTCCACGTACTCCCCGCGCACGAGCAGATCATTCGGAGTACACAGCTCCCCTGCGATTACGATTTCCGTGTTCTCTATCCCCGGCCGCGCAAACGGATACCCCCACTCCTCTCTTGCCACGATATAAAAGGGCTGACTTATCTTCCAGGCCGCCGGGAACCGCAGATGATGCGTCCCTCCCCGGACTACGGCGAATGCCTGCCCATGATTCTCCTTCACGTCCACCACTTCCGTGACGTAAAAACCGCTGTCTCCCGTCACGTAACGGCCGACTTCAAGAATCAGCTCGTGGCCTTTTGTATCGATTTCCGTTATACCCTGCACGAAAGTACTCCAGTCAAAAGGATGTTCCGGGTTCCAGTAATTGATACCGAACCCTCCACCGAGGTCGATAACAGACGTATCGAGAGCGTATTCCTCCTGCCACTGGAGAGCTTTATGTACTGCGAGCTCCGCAAACGCCACGTGGACTCCGGCATCGAGATTATTCGACATGGCATGGAAGTGGAACCCCCGGATGGATATATGGGGAGAGGCAAAAGCTTCTTCGATCAAAGACGGCATCCACTCTTCTTCGACTCCGAACTGTGTCGGCACCCCGGACATTTTCAGACGGCTCTCTGACACGTCCTCTTTTAGATTCACCCGAAGCAGAACGTTCGCCCTCCGCCCCTCCTTGCCGGCAAAGTAAGCTATACGCCTTAAATCCTGGAAACTTTCCACGTTCAGAAGCATGTCCGGGTCCTCAAGCGCGCGCATAACCTCTTCTTCCTTTTTAGAAGGACCCCCGAATATACGCGGTCCGCTCCACGTCCGGTCCATTTCTCCTCCGGAGGCGATTTCGAATCCGTCCACGACCGGCTCGAGCGTCCGGATAATCTCCGGATCAGGATTCGCTTTTACGGCGTAATACAGCCGGCAGTGACCGGGAAGACCGGCTTTCATCGTCTCCGCATGTTTTTTCAATCCCGGCAGATCATAAATATAGGCGCAGACGGGACTCTTCTGATTCTGAATGTATTCTCTGACTGCTTCCATCATTCTTCTCCTTCGTAGAGCGGGTTCGACACTTCACTGAACCACTCCTCTTTTTCTCCGTACAGACGCATTTTCGTAAGGGATTTGTGCATCACGGTCTTCTGCTTTAAGAATTTCCGATCCGTTTCCGCTTCCTCCGGTACTTCCGAAGCCAGCTGGTCATACGTACCGTGGCATACTTCCCGGGCAATCTTCCAGAACTCCATTTCCCCCACGCCCGTCGCTTCAACGAGCTGGCGGATGATTTCACCGAGGTGGTTTTGAAATACGCTGTAGTACAGCTTGTGGTGCATCGAAGCTGCCTCTTCGGTAACAGATACCGAACCTTCCATGAATTCCGGGTCCAGACCCCGGTCATTCAGTCGCGCCTCATAGAAGCGCGAGCCGCCCCAGTCGCGAAAAAAGAAGCGGGTAATGCCTCCGTTTTTAAAAACGGGTACACTGTTCTGCAGGTGTCCTTCAAGCGCCACACCGTATTTAGTCATAAGTGTAAGGTAAGGCGGAAGCACGACCCCGCAATACTCCCGAAAAAAAGCCGAAGCGGCCTCGCGTTCCGGGAGACGTCTCTCTGCTGCATACTGACGAAAGCGCGTCTGCAGAATCGTCCCCTCCCCGCCCGGCTCTTCCGCGTAAAGAGCCATACCGGCGATCGCCTCTTCCCCTTCCTCGAGATAAGGGGTAATGTTCTCTCTCAAAAGCATCGTCAGGTTCCTCTTTTTCAAGTTATCATCGGAGGCAAAAGATCCTCCGCCAAGTTCATAAAGAGGGGTGAACCCCGAGAATGATTCCTGTTCAAAGATAGAATGGAGCAGCTCACTGACGATGCGGGCGTTCCCTGCTGTCTGCGGAGAAATGGAGCGCACGGTGGAAGTCATCTGACTGTTCACCGCAAGTTTCAGCGCAGGCCCCTCCCCCGACACCGGGACGAGCGTACGGAAAGAAGATGTCGCTTTTACGGGAAGATACACGTCTTCCAGTAATATGACGGTCCCGTCTATGATTTCTTTCTCATAAATAGAGGGAAGCGCATGAATGAACTGCCATTCGTGTACAGGGACAATAGCAAAGTTCGAAGGCTCGTATCCCCTCCTCTCCAGTTCTTCTTCACTTTTACGATAGCACTCCGAAAAGTGTGTATAGAGAAGCGACGGCTCACGGGAAGTCCATCTCGCTTTCCGGACCGCAGCGAACCGGACAGGAAACGTGTGCCCGAATTCAGGGGAATAGCGGAAAGAGTCTTTGTAGGAAAGACCGAGGCGCGTCTTCGCGCCCGGATGGAGGTGGTGTCCTTCGGTAACCTGCTGTTCAAAAAACAGATGATCCTTCCTTTTGCCTCCACCCTGCACAACTTCTCCTGCATAGGCAAGAGAAAGGTTCGCCGTGCCGTTGTCGAGCTCCTTCTGAAAATAGGAAAGGTTCGGATACTCTTCCTCTTTAAACAGGAGGCCTGCAAGCATCGAAGCAGTCCGTACGGAGGTCTCGCCTTCCGCGTTTACGTAAGTGATCTCTCCTGTCGTTTCGATACGATTGAAAGCATATACCGCCCGTATCGGGAATACGACCGAATAACCGGGGAAGTGCAGAGTTTTGCTGAGAAGCGAACCGTCTTCTCCGTACTCCTCCGACGATTCTTCGTAGAGACCCTCTCTCAGTACGGCAGAGGCCAGTTTGTGCAGAATACCGCTGCGGCCGGCGGAGATGAAGCGGAGGAACGAGGGTACGTACGCCGGTTCATCTTTTTCAAGAAACTGAAGGCATTTCCTTTCTTCCTCCAGCAGTTTTTCACCGGACAGCGTTTTGATCGGACGGCTCATCATACCGGGTTACCTCCTTCCTGAAATGGATTCGGGGTGTCTACGAATTCGTAATCCGTAAACTGGCCGGACAGTCGCATACGGACGAGAGACTTCATACGGGCCGGGCGCGTCATGAGTCTCTCCTGATCACGTTCAGCTTCCGCCGTGCCCACGGCGTCCATACTTTCTCTGAAAACCCGGCGCACCGTCTCCCACATGCCTGATTCCGGAAGTGCATGCCGGCGGGCGAGAATCATGATGATTTCCCCGAGGTGATTATGGAAGAGGGCGTGGGAGAAAATATCGGTCAGGTCTTCTTCCTTATCGGTGAGGAGCTTCGTCGACGGGTCGATAGGTGCTTCCTTGAAATGGCGGTTCAGCCGCTCCGGCAGGATACGCACACCTCCGCAGTCACGGATATCGATACGTACAGGGCGCCTGTCTTTTAAAATGACAACAGTATTCTGCAGATGGGCCTCCATGGCAATTCCGTATTCGCTCATAAGTCTCGTCACTCCCGGCAGCAGCACACGTGCATATGTTTCAAGAAAAGAAATAAAGGCTTCTTCCGTCGTCTCCCCCGCCAGTTCCTCTATCAAAAGCGAACCGGTTACAGGAGAAGCGGAGATAAATGCTGCTGCCGGCATGGCTATCTCCCCTTTTTTAAGAGACGCTTCCGGATTTTCCCGCAGAATGGAAGCCGCGTTTTTCTCAAAAAAGTTACGGTCCCCGTCGTCGCCCGGGGCGTAGTAGATACCGGCAAGATCACGGGAGAACGTCGTCGTTTCCCCGATATCAGCATCTTTACCGGCAATTTCCGTTAACAACCCGGCCATGACCGGCGCGTTCCTCGTCGAAGCTGCGGAGACAGTCCGGACGGCACTCGTCATCTGTACATTCATCGCCGTCTTCAGATGAGGAGCCCCGTACCCGGCAAGCGCCATCGTCCGGAACGACATAAGCGCATAAGAGGGAAGCCTGGAAGCCAGCGGAATCATCGTCCCGTCCTCCAGTTCCTTTTTATAGTAGACGGGCAGCGTGTGGTCCGCCTGCCACGGGTGCAGCGGGATGAGACGATAAGAACCGGATAGGGCTTCGAATTCCTTTTTGACCTCAGCTGACGCTTCTGTCAGCGCCCCGGTCATCGTCGTATGAAAAGGCGCCGTCTCCCCCACCTTATCGTCGCGGACGGCCAGAGGTACGAGGCCGGGAGATGCTCCCCATTCCGGTGCGTATTTTCTCACGTCCTCCGGAGACATCGGAAGTCTCGTTCTTGTGCCCGGGTGCGTAGTGTGGCCGTCAATTACCCACTGTTCAAAGAAGACGAGCGGGGAAAAGTCCGGGTCCTCCCCTCTCCGTCGGACGATGTAGTCCCAGGTATCCTGATGCGTTGGCACGTCTTCTTTTCTTTTATCGAAAGCTTCGAGTGCGGAGGCATAATTCAGTGCACTGTTCATCATTTCTTTAACGAACGATTCATTTCTGAACCCGAGCAGCATCAGCAGCTCCTCCATCCGCTGAAGCTCCTGTCTTTTTCCGGAAAGGTCGACGTAGACCGGGCTTCCCCCGATGTCTATGTGACCCAGTATGTACGTGCGTGACACCGGCACCTCCACGCGACCGCCTTTCGGGACTTCTATTTCCAATCCTTGCGGCGTTTTGTTAAAAGATACGAGATTTTCACGAATAATGCTTTGCAGAAGCAGTCGGAAAATATAATTCTCCGCCTGTTGTTCATAACTGGTATTCATAGCTTCCACTCCTGTCTCTTCCTTCTAAAAGAACTATTCCCATTCTGTAAAGGCAGTAACCTAAGAGTATTACTTCCCTTCGCAGGTTTTCCGGATGCACGAAGGTCACATTTCCTAAAATAAAGAGCAGGGTTTCCCCCTGCCCTTTTCTTCCATACATGTTTTATTTAGGCGTTGATCACGATTTTTCCTTTGGCATGGTGTGTTTCGCTTAGACCGTGGGCTTCCTGCAGTCCTTCAGTCGTAAGCGGGTAACGGTGACCGATGTTCGCTTTGACTTTTCCTGCCTCCATAAGGTCGGCGATTTCCTTGAGCTGCTTGCCGTCCGGCTCGAGCCAGAAAGAGGTCGCTTCGATATCGTTCGCCTTCGCCTTTTCTTCATCCGGCTGCCCGGCGATCGTTACGAGACGTCCGCCTTTTTTCAGTACGTCGAACGCTTTGTCCAGAACATCTCCACCAAGCATATCAAACACGACGTCGTAGTCGTTCAGCACTTCGGCAAAGTCGTCTTTCGTGTAGTCGATGACTTCATCGGCTCCGAGAGATTTAAGGAAATCGACGTTCTTCGTACTTCCGGTCGTCGCCACGTAAGCCCCCAATTCTTTTGCGAACTGGATCGCATAGGAACCGACGCCGCCCGCACCGGCCTGAATGAGAACTTTCTCACCTTCCTGGACGCGGGTTACGTCCGTCAGGCACTGCCAGGCAGTAAGACCTGCGAGCGGAGTAGCCGCTCCTTCTTCAAAACTGACATTTTCCGGAAGCGGTGCAAGAAGACGTTCGGCAACGAGGGTATATTCCGCATACGTCCCTTTTCCGGTCAGGTCGGGACGGGCAAAGACACGGTCTCCTTTTTGATAGGACGTTACCCCTTCTCCCGTCTCAGCGACGATGCCGGCGACGTCCCAGCCGAGAATGAGAGGAAAATCAAATTCTACCATCTGTCTCAGATATCCTTCGCGGATTTTCCAGTCGATCGGGTTGATGGATGTCGCTTTCGTCTGGACGAGCACCTCGCCTTTTCCGGGGGTCGGTTTTTCAACTTCCTGTTCCTGCAATTGTTCTTTATGACCATATTCATTGATTACGATTGCTTTCATGTCGTTCACTCCTTTTTGTGAGTAAGAATCTACTCTGAAAGTTAGAGCAATCGGAGAGGAAAGTCAAAAGTCCTGCACAAAACCACGACCGATCTCCTCTTAAAAACTATGCGAAAACCTTCTCTCAATCGCTTCAGATCCCTTTATTTCAAAAGGAAGCGTTTACTTCACCAGGAAACGTCCAAACTGCTTCATGAGTGAACACAAGCATGTTATAATCGTACCAGGATCAAAAAGAAGGAGTGAATGGAATGAACAAACAGCATTTTGAACAAATGAAAAATAAAGGCGGCTTCGTCGCAGCTCTTGACCAGAGTGGCGGAAGCACACCAAAAGCTCTTGCTGCATACGGTGTAGGAGAAGATCAGTACTCCAACGAAGATGAGATGTTCGATCTTGTACATCAGATGAGAACACGTATCATCACATCTCCTGCCTTCAGCTCTGACAAAATCATCGGTTCGATCCTTTTCGAACAGACGATGGACCGTGAAATCGAAGGTCAGTACACAGGAGACTACCTTGCATCCAAAGGCATCGTTCCTTTCCTTAAAATCGACAGCGGTCTTGCCGAGAAAGAGAACGGCGTTCAGCTGATGAAACCTATCAAAGACCTCGACGAAAAACTTCGCCGCGGCAACGAGCGTAACATTTTCGGTACGAAAGAGCGCTCCGTCGTTCATGACCCGAATGCAGAAGGAATCAAAGAACTTGTAAACCAGCAGTTCGAAGTAGCCAAAAAAGTATTGAGCTACGACATGATTCCTATCGTCGAGCCGGAAGTGGATATCGACAGTTCCGATAAAGTGAAGTCCGAGGAAATTCTCAAAGTCGAGCTTAAGAAACATCTCGACGAATTGTCCGAAGATCAGAACGTAATGCTCAAGCTTACGATTCCGACTAATGCGAATACGTACAAAGAACTTACCGGCCACCCGCGCGTTGTTCGCGTCGTAGCGCTTTCCGGCGGTTACTCCCGTGATGAAGCTAACCAGAAACTGAAAGCGAACGATAACATCATCGCAAGCTTCTCCCGTGCGCTCGTAACGGACGTAGAAGTGAAGCAGTCCGATGAAGAATTCAACAATACGCTTCAAAAAGCTGTAGATTCTATTTACGACGCTTCCGTCAATAAAAAATAAACACTGTTATGTAAGCCTGTCCTTTTCGGACAGGCTTTTTGTTTGTGTGAAATTGTCTGTCCGGTTTATCCTGACCTTCGCAGCGGGAGGAGTCTTGCGATCGGCAGGAAAACACCGTAATCGTTACCTTCAGGCCCGTCTTTTCTCTGCGAAGGGTACGATTCCTCCCTAATCGTTACCTTCAAGCCCGTCTTTTCCCTGCGAAGGGCACGATTCCTCCCTAATCGTTACCTTCAAGCCCGTCTTTTCCCTGCGAAGGGCACGATTCCTCCCTAATCGTTACCTTCAAGCCCGTCTTTTCCCTGCGAAGGGCACGATTCCTCCCTAATCGTTACCTTCAAGCCCGTCTTTTCCCTGCGAAGGGCACGTTTCCCCGCTAATCGTGACGGTCGGACCGTGAAAAAGGCCACCAGGGGCACGCAAAAAATCGGCGCCACACAAAAAAGCCTCTCCCCCAGTCGGAGGTGAGGCTTATGGCGTTCAGTTGTTGCTTGTGGCCATACGTCCTGTAAGATTCAGTGTTTCCGTCGTGTATTCCTGGATTTCCTGAATCAGCTGGCGGTCATCTGCGAGAGTCACGCCGTACGATGGCACCATTTCTTTGATCTTAGGTTCCCATTCGTCCATATAGTCCGGGAAGCACTCCTTCATCAGATCGAACATGATCGACACGGCTGTCGATGCTCCCGGGGATGCCCCGAGAAGAGCTGCGATGGATCCGTTCGCTCCTGTTACGAGTTCCGTTCCGAACTGCAGTGTTCCCCGTCCTTCTTCTTCCGTGTCTTTCAGCACCTGTACGCGCTGACCGGCCGTAACGAGGTTCCAGTCTTCGTCGACGGCTTCCGGTACGAATTCACGGAGAGCTTCGACGCGCTCTTCCTTCGAAAGCATCAGCTGCTGAATAAGATACTTCGTAAGTGGCACGTTTTTCACTCCTGCCGCCATCATCGTAAACAGGTTGTCCCGTTTCACGGAAGTCAGGAGGTCCGTAAGAGAGCCTGTCTTCTGGAATTTCGGCGAGAAGCCTGCGAACGGTCCGAACAGAAGGGTTTCTTTTCCGTCAATGAAGCGGGTATCCAGGTGCGGCACGGACATCGGAGGAGCTCCGACCGGTGCTTTGCTGTATACTTTTCCGCGGTGCTGCTTCACGACTTCCGGTTTATCACAGAAGAGGAACTGACCACTTACCGGGAAGCCGCCGAACCCTTGTCCTTCCGGAATTCCGGATTTCTGAAGAAGGTGGAGACTTCCGCCGCCTCCGCCGACAAATACGAAAGGCGCCTGATGGTGTTCGATCCGCCCTTCTTTTTCGTTACGTACCTGCACTTCCCACTCTCCGTTATCGAGCTGTTTCAAGTCAGAAACTTCCTGGTTATAACGGACGTCCACGTTTCCGGTAGTCGCCTGTTCAAACAGAAGACGGGTGAGCACACCGAAATTGACGTCCGTGCCGGAGTCGATTTTCGTAGCGGCGATCGCTTCGCCTTCCGGACGGTTGTTCATCATAAGCGGAAGCCAGTTCTTCAATGTTTCAAGGTCTTCCGCATACTTCATCCCTTCAAAAAGTGGATGCGCTATCATTTTCTCGTAACGTTTTCTTAAAAAATCCACGTGATCCTCACCGTGTACGAAGCTGATGTGCGGAACCGGCTGGATGAATTCCTGCGGATCCCTGATGAGGCCCTGCTTTACGAGAAACGACCAGAACTGTTTGGATACTTCGAATTTCTCGTTGATACTTACGGCTTTGCTGATGTCGATGGAGCCGTCCTCTTTTTCTTTCGTGTAGTTCAGTTCACACAGGGCTGCGTGACCCGTCCCGGCGTTGTTCCACACGTTCGAGCTTTCTCTGCCCGGTTCATCGAGCCGTTCGAATACTTTAATGTTCCACTCAGGAGCCAGTTCCTTCAAAAGCGTTGCCAACGTGGCACTCATAATCCCGGCACCAATCAAAATGACTTCTTTTTGTGTACGTTGATTACTCATATGTCCGATCCTTCTCCCTATGTATTGAAGAAAAGATGCATCGTTGCAGGCTAGGCTTCACTGAATGTACATCTTTTCCAGTATATTTTATTCCATAAACAGTTTACCACTATTGGCATCAAAATTAAATATACAACCCTCGAACCTTCTTATTTATTAAGCATTTATTAAAGAACACCGATAGTGTTAAGCAGAATGACCACGGCTACGGAAATGATAGGGATAAGGATGGCTACGACAAAAATATCGCGATAACTGTCTTTATGAGTCATCCCTGTAATAGCGAAAAGAGTAAGGACCGCTCCGTTATGCGGAAGTGCATCCAGTCCGCCCGAAGAGAGGGAGGCTACCCGGTGGAAAGCTTCCGGACTTATGCCTGTCTCGAGAGCTATCTGATAGTATTTGGAACCGAGTGCCTCAAGGGCGATCCCCATTCCTCCGGAAGCAGACCCCGTCGCTCCTGCAAGAACGTTGACTGCAACCGCCTCCGAGATGAGCGGGTTCCCTTTGACACCCATGAGCATTTCCGTCAGACGTTCAAATCCCGGCACTTCCCGGACTACGGTACCGAAACCGACAGCCGCGCTCGTATTGATGATTGCAAGCACCGAACCGCTCGCCCCTTTGTTCATCGCCCCGATGAATTTCGCGTACTTCGTAACGTTCAACAGCATGATCAGAACGATGCCGGAAATGAGGGCGGTGACGATATCCCACTGCAGCAGGTTCAGCGTTAGAAGGACGGTCAAAAGCGGCAGTATCGAAAGGACGAACATCGGCGTTTTTTCATCTTCCCCCACGTTCTCTTTTTCCTCCGGTTCAAAGAAGGTCTCCCCCTTCTCCCTCAATTTCTGTTCCCGGTGGCGAAGGTAAAGGTAACCGCCGACCGCCATAATAATTCCGGCGATGATTCCCATTACAGGTGCAGCCATCGCATCCGTTTCAAAATACTCCATCGGAATCAGGTTCTGGATCTGCGGCGACCCCGGCAGTGCCGTCATCGTGAAGATGAAAGCCCCGAGCGCCACGGTAGCCGGTATAAGCTTACGGCTGATATCCGCTTCCCGGAATAAAGACAGGGCCAAAGGATAAACGGCGAATACGACGACAAAGAGGCTTACACCCCCATACGTCAGCACGGCTGCAGATACGAGCACTCCGAGAATAGCACGGTTTGTTCCGATAACCCTCGTAAAAGCGACCGCAACGGAACGCGCCATTCCCGTGTCCTCCATCAGCTTCCCGAAGATGGCCCCGAGCATGAAAACAGGGAACCATGATTTCACAAAGTCTACGAACCCTCCCATATACGTATCTTTATAGGCATCGAGCAGATCGAGCCCGCCCGTAAGCGCCACGACTCCGGCAGCAATCGGCGCCACCCAGATAATCGACCATCCGATATAGGCGAGAACCATTAATACGGCGAGTCCAAGAAAAATTCCAAACATGTGTTTACTCCTCCTTTAGTTTACATTCCGTATTTACTGAGCCGTGTACCCGCCATCGATGACAACCGCCTGACCTGTCACCCCGCGGGCTTTATCACCGGCCAGAAACAGGGCGTAATCCGCCACTTCCTGTACGGAAAGCAGGCGTTTCTGGGGAACGAGTGGATAAATGACGTCTTCCAGAACGTTTTCGAGAGACGTGTTTCTGTTCTCTGCCAGGTCTTCAAGCTGATTCCGGACGAGCGGCGTATCCACATAGCCCGGGCAAAGAGCATTCACTGTAATGCCGTGCTCTGCACCTTCGAGCGACGTCACTTTCGTCAGGCCGATCACCCCGTGTTTGGAGCTGTTGTAGGCGGCCTTGCCGGCAAATCCGACGAGCCCGTTAATGGAGGACATATTCAGGATCCGGCCGCTCCCCTGCTTTTTCATTACCGGAAATACGTGCTTCGTTGCCATGAACGGAGCCACCAGCATCACCCGGTTGATCAGTTCAAATTTTTCTGTCGGAAAATCCTCGACGGACGCCACGTGCTGTAGTCCTGCATTATTGATCAGGACGTCGAGCCGGCCGTACGTATCCACTACGTAGTCGATCGCCTGCTGGATTTCTTCTTCTTTCGTTACGTCACAGACGACCCCTTCGCTTTCATACCCTGAATCTCTCAAGGTTCCTGCCGCATCCTTCACCTTCGCTTCGTCTATATCACTGAGCACGACTTTGGCTCCCTCTTTCGCAAAAGCCGCCCCCACTTCATAACCGATACCGCTTGCTGCTCCTGTAATAAATACGATCTGTCCTTTCATTTCGTCTCCTCCTTTTTAATAACCCGCTTCTTTCAGTGATCCGCTCACTTCGAGCGGTGCTTCCGTGCTGTCTATAACCTCCCGGACGGTAAATCCTTCCGCCACTTCCCGGAGTAGGAGACCTGCGTCCGTTACGTCGATGACAGCCCGGTCCGTTATAATACGGTCCACGACTCCCTTCCCGGTAAGCGGGAGCGTGCATTCCTTCAGTATTTTCGGGGTCCCGTGTTTGCTGACGTGGTCCATAATGATGACGATCTTTTTCGCCCCGTGTACGATATCCATCGCGCCGCCCATGCCTTTGATCACTTTGCCGGGAATCATCCAGTTGGCCAGATCTCCGTTCGCTGCCACTTCCATTCCGCCGAGAATTGCAAGATCCAGATGCTCCCCGCGAATCATCGCGAAGGATTCGGCGCTGCTGCAGTAGGAACCGCTGACAGATGCGGTCACCGTCTCCTTCCCGGCGTTGATCAAATCCGGGTCCACTTCCGATTCATAAGGCGACGGACCGATCCCGAGCAGCCCGTTTTCCGACTGCAGTACCACTTCTTTCCCGGGCTGTATATAATTTGCCACCATCGTCGGCATACCGATACCGAGGTTTACGTAGAAACCGCTTTCAATTTCGCGTTCGGCTCTTCTTGCTATTTTTTCTCTCTGGACTGCTTTGTCCTGTTTTACAGTGCTCATTTCGACTCCTCCTTCGTTATGCTTCCTGACGCACGGTCAGACGTTCAATTCTTTTCTCCTGCTGTCCTTCGATAAGACCCTGGACGTAGATTCCCGGCGTATGGATGTGATCGCCGTCCAGTTCTCCGGGATCCACGAGTTCTTCGACTTCGGCAATCGTCACTTTCCCGGCTGCCGCTATTTCCGGATTGAAGTTGCGGGCGGTTTTGTTGTAGACGAGATTCCCGAAACGGTCCGCGCGCGCTGCCCGGACCAGACTCACATCAGCCGTGAGCGCTTCCTCCAGCACGTATTCTCTGCCGTCGAATTCCCGGATCTCTTTTCCTTCGGCAATCGGTGTTCCGACTCCGGCGGGTGTATAAAAAGCGGGAATCCCTGCACCTCCGGCCCGGATTTTTTCTGCCAGTGACCCCTGCGGCGTAAGCTCGACTTCCAGCTCCCCCGCAAGAACCTGCCGTTCAAACTCCTTGTTTTCCCCGACGTATGACCCGATCATCTTATCAATCTGCTTATTCTCAAGCAGAAGGCCGAGTCCCCAGTCGTCCACTCCGCAGTTGTTGGAGATGACCGTCAGATGTTTCGCTCCGGATTCGACGATGCCGAGTATGAGATTCTCCGGTATCCCGACGAGCCCGAACCCTCCTACCATCACAGTGGAATGATCCCTTATTTCCTTAACCGCTTCCTGAAACGTTGTATATATCTTTTTCATATGTTCCACTCCCTTCTCCCTTACTTATGCAAGAATCGTGCCAACTTTCCGGACGCCGGCAGACAGGGGTATCTTTTTCTCCTTTTCCGGATTTCCGGAAAAATTTCGGCACACCTTTATGAAAACCCTTACATCATAAATAAAAAACCATTCCGGATTTGCGGAATAGTTTCCGCTTTTCCGGAATGGCTGTTTTGTGAAGGTGTCACCTGCCAGTCATATACCGTATTTTTTCGCTTTATCATAAAGGCTCGTCTTTCCGATGCCGAGATGTGCAGCGGCCGCATTTTTGTCCCCCGAGGTCCTCGTGAGAGCCTGCTCGATCGTTTCTTTCTCCACTCGTTCCAGTATCGTTTTCAGGCTTTCCTCTTCGGTAACGGAAGCGGCTGTTATACTCCCGGGAAGGTCGGACACTTCGATGTAAGTCCCGTCCGCCATATGCACCGCCGACTCGATCGTATTTTCAAGTTCACGTATGTTTCCGGGCCACGGATACCCCTCAAGCACCTGAATGGCCGCTTCGGAGAATCCCTCGACTTTCTTCCTCCTGCTGTCCCCGGTTTTACTGAGGAAGTATTTGGCAAGCAGACGGATATCTTCCGGCCGTTCGCGCAAGGGAGGGATATCGACAGACACGACGTTGATCCGGTAGTACAGGTCTTCCCGAAACTCCTGGCGGCTGATCAGTTCCTCAAGCGCCTGATTCGTAGCTGCCACGACGCGTACGTCCACCAGTTCGGATGTCTCCGAGCCGAGCGGCTCCACTTCCCCTTCCTGCAGGGCACGTAATATTTTCACCTGGGCGTGCAGCGGCATGTCCCCGACTTCATCGAGAAAAAGCGTCCCGCCGTCGGCAAGCTGGAACTTACCGGCTTTCCCGCCTTTTTTCGCCCCGGTGAACGCTCCTTCCTCATAGCCGAACAGCTCCGCTTCAAACAGCTGCTCGGGGATTGCTGCACAGTTCACTTTGATAAAGGGTTCCCCGTTCCGCTCACTTAAATTGTGGAGACTGTGAGCGAACAGTTCCTTCCCGGTCCCGCTCTCCCCTCTCAACAGCACAGATGCATCCCCTGTCGCTATCTTTCTTACCGTGTCTTTCACTTCCATCATTTTCGGGGAATGGGAGACGATGTTATGAAGGGAGTAGGAGGCGCCGGTGTTCTTTTTGAAATTTTCCCGGTAGGACTCAAGCTCCATCAGCAGTTCTTTGACATTCGTGTTCATCACTTTCCACTCATCCGTATCACGGAACAGCACCATACCAAACGCCCCTGTAAGCTCTCCGTCTTCAAAGACAGGAATGCGGTTGGCGATCATGTAGTCCCCGCGTATGTACTGAAGATCCGCTACCTCTTCCCGGCCCGTTTCCACCACGATATGCATACGCGTGTTTTCGATGACTTCCGTAACGTGTCTTCCTTCGGCTTTTTTCCGGTCCACACCGATAAAATCAGCATACCCGCTGTTTATATAAGTGATGACCCCTTCTTTATCCACTACGACGATGCAATGCTCCGTACTCCCGAATAACGTCTCGAACATATATTTATTCCATTTCTCAAATAAAGACATCACTGAACTCCTTTTAGGATAGTTGTTGTCAAAAAGTTTACCACGTCCTGTCTGTGGTGACTCCATTGCCCCGGAGGCCGGACATAAAAATACCTGCCCGGAGAGACCCCGGACAGGTACGCTGCCTGAATTTATTATTCCACGGACGTTTCGGTCGCCCGTGAGACGATATGGTAGTTTTTATGGTTGACGCAGGTAAGGTAAGAGGAATTTTCCCGATCAGGAAGTTCTTCCATCACGCGTAAATCGACGATCACTGAATTTGCACATCCGGACGGAACGACTTTTCCCATCCACTGCTCTTTCTTGCGTGTAAATGTTACGATATCTCCGATTTGAGCTTGCCCATTCTCTTCGACAGTAGACATTCGAACGACTCCCCTTTTAACATTTTCTCTCATTTTAGGTGGAAACGATTTCAAAATCAAGGGGGATTGTGCAAAAGGTTGCACTTCTTCGTTTGTAATATAAACAAAAACCGGACACCACGGGGGTCCGATTCATTGCAAAAATTCATTAAGAGAGGCTTCCAGTTGCTGTGTATCCCTGATGCCCCGCTCGTAGAGGGTGGTCAATTTCCCTTTGTTTCGCTCGACCCGGCCGACCCCCGGAGCATGAGAGGGAGAAATGACGAATACATTCCCTTTCCGCTCTTCTTCTCTTATGTAGTCCAGTGTTTCGTTGTAGACGATGTGCCGTTTCTCCATCGCCCGCAGCAGCCCGGGGTATTCCCGGTACTTCCGCTTCATGTACCAGCCGACCGACTGCGGCTTTTTGTAATAATCGCGCACCTGGGTCAGCACGACTACGTTCTTTCTGTTCCCCCGGCTGATGGATCTCATAAGAGGGATGGGATCGGCAATCCCGCCATCCATCAGCATACGGTTGTTAAACGGGACGGGAGGGGCCACCATCGGCAGAGAACTCGAAGCCCGCATGAGCGTCAGCATATGTTCGTTGTAGTTTTCCTTATCGAAAAATACCGCTTCCCCGGTAACACAGTCCGTCGTACCGATTTCGAACTCTTCTTTCGCCTGAGCAAATGTATGATAATCAAAAGGTTCCAGCCGGTTCGGCAGCGTATCAAAAAGAAAGTCCATACCGAACAGCTGTCGTTTCCTGAGAAGATTGCGCAGCGACAGGTAGTCGGGATGCTTTACGTAATCGATGAGAACTGCCCGGTTGCGGTCCAGCTGCCGTGCGACATAGGAAGAGCCGTTGCAGGCTCCGGCAGACACCCCGTTGACGTAAGGGAGATAGATCCCCGCTTTCATCAGGCGATTGAGAACCCCGGCTGTGTATATACCGCGGCTTCCTCCTCCTTCCAGAACTAATCCGGTCTGTTCCATAAAATTCCTCCTGTTGCTTCCATTCTACCTTTTTCTATGCAGGTACTTCAACTTTTCACCGGAGAAAGGCGGCCCGTAAAACTGAGCTGATCCCGGCCGTTACGTTTCGACTCATACATCGCCTGGTCCGCACAATGGTAGACGGCGTCGAACTCCTCCCCGGAGGTGAAGGCGTGTATCCCTGCACTAACGGTGATCTCTTCTCTAATCAGGCTGTCCGTTTCCTTGTTCAGCCTTTTCAGATGTTCGCAGAACCGGGTGATCCTCGTCTCCACTTCCTCCGGCTTCCCCTGCAGCAGAATCCCGAACTCTTCCCCTCCGAAGCGTGAAACGACTTCCCCTTCTTTCCCGAAATGTTCCCCGAGCAGTTCCGACATAGCACGCAGCACTTCATCCCCTGCCACGTGCCCGTAGGTATCGTTGAAGTTTTTGAAGTAATCGATATCCATAAGAACGAACACCCTGTCTTCTACCGCCCCTGCTTTTTCATACTCGCTCAGAAAAGCTTTTCTGTTTTTGAGCCCGGTGAGCGAATCGAGAGAAGCCAAATGCTCGAGTTCCCGTTCCACCACTTTCTGATCTGTTACCTCCTTGGCGACGACGAGCCAGATCGGCTGACGTTTCTCCTTCAGTTTCGTTACTGCTATATCGTAAAAACGTTCTCCGGCTTCCACCGAAAACTCTGTGTCTCCACCTTTCTCCATGGATTTCTCCAGTCCTTCCACCCCATTGAACACCGTAACGGCTCTCTGATGAAGAAGATCTTTCGGACAGACGTCCTTTTTATGAATGTGGGAAGCCATATCACAAATCGCCCGGTTCGCTTCTATGATGCAGCCGCGGGCGTCGATGAGTAAAATGCCTTCCGACAGATTTTCAAGTACCAGCTGCCGTGACACCGGCCATACCGTATTGAAGTCCCGGCTCCGGTTCGCTATGATCAGCAAAAGCGCCATGGAACCGTATGACAAAGCGAACATCCCCGGCACTTTCACTTCAAGCAGCGACAGAACCGTAATGGATACTATCGGGAGGATTACGGCCACCGCGGAGAGTCCGAGAGTGGACCGGTAGTGTTTCGGGACATCGAACATATTACGCACCAGTAAAAAAACGGTAAGTAAAGAAATGGCGTAGGAGTATGAGCTGAATACGGAGTTCACAGAAGTACTTGTAATGGAAAGCTCCGTGTAGTTCCACACCGTTTCGACCGTAACACTCTCCCGCATCCATCCGTGCCACTTATCCGTAAAAGCGAGGGTGACATCGAGAATAGACGGCAAAGCCAGTAACCCTGTGAGCCTTAGTGTGGTCTTTGCATCTTCCCTGTGCAGTTCTTTCGCATAGCCGAACAGAAGAATCGGAGCAAAAATTATGGAAATCTGCTGGAAATTTCTAAGGATTATCATAGCGTTTCTGTTTTCGATTTGTAGTTCAAATATAGTAAGAATGATAAAGAGTGAACTTAAAGCTGCCGCCCCCGCCAAAAAATCACGAAGCAGTTTCCGGGGAGATTTCAGCAACGCAACAGCCACGAACGACGCACCGATAGCCAGAATCATCAGCAGAAAGATATAGGGGTCGATCCAGTTCATCTTTGCTTCCTCCGTTCTTAATGGTTCTTTTGTATCATATTACCATAGATAACCGAATAATTTGAATTTGAAACAAAAAAATATCACAATATTTTCCGGTTCTACATTTTTTTGCAGTGAGCATACAAAAAAAGAGCGGCCGGGGGCCACTCTCATTTCATATACCTTTCTTCCAGTAAGTAACGGAGCGTGTCGATCTGTGACTGAATTTCCGTGCCGATATTCGTTTCTCTCACAAGCTTCCGCTCCATTTCCTTATCTACGAGACGACGTACGGAAAGAACGTCGATGCCGTCTTTCAGCACTTCTTCCCGGGAACTGAATTTCTGATGGGCCACCAGCTGCATACCGAAGGAGTTGAAGAGCAGCGTGTAACCGGCGATTCCCGTCGTGGACTGATAGGCTTTAGAGAAGCCGCCGTCGATGACGACCATCTTCCCGCCGGCTTTCACCGGGTTCTCTCCTTCGATTTCCTTCACCGGCGTGTGCCCGTTGATGATATGACCCTGATCCGGGTCCAGATCGAAATCCTCCAGCATCTTCCGGCACACTTCCTCGTTTTCACGCAGGTAGTAGTAAGGATTCTTTTCCTCTTTGTGCGTCGCCTTATCGCTGATGAAGTACCGTTCAAACGTCGTCATTTCCCGTTTGCCGAACAGCGACGAATACTCGCCCGTCCACAGATACCACACCATATCCGTAGCCAGATCATCCGTCTCTTCGGGATGAGCGAAGCTGTACCGGAGCTTCTCTTCGAACAGATCGAGAAGATCACGGCCTCCGTACGTCTGCCCTTCGATCGTCATCGTTTCCATATTGCCGTCCTCGTCAAGCGGAATACAGCCATGAATAAGCAGATTCCCGTTGTACTTCAGGTACAGGTTCCCTTTTTTCATAAGAAACTTCATGTGCCGCGTCAGCTTCTCCGAATGCTGGATGGAGAAGAGAAGCTTATCAATCACCTGCTGCTCTTCTTCGAGAAGCCGGGCCGGGTCTTCCGGGTCGATCGTCTGGAAACACGGATTCTCAAGCGGGTACATTTTCCCTTTCAGGTATATCTCCTCCCGCTCGTAATCGATTTTATCAAGGAGAAGTCTCCCGTCCATGTTGAAGCAGTCACGGCGTTTGATAATTGGACTTTCGAGTTTGAACTGAATCATGGCAATCGCCTGATGGATTTTGGCGATCTGGAGCTGCTCCTGTTCCGTCAGCCGTTCATCCCCCTGAAGTTTCGGGCGGAATGCCGGGTTGTCCCCGTAATACTTCTCCGCAAGACTGAGCAGCGGACGCAGATTGATTCCGTAGGCATCCTCAATAATATCCAGATTCGCATAGCGGGCACAGATCCTCAATATGTTGGCGAGACAGACTTTGGACCCTGCGTAGGCGCCTATCCACAATACGTCGTGGTTCCCCCACTGGATATCGAGGGAATGATAGTCGATGAGGGTATCCATAATTTTGTCCGGCTCCGGTCCCCGGTCGTAAATATCTCCGACGACGTGCAAATGGTCGACGACGAGACGCTGGATCGTGTACGCCAGTCCGGCGATCAGTTTATCGGACTGACGCAGCGTAATGATCTGCTCCATGATGCTTGAGTAATAGTCGGTTTTATTCGTGTACCGGTCCGTTTTGTAAAGCAGTTCTTCAATGAGAAAAACGAACTGCGACGGCAGAGCTTTCCTCAGTTTGGTGCGCGTATACTTGGAAGAAGCGTAAGGAATCAGCTCAAGCATCCGTACGATGATCGTCTTGTACCACTCGTTCAGCTCTTCATCACTCGTGAAGGTCCCTTTAATCAGCTTCAGTTTCTCCTCCGGATAGTAGATGAGCGTTGCGAGCTCGCTGATGTCCTGCTCGCTCAATTCGTCTTTGAAAATATCCCGGATTTTCTCTTTCACTTTTCCGGAACCGTTCCGGAGGACGTGCTGGAAGGCCTGGTACTCCCCGTGCAGATCGCTCACGAAGTGTTCCGTCCCTTTCGGCAGATTGAGAATCGCTTCCAGATTGATGATTTCCGTAACAACTTCCTCTTCACTGCCGTATTTCTCCGCCAGTAAATCCAGGTATTTTTTACTCACCTGATCACGCTCCTATGTATGTATATTATTTCAATTAGTATAACATAGTGTATATTATGATGACATATTGTGACGGGTGAAAATTGTCCCTATTTTCGCTGCATCCTTTCATTTTCCTTTTAAAGGAAAGCGGATACATGGTAAAGTTAAAAGAGCTTGTACCATACATAAGGGAGTTTTTCATAATGAAGAAAGTTCTCCGGATCGCCAGTGCGTTCATCGGAATCATCGTCGGGGCAGGATTTGCTTCCGGCCAGGAGATTTTGCAGTATTTCACCAGTTACGGGTACGCAGGAACGATTGGTGCCATCATCGCCACCGCCATCTTCGCCTATATGGGCATGATGCTGACGAAACTGGGGACAAGAATGAAAGCCACCTCCCACAAAGAAGCCATCTACCGGGTGAGCGGAAAATGGCTCGGTCTCATCGTCGATTACGTCATCATCTTTACGCTATTCGGCGTCGGAGTGGTCATGATTGCCGGGGCCGGTTCCATACCGAGTCAGCAGTTCGGGCTTCCGAGTGTGCTCGGCACGATTCTGATGAGTGTGCTCGTCGTCGCCACCATTCTGATGAATGTAGAGAAAGTGGTGAATGTCATCGGAAGTATTACCCCTTTTCTCATTGCCACCGTCGTTCTTGTGGCTGTATACAGTATAGCTACGATGGACGGAGGACTCAGCAGTCTTGATGCTACAGCAAAAGCGCAGGATTCGGTCGTTGAGAGTTCCTTCCTGTTTCTACCGGGCTGGTTCATTTCCGCTCTTAACTACGTATCATTCAACATCGCCGTCGGGGCATCGATGTCGCTCCTGATGGGAGGGAACGAAGATAACGAACGCACCTCTTCCATCGGAGGACTGCTCGGAGGCCTCTCTCTCGGACTGATGATTGTCCTCAGCCACCTGGCCATTTTCTCGAAAGTGGACATTGTCGCAAACGTGGATATGCCGATGCTGAAGCTCGTCGACGATATTGCACCGGGACTTGGAGTGCTGTTTTCCATCGTCCTGTTCGGTATGGTGTTCAACACGGCCATCAGTATGTTTTTCTCTCTCGCTGCGAGATTCACGACTGTCGGTACGAAGCAGCATAAGCAGTTCGTTTTCACTGTCGGCGCTGTAGCACTCGCGCTCAGCTTCGTCGGCTTCACCGATCTTGTAGCTATCTTCTATCCGCTGATCGGTTACATGGGGCTGTTTCTGATTGCCGCCCTCATTACCGCTCCGTTCCGCCTGAGTAAAGAAAAAGCGGCAGCGGAAGAACACCGATCCGCTTAAAAGAAACTCCCTGCGTGCGTAACCCGGAATGTAGGACCCGGGACGCGTGCAGGGAGTTTTTTATGGAAAAAATATACGACAAAAGTATAGTAAAAGAACGACGCGTCGCTTTCCACGGGCACGGCCTCAGCTTCCCTAATCAGGCGAAGCGCCTGATCAGGGGGATCTTCAGCTCGTGCTGTTCCCGTAGGAGTCTCCGTGTGTTCTAGTCATAATATCTACCATACTATTTTCACCCATACCTCTATTTTTAGCAGTACCCTATAATAGGATGAAACAACAGGACTCTCACCTCAAACTCCAAATGCTCTTACAATATTAAAACGGCACTGATGACGTACAATAGTTTGTGTAAAGCTCTTGAAGACAAAAAAAGAGGTAGGGTATCCTCATAGTTAACGACCAAATCAACTCATGAAAGGGGATCCCCTACCTATGTCTACAAGTATAGGACAAAACAACTTTGAAAATCAATTAGAGGACATGGTCCGTTCCTTCGTTCAGGAAAAGCTGGAGACTGTCATGAAGGAAGAAATGAACCAGTTCTTCGAAGAGAATCCGGAACTGAAAAATTATAAAAACGGTAGTTATGGCCGCCAATTGGATACAAAGTACGGACGTATCGAAGACCTCCAGGTACCGAGAGATCGGGACAATGCATTTCAGACAGAAATGTTTCAGCCCTATCAGCGATACGAACAGTGGTTGGGGGAAACGATTGTCACCATGTATCACAAAGGCATGAGTACGCGTGAAATCGGAAACTTCCTCGAGCATATCCTCGGTCATGCTTACGCCCCTGGCACGATCAGTAACATCACCGATGTGGTGATGGAAGACATCCGTGCCTGGCAGGAGCGCCCTCTCCAGAAAAGATATGCCGTTCTTTATCTCGACGGCACGTACCTGAAATTGCGCCGGGACGATGTGGCGAATGAGGTCGTCTACGTGGTCATCGGCGTTACGGAAGACGGGTATCGCGAGATTCTCGGTTTCTATGTCGGTGGTCAGGAAAGCTCCCTCGGTTGGGAGGAAGTCCTCTCGGACATCTATCGCCGTGGTTGTGAGGAGGTTCTTCTCGGAATCTTCGATGGTCTTCCCGGTCTGGAGGAAGCGATGAAAGCTATCTATCCAAAAGCTGATGTGCAGCGCTGTGTCGTCCATAAAGTACGGAACACGCTGAACAAGGTCCGGAAAAAGGACCGTTCCGCCATCAGTGAAGACATGAAAGCCATTTATCGGTCCAACAGTAAAGAAGAAGCGGAAAAACAGTTGGACACCTTCTGTGACACATGGCAGAAGAAGTATCCGAAAATCGCCAGATCCTGGAGGGAGGACTTTCACGTCCTCATTACGTTCCTGAACTATCCTTCCTCCATCCGCCCGATGATCTACACGACAAACATCATCGAGCGCACCATGAAGGAATTCAAGAAACGGCTGAAGACGATGAACAGCCTGCCGTCCGAAGAAGCCGTAGAAAAGGTGATCTATATGGTTTCAGATGAATGCAACACCAAATGGTCTACACGCAGACTCCGTGGCTTCAAGGAAGCAAGCCCTGAACTGCACACCATGTTCGAAGAACGGTATGGGTCTCAAACTGAGACAGAGGAGAAAAGCTAACCCCTCCTCCGAGGATCACCCTACTGTTTTACACAAACTTATTGACGGTACCTATTAAAGTATCACTTCATTTATGCTCCAAAAATTTCTCTTCGGCAATGGCCGGTAGTACATTATCAAAAAAATGAGCGTTACTATTACTGCTTTTATACCCACCATCATCAGTTTGAAGCTCTTTCATTCTATCGTAAAACATTTGAGCATCGTGAAGATTTTCATTCTCTATATATGTTATGGTTAAAATCGCATAAACAGAGGGAGATTCATACGTCACAGTCGATTCTAACGTATCTCTGTCATACCTTCCATATACTATTCCTGACTCCAGCATTTCTTCTTCTACGAATTCAAAAAAACTTTCTGTTTGAATTTCAAGTAAATTACTGTTCAAAGCTATCAAACTCTGATCTATCATATTCACTTCTGACTGACGATTGAAATTCCCTGAATCTATCTCATATACTTCAGGGAAAAACACATCCTGTTTCACTTTTTCTAATAAGTTTACATGGACCTCCTTTATTTGATTATCAAAATAGTCGAGAGCTTCGGCATCGATATATGACAAACGAATATCTTGGGAAGCTTTTTGAGATTTCATATCGTAGAAATCGACAATTAAATTATTTTTAATTTGATGGACTTTGATAAAAGTTTTAATTTCATCAGCAATAGTTTTATATTCACTATCCCATTCTTTCGCTCCTTCATATAGAGACCTCATAATTCGAAGATCATCTACAGAGGCATTCGAATGACCATCTTGACTTTTCCATTGAACAAAGCCGCCCTGAGAAATTTGCTCAACTTTTTTTGCTTGTTGCTGAAAAGCTTCCTTTTGATCAGTCAATAATAAAAAACGCATGTAAAGTCCAATGCTCTCTGTTAAATATTCTTCCTTTTTAATATAAGTTTTAATTTCACCTTTCTGATTGATGAAATTATTTTCTATAAATCTCTTTGTAGATTGATGATTATTGCCATCGTTATAAATATAAAAAGTTCCTCCTATAAAAACTAAAACGATAAAAATCACTAGAAACTTGCGCATATATGTCCCCTTTAGAACCGGATAGTTTTATCCCATTCCACTTGATTCTTTCCTCTTCTGTTTTTAATGTAATAAAACAAACTGCGAACTAATAGTATTAAAAATACTTGAGAATAAGTGAAATACATTATGACCGATATAAAACTATTATAGACACTCACTGTTCTATCAAACACCATAGCACTAGCGTGCTGTATAGTGTAGACCACATAACTCATATACCAAAACATAATCAATGGACTTTGAATGAATTCTGTACTAAGACCAAAAATTCCTATGATGAACCATATATGAGATATACTTAATAATATGACAAAAAGCAAGTAAACCGACAAATGATGGAGAGTATGCACTAAAGTTTTTCTTTGCCAAGAACTCTTACTGAACAATGCCTTTTCAAGTAAATAAATATTACCTTGGAACCATCTAGTTCTTTGTTTCACTAATGTATTAAGTGTTTCGGGTTCTTGTTCCCAGGTACGTGCATCAGGAACGATTGGTAAGACTAGCCCTCTCGATGATATTCTCATTGTTAACTCAGCATCTTCAGCTAATGCATACGGGTCATATCCTCCTAAATCGGTTATAACATCTCGTTTAAGCAACATATTAGTTCCGGTTAGAGATCCTGTGCGAAAAAGTAACCATCTACCACTTTGCATCATAAGCTGATGGACCTGAAATTCAAGTCCAATCATTCTAGTCAGCCAGTTTTTGTTCATATTTAAAGTTTTAACGTACCCAACGGCACCTGCAGCATTTTCAGTTGTTTCTGCCTTATTTACTAATAATTTTACTGATTCTGATTCTGGTTGATTATCTGCATCAAAAATAACAAAATAAGGACTATATGATATCGATAGTCCATAATTCAGGACCCTGGATTTACCTTTTGGAGTTCCAGGGGGTACTCTTATATGGTGTACATTCTTATACAAACTATCAAATTCATCTGCTATTACTGAAGTTTCATCTTTAGAATTGTCATTAAGTACATAAACGTTTAATTCCCCAGGGTATTCGAGAGAAACCATAGCTTCTAAAGTACGTTTGATGACTACTCCCTCATTATGAGCTGGTATTAAAACGTCAACGGATGGATAATCGTTAATTTCAACTTTCCTTTGTCTACTCCGATCAATTGCTCCGGCAATAGTCAAGACAGAGTAAAATACAAGCATTACCCAGAAAAATATCATGATAGCTACTAATACATAACTCATTGGGCCTCACCGCTATATAGTTCAGTCTCAAGAAATGTATCGTTTAATTCCTCTTCAGACACAATAAATATTTGATTCGAAAGATCGATCTGATTGTCCAGTAATCCCCTAAATCTATTTAGCACTATCTCTTTCCCTTTTTCATTTGTGTTTTGTAACAAAACAATAAATGTATTCGAGTCATACCTGCCTACTAAATCAAAATCTCCTCGAACTGTAGTTATCAGGGTATTACCAATTGTTTTAGTGATTGCATTTTCGGTGTGTTGAATCGATGGATTGATAGAAACAAATATAATTAACCCTCGTTCATCCCTTCTCTTCAAACCCGCCCAAATCACTTTTGCTTTTTCCATAAATTCGTTCTTGGTGAATACATTTGTTTGCTCCTCAAACCTTTGAAGTCTAGATAGCTTATCCTTCATTTGGAACAATCTTTTTGAATCTCTCTTTAGTAGAAAAAAGATAATCCATAAAACAGTAACTATAGCTGCAAACATTAGATGGTTAAAGACCAAAGGAAGTTGATCAATTGATGTTAACTTAGCTTGATAAGCATCATACGTTAATAAAAAGCCAGTAACAATCACTTCTGAGATAAGTATAATAAATGCAATTGAACTTTTTAAAAACGTAAACAACCCTCCTGTAGCCAAAATAACTACCAAATAAGTTATTTGATAATTATCCTCTATCGTTAAAAAACCTGCAACTAAAGTAAACAGTACTATAAACAACCCATAAATTAGGTTAGGTTTTTCCATTTAAACAACTCCATAGTAAAAAAGATTCACTACCTATATCTTACCATAGCTTAGAATTATCCGTGAAACATAATGTAGAAAATTGATATTTTAAACAAGTACTAATTTATATGATTAGGT
Source organism: Salimicrobium salexigens (assembly GCF_900156705.1). Lineage (NCBI taxonomy): Bacteria > Bacillati > Bacillota > Bacilli > Caryophanales > Bacillaceae > Salimicrobium > Salimicrobium salexigens. Next base: position 58,590 of record NZ_FTOK01000009.1, on the reverse strand, counting down.
TTGCAAATGTATGGCCATAATTCTATTAAGTTACAAGACTAGTTAAGTTTATGGTGCATACATGTGAAAGGGGAATAACTAATGGAAAATTCGTTAGGTGCCAGGTTGAAATCTTTGCGAAAGAGATCAGGAAAGAGCCAAGCTGAATTAGCAAAGCATCTGGGAATTTCTACAGCTTACATTGGCTTCCTTGAAAAAGGAACAAGGAAGGGCTCAGATGACATGCTAGGAAAAATGGCAGACTATTTTAATATTTCATTCGATGAATTGCTTCAACTTAGGGACGAAGATTTCTATTATAACCCAGACAAAGATACAAGAAGTTATAGCTCAGAAGAATCTTCAGCTGCTCTTACCCCTCTAGAAGAATTGAACAAAGAACTTTCATCTTTGGATCCATCTATACAAGAACAAATGGTCATAGAATTAAAAGAAGCATTACAGAAAAAATTAGACGGGTTAATAACTGCCTATGCCCTTGATCAAGTAGAACAATTGATCGACAAAGTTAAAAACTATTGGCTTTCATTTGCAAAAGAAAAACCACATGACAAGCCATCACTTAAAAAGATAAATTTCTCTTAATTTCTCCTCCGTAATATCTTCAAAGGTAGAACAACCCGTTAAGTTCGAAAGTACCGGATCAGACGTTTGGTACAAATTTACTGTTTCTAAGTGGTAAGGCATCTTAAGTTGCCCTTTCGACACCCAGTCACTGGCCTCTAACACCTCTAAAGAGATGGAAAAACTGGCTCCCGCATCTTCAGGTTTTTCTACATCTTTACTTATAATGTCTGAACCTTCTTTATTCTTATCTTCTTTCTCCCACCATTTAAAATCCTCTGGTTTCTCTTGAAAATTTTTATTGAGTAGAAACCAGGCAGGCTGGTTGTTGGTCGCCCTCCCTCCTTTTTTAGCAAAACGGAAGTAGAGGTGACGTCGCTTTAAGGCAAAAAGCTTATCTTTTATACCCCAGTCTCCTATAATCCACAAAGCGCCATTTTTATCGCGTTTATCCACGTACTCTATTCCTTCTTCGTCCAAGTATTTAAATAAAAAGAATTCTTCCTGAGGATTTTCCTCTTGTTCGACTTTCTCAGTATCCGCTTCTTTAGATTTAGATAAGACTTCTCTTTCTTTTTTTATTTCTTCTAGTTGGTTCTGTAACTCACGCTTCATTTCATCCATTTGGTGAAAACTTTGTTCTACAAAGGGTTGGACTAATTCCTTTACTTTTTCCTCGGATAACCCTGATTCGTTCTTTTTCGGCTCGGGCAACTTATATATAGGGGCTTCGAAATCATAGCTGCCATACACTTGCACGTACCAGACACTGATATCAAAAAGGTAACGGTGAGCCTTGAATCCGTCCTCGTACGTTGCAGCGTGAATATCATGAGCAGCTTTATTACCTTTCTTTCTGATCCATTCAAGCTTCGCGTATATTTCCCCTTCTACCGCGTTTTGGCGATATAATCTATAAATTCGTTCAGCATGTTTAAGTGGAACTACTGTCTCCAATTTTTCCTGCTTGCTTACAATCTTCATCAGATTTTCCGTATAAAGCCTAGCTTGGATCAATACTGATTGAGGTTGGGAAAACAAACTTTCTTCTATATCTTCCACCAGTGAAGACAGATCTTTCGAAATCGTATTTACAAACCCGAAAAGATGTGTTCCGCTCATCGTTAAGTTACCCCCTTGATGTATTGTATGAGCATTGAAGTAATAAATTGATTATAAATACATTAGCTCTATTTTCATTTTAACGAGAATTTGCAAATTTAAATAATTATTATTGCACTTTTTGTAAGGGGTTACAAAAAAATGGAGATGATTTGTGCTGGTTCGAAAACACTTCTTATACGGAGACGTGTACTACTCTTTTGTCCACCTCTCTCAAATCGAGATAACCTTCCCCGACTTTTCCAGAAGTGACCCGGTCCGTAAATAATATCCCCTTAACTGTTACATTACCGACATCCTCAAGGTATTCCCCGGACTTATTCTTTATTAATGTGAGGTAGTCAAGAAGTTCACGGAGACCCGTGATGGCGTATTCCTGATTGGTCGTATGCTTCACTTCACCAATCACGACTTTTTTCAATTGGTGGTCTTGTTTGTCATACATCTCCACTATTATGTCAGGACGCCCTCTCCAATACATCGAAGAGTCGAATCCTTTTCCGAAAAACTTGTGAGCCAGTGTTTCTGCACTTCGATGAGAAGCTAATTGACGATTGAGGAAGGGGTGATAATAGCTTGCGACTTCCTTCGTACTTACAGAAAAATTAAGCTCTGAGGAGCCATCGGAATCATGATAGAGCTTGTATAAGTAAGTCTTGTCCTCCCATTCGGCAACAAGATTATTGTTGCCATCCATAACGTTCAACCGGGCCTTTTTCGTATTTGTTTCAATTAATCGGACTACCCAGTAAAGCTCGAACAGAACAGATTCTTCCTTTGGAAATATAAAGGTCTCCCTGAGAAGATGACGAATTTCTTCCTCGTTCATCTCCCCCTCTTTAATTTTCCTATACTGTTGTAAAAGAGAAGCTGCCCCTCGATATAAAGGGTTGCGATGCTTTAACGTATCGATGACCATCCGATCGGTCACTTTTGCCTGTTCTCTGCGTACACGAGATAGATACACATTTTTCGTAAGCATCTGGCGGACGATCAATTTTAGATTTTTCCACTCCTGAAACCATGCGTATTTCTCGTAGTGTTTATTATCAATAGTAGTGAAAAGAATCGTCTCCAGCACTTGAAGGAGTTCCAGCAAAACTTGGTTCTCTTTTATAGCGTACTCCCGATTCCTTTCGTTCACCGCAAAAATTGTCCGGTCCCTGGCATTTTTCGCTAATCTTTCATTGATGGTCCTCGGCCAGTTCACCTGCCCTTTTATTTTCCCGTGATACGTATCCTGCTTTAATGTAGTCGAGGTTTTAAACCTTCGAATGAGGGTTGGCAGCTCTCTTACGAATTCCTTCACTTCCGCCTGCATTAGAAAATGAATTTGCAATAGTTGATCCAGGTTGGAAATCTCCAAATCCGTCTTTTCAATAAATGAGTTGAATCCTACCTTCCCCGATTTAAGATAAACGACGAGAAAGTCACTAATTTCTTCTATGAGTTCTTCTGCACTCCGCTTCATACGTTACCCCTTTATATGAAAGAAATCTTCAGCAAATTGAATAAGCTTATCCTCTTCAACCTCCGGAACCTCTCGAACCTCCTGAATGAATTCCAAAATCTCTTTATCCAGCAGTCCTTCAAACTGAGGCAATACATAAAGGATGATAGCGGAGGTCAGGTCCCCTTCATCTTTCACATACCTCGCTATATCTTCTATAATGGCCGGCCCGATAGGACGATACTCATTGATATACTTCCACATCGATACTAAAGTGTCAGTGTACTTAAAGTTCGCTATTTCCCACGTTTCTAAATAATTTTTGACTAACTGATCGTCAATATCCCTCGGTATACCAACAGGAATGAAAGCGAACCTTCTCATAAACGCATAACTCATTTCGTACAAGGAAGCTTTGTCTAACGTATTCATCGTTCCTATCAAACGCCAGCTCTTAGGGATGATATATTCCCACTCATTCGGCACAACCGTTTTTTCATCCTTCTGAGGCTTCAGGAGGAGTGGCCTTCCACTTTTCGTCTGGAAATTCAACGTAATAGGGTCTCCCGTCAATGCAGAGAACAGGGAGCCGAATGCTTTATCAATATCCGCCCGATTCATCTCATCGATAATCAGCCATTTGTTTTGAGGGAGGCTTGTCGTTTCGTCTTTGAAACATTCAAGAAAGAGACCCGGGCTGAATGACAACGTCCCATCACTATTCGGTCGGTAACCGCCTATAGTTTCGTACGTCGACCAGTCGGACGTAGCAGTGGACATTTTATAATCCGCTTTGAACATATCACATATATATTTAGCCAGTTTGGATTTACCTGTGCCGGGAGGACCCGTCAGAATAATATGTTTGCCATTCGCCATCGCTGTCCGCACTTGTGTAACTAACTCTTCTTCTCCTTCAAAATATAAGTGACCAGGGAGTTTGTTCGCTTTAAAAGTAACCTGAGGAACTTCTATCTCTTCTTCTGTTCCTTCTATAAGACCTTTGACGAAACGATAGCCTTCTTCAGGTATTTCAAAAATAGTAGCCGAACTCATAACCGTAGACGGATCCACTCCTAACCTGTTTTTCAGACCGGGATCATTCGACATTACAGGTTCCTCCACTACTTTGAACCAATTCACGCCGATTCTTTGTCTCCACCCTTCATCTTTTTTGACATCCGCATATATGTACTTTGACTCGTCCTTTTCCTGATAAAACGGTGTGGTCACTTCGCCTATTGCCAGAAAGCCTCTACTTCCTGTATAGGCAATAACATAATCTCCGGGTGCCATTTTCTCAATAATGTTCAGGTTTTTCGTAACGACAGACTTAGATTGTCTCCCTTCTTCATATTGCATAGCTGCAATCCCTTGTGCCCTACTCTTTTCCCAAACGACGCTATTCTTGGAATAGAAAACATTGAATAACCAGTACTTTCTCTTGGGCTTGGGTGCTGATTTTGTTTTTTCGTAAAGATTATCCAGGTCTCGGACGACGTTCGCAATTGCTTCTTCAGCTTGGTCCCATGTCAACACTTCTTCTTTCGTGAACACCTTACCCACTCTTATCCAGGTATTCTCCTCGCTTTGAACCATCTGATTGTATTGTGCCTGGATCTCTTCATCCTGAAGATACGTTTCCAGTGTTATGTACTCCTCGTCTTCGTCTTCCAAAGAGGTCCACACTTTAAAGTCGGCAGGGTCTATAGACTGTTCTGCAACCCATTTTTCTACGTAGTTAATCCATGCGTTATGTTCTTCAATCGAATTACCTGACCTATCGCTACGATTGTTGTGCCATTCTAAATGGACACGCAAAGAATCTCCGTTCATCGCTACAGAATTACAAGTAGCGTCGTCTTTTCTCTCCACACGTTTGATCCTCGTCCAGAAGCGTTTTTGTATAAGCCATCCGTTGGTCCAGCTTTCTGTCTCCGCCTCGTACCCTTTACCCAACTGACCCAATACTTTTGTCATCAGTTCCTTCCAGTCTCTCCAGCCTTTCTGGTGTGATTTTTTTATTTCAGCGATTTCATTCTCTGTATATTCCTTTTTCATATTGGCAAACAACCGTAGCGGTCCTTGTAATAATTCAAACTGTTGTGCTGGTATTTTCACAATTATTCTCCTCATTAAAAAGTAATGTCAGTCATCATTCATGATAAATAAGGTGACGTTATTATAGTGAAACTTGAGTCTCGATTCTCCAGAACTATAAGAATTTATTTTCTTACGGACAACTGCTATGATGAGAACAGATCAAAGATTAGGAAAGAACGTGATGACTATGCCCACCTTGCAATATGGCACGACCACTATTGAGTACTTCATTTACTCTCATGAACGCAAAGATATGAAGATAGCCGTAGATTTAGTGAACGGTGTCATTGTCTATGTTCCTCCTTCCCTAGAGGAAGAGAAAATTCAGGGGCTCATTCAACAAAAAGCTCCCTGGATCTTATCGAAAATAAAGGCCCTAGGGGAAGTGAACGAGCCGGCTACTCCCAAAGATTTTGTCAGTGGGGAAAAAATCCCTTATCTTGGAAGGAACTACAAACTGAAAGTGTACCGGGAAGCTCTCGACACCGTTTCTTTCAAATTCCATCAGGGCAAATTCCTGGCCACCGTCCCACGGAATTGGACGCAGGAACAAGTTCAGCAAACGCTGGAACAAACACTCATCGACTGGTACAAATCCCACGGATTCTTAAAAATAAAGGAGAGGGTGCAGCGATACCAGAAGTATTTGGGAGTTACCCCTCGTTCCGTCTCGCTCCGAAATCAACGGAAGCGATGGGGGACTTGTACGCCGGAAGGTAACGTTTATTTCAATTGGCGCATTCTTTTGGCCCCTGTCCGTGTCATCGATTATATTATTGTGCATGAGCTCGCCCACCTCGCCGTACCGGAACATAATGAAAAGTTTTGGAATCTTATCCGATCGGTCCTTCCTGATTATGAAGGACGGAAAGAATGGCTCCGGGTCCACGGCATCGAATTACACTGCATCGGATAAACCAAAAGCATGATCACCCTGGATCATGCTTTTCGTCTTAGTAAGAGTTGTGTTTATAGTGAACTTCCGCCAGACTCATCAACTGTCGCGCCACGTTCTCCACTTGTTTGTTTGGACAATTACTTGCTCGTAACTGACGTTTGATTTTACTTCGCATCTCCCGCTTCACGTCGTCCTTCTCGGTCCAGTCGATGACCGCAAAGTCCTGGATGACGTCCGTAATAACGTGCGTCAGTTCTTTGACGTTCTCTTCTTCGTGCTCGGAGAGTTCTTGCTCCAACAGCTGGAAGAACGGATATTGCTTCGGCTCAAAGCCATGTTCCTTGCTCTCCTCTGCGTTGTTCATCATTTCTTCCCGCATCTCTCTGTATTCCTCTAACAGTTCTTCAATCGACATCTGACGTTCTTTCCGCTTCTCGATCAACTCTTCTAGTCGCTCTTTCAGCGACGTATATAGTACAGGATTCTCTTCTAACCTGATACGGATTTCATGCTTGATGGCATGCTCCATCTCTGCCGCCTTCGCTTCCGGTGTTTTGATTTCGTCGAGCTTCTCGTCAAAACGGTTGGATAAAATATTGACTGGATCGAATAAAATATCCGGTGTCGACGCGTAGACATGCTCTTCAATCAACTGCCGCACCTTTTCCCCGCAATCGGAGATATCCATGCCCTCTTCCACATGATACCGGGACTTGGCAAGCTTGCGAATCTTCCCGAGCCACTGGAGGTCCTCCAGATACGGTTTGGCAATCGGGTTCGGCATCACCATATCCATGCTTTCTGAAAACTGCTTGAATGCCGTATCGAATTCATTACGGATGTCTTCCGGCTCTAACACAGCGAGGCATCCTTCCAGATCATCTCGGTTCTGATAATCGAAAAAGCGCATCGCTTTCCGGTGCCTGGACTCGAGTTTCGGCACTTCGGCTTCGACGTTGTTCAGCGCCCCTTTGATATCCTCTTCATGGAAGATTCCGAGTGCTTCCTCCAAGAAACGGGACACTCCGTAGTAATCGACGATCAACCCATACGTCTTCTTGTTGTACGTACGGTTCGTCCGGGCAATCGCCTGAAGCAGGTTATGTTCTTTCAACGGCTTGTCCAGGTACATCACTTGTTCAATCGGAGCGTCGAACCCGGTGAGAAGTTTGTCACAAACAATGAGGAAGCTAAGGTTGTCATCTTCCATCGGCTTTTTGAAGCGCTGAATCACTTCTTTTTCTTCCTGTTTGGATAAATGATACTGTTTCATCTCTTCCTCGTCATTGTGACCGCCGGAGATGATCACCCTCGACTCATAGTCACTCAGTTCATCCATCACCTTTTTATACTGGACCGCAGCTTCCCGGGACACAGCCACAACCTGAGCTTTGAACCCGTTAGGACGAATATGGGTCTCATAATGATCGATGATGTCGAGAACGATGCTACGAATCCGGTTCGGTGAAGCAGTAATCGCTTCTTCCGTGGCGTATTTTTTCTTGATACGTTCACGGTCATCTTGAGAGTACTCTCGGAAAAATCGGTCAAACAGCTGATCGACCGTTTCTCCCTGGACGTGGAGATCCACCATCCGCGATTCATAGAAGATAGGAACTGTCGCTCCATCTTCGACCGCCTGTTCAATCGTGTATTTATCGATGTAGTCTCCGAACGTTCTTCTCGTACTTTTGTCTTTTTTATCGATAGGTGTTCCTGTAAAACCGATGTACGTAGCATTCGGCATCGCCAAACGCATATTCAGCGCCATTTCACTGTACTGACTACGGTGACTCTCATCGACCATGACGATGACATTCTCCGAACGAGTAAGTTCCGGAAATCGGTCTTCTCCATCAGATTCCTGGAATTTCTGTACGAGGGTCATGATGGTCGCCCCAGTCCCCTGACGAAGAAGCTCACGCAGGTTTGCGACAGATGCCGCCTGTTCCGGATTCGGAAAGCCACAGCGCCGGAACGTCTCGGAAATCTGACGATCGAGGTCCTGACGGTCGGTGACCACGACAATCGTCGGGTTCTTCATTTCCTTGATCCGCCTCAATTTCGTAGCGAGGAAAATCATCGATAATGATTTCCCGGACCCTTGCGTAGCCCATACCACACCGCCTCTATCTTTCGGCTTCTTCCCATTCAGGATACGAGATACAGCACGGTTGGTCGCCCGATACTGTTGATAATGAGCCATCTTCTTGATGACACGGCCTTCTTCCGGTTCGTAAACAATGAAATTCTGAATCAGATCAAACAACCGGTCTTTCTCAAGCGTTCCTGTCAGCAGAACATCCTGAGAGGAGGGGTTTGTTCCAATCTCATGAAGCTTATGCGGATATGGATCTTTCCACTCCCGGTAATGTTGAAGCTTGGCTCCGATCGTCCCTACTCTGGCACGATCATTACTTGTGGCAATCATGAACTGGTTGTAGAAAAACAACGTCTCATTTTCTCGTTGGTACCGTTTCAGCTGCTTTACGCCCTCCGCCATCTGTTCATCAGGCGCAAGCGTCGGACTCTTGCACTCAATGACCACTAACGGCAGCCCGTTGACGAATACTAAAACGTCAGGACGAATGGTTCCTTGGGCATTTGTGATAGAAAACTGATCGACGACCAGGAATTCGTTGTTTTCTGGGCTCTCAAAATCAATCAGTTGTACGGTTTGGCTTTTCCGTCCTTTGCCTAAATCCTGTTGAACAGAAAGACGATTAATCAATTTGGAGTGGAAGGACTCATTCCCTTCCATCAGGCTGGTTGCTTCCATGTGGGTCAAGGAGCGTACCACTTGATTCAGGTTGTTCTCATTGATCCACGAGTTCAACCGACGAACCGCTTCCGTCACCCGCTTCTTGAGTACGACGTCACCTTTCGTATCTCGCTCCTGATCCAATTGGGTACCAGTGATGTGGGTATATCCAAGCTTCTTCAAATGATCAATCACACGGTCTTCGACGAGTTTCTTCTCGTTCCAGTCACGGGTGATGTTCATGCCTCCACCACCTCGTCATCCTCAATAGGGACACGGACTTTTCCAGTGAGAAGTTGTTGCATGAGTCCTTTTTTCAACATATTCAAAACTTCTTTCTTATTAGATTCTGCTTGGATTTTATCATCGAACTTAATCAGAACATCAGTTATCCTCTTTTGTTCCGAGTATTTTGGAGTTGGCACAACCAAATCTAAGAATGAGGTTTTAGATATATTTTTCATGCTTCCGCTCGTTCCTGTGGAGATATTGCTAATTTTTGAACGCATGCTGGAAGAAGTAAGTACATAACTCAGCCACAATGTACAATAATCTTCATTTACTTCAGCTTGCCATAGACGATCCGGTAAAAAAAGGTCATCGTAATTTTTATCTACGTATGAGCTAGCTCCAACTAATGCTTCCGTGTTCATACGGCTGATTAATATATGATCGAATTTTGGATTCATAGAGGCCCTGCTTACTTCATGGGGGAGGATTGTTTTATGTTCTAAAGGATCAAAGCGTCTGTTAGTTACTGAACTAGTTTTAAGTATTCCTATTTCACCTTTATTCTTCTCTCTATTTTCAGAAGTAACACTCACCCCTGCCTTTAGAGAATTAATAATAGTTTTAAGTGGAATGACCTCCCACTCTTCAGGTATTTCTCCAATAGCAGTTTTCTTGAATTTTGTATGACCGATCCCTTTAGTCAACAACTGTTGCATCAACCCTTTTTTCACTTTCTCGGTCTGAGTGACGAGTTGTTCCGTTTTCTCAATCGCTTCATCGACGGAGGAAAGGATTGCTGTGATTTTTTGTTGTTCCGATAAAGGAGGCAAAGTTAAGTCTAAACTAGAAAGTAATGTATAAGGTACAGATTTTCTTCTATTCACGCTACCTTGACCTATGGCGTCATAAATTTGAATATACTTATGGGACCTCAATAAATTTAACAAATACTCAGAGTCAACTGTTTCATCTATTCTGAAAACCGTATACATAGGACTGATCAAGCCTACATTAAAATCTTTCAAAAGTGCAATGGACCCTTCGTTTATATGAATTGTAGAATATGCAAAGTCACCTTTTTTCACTATTTTATATTTTCCAGTATCTTTACTGTAGACCTGCTTTTTGAAATATTTAAGTGATGATACAAACCCGTCATATTTAGTAACTGATAATACCTCGTAGTTCTCCAGATTTGTATTATTATCTTTAACTTCTTTTGCAAAATCTCTTAATTTCCGTTGTTGCCATCCTTGAGGTATCACTTCATTCACGATAACCCAACTCCTTCAAAAATCTATACATTTGACCTTCTACATCATGACGTTCGTTCTCCAAGCTATTTAAATCAGCCAAGGCTTGTTGAACATCCACTAGCTCTTCTTCCTCAGTTGTGTCAACGTACCTAGCAATATTTAAATTGAACTCATTCTCTTCAATTTCATAAATGTCTACAACTCGACAGTATTTTTCCTTATCATTCCATTCGTTGTAAGCACCTACTATTTTCGAAATACCTTCTTCATTCAAAGTATTTTGGTTGACACTTTCTTGGTAGTCCTTTGAGCCATCTAGGATAAAGACTTTTCCTTTTTTCGTCTCTTCTTTGTTCCGGTTCAAAATAAGAATAGCCGCAGGGATACCCGTTCCATAGAAGAGGTTAGAAGGCAGACCAATAACTGCTTCAACTAAGTCATCTTTCAACAAACCTTCACGGATTTTTCCTTCGGCGCCCCCTCGGAATAGGACACCATGGGGCATGACCACCCCTGCTTTCCCTTCATGATTCAACGTAGATACCATGTGCTGCACGAACGCAAAGTCCCCTGCGTTCTTCGGAGGAAGGCCATAACGGAAACGCCCGTACTCGTCACTCTCTGCTTCTTCCCGTCCCCAATTTTTCAAGGAGAAAGGCGGGTTGGCGATAACGCGGTCATAAAGTAAAAGTTCTTTTCCTTCTCCCGTCAGTTTAGGTTCACGAATCGTATCTCCACGTTCAATCCGATGGTCGCTCAGCCCATGCAACAGAAGATTCATTTTACAGATCGCCCACGTATTCAGATTCCGCTCCTGCCCATGCAAGGAAAGGTTCCGAGGGTCCCCTCCATTCGCTTTGATATAATCGACGGACTGAACGAGCATCCCTCCTGAACCGACTGTAGGGTCACTCACACGCATCCCTTCCTCAGGCTTGATAAGTTTAACGATTAGCTCCACGACTTTCGTTGGCGTATAGAATTCCCCGCCTTTTTTACCGGCGTCGTCAGCAAACTGTTTAATCAGGTACTCATAAGCGCGACCGAGCATGTCCGGTTCCGATAAGTTGCTGTTTGATAGGTCTATCGAAGAGAAGTGCCGGACCAACTGAAGGAGTAAGCTGTCGGGAAGTTTTTCTTTATCATTGAAATCAATACTGGCAAGTACACCTTGTAGTGACGTATTCTCTTCTTCTAACGCTTCAAAAGCCTTGTTAATCGTGTTCCCGATATCTTGAGTCTGAGCTTGTACGTGAGACCACCGCGCTCGTTCCGGTACGAAGAACTGGTGCTCATCGGGGTCATACCATCCGTAGTCGTCTCCTTCTTCTTTTTCAATCGTTTTCGCCGTTTCCACGAACACGTCATTCAGGCGTTTCAAAAACAATAAGCCGAATATGTAGTTCTTATAATCCGAGGAGTCTATGCTCCCCCGTAGTATATTTGCAGATTCCCATAAGTGGGCTTCCAGTTGCGGTAACGTCAGTTTACTCATTGTTGTCTACCTCCGTATGTATCATTTATCTTAGTTAAAATTGTACCAAAGAAACGTTTCTTGCACCATTTCACCAGAACTGCTCTCAAGTCTGCGTAAAATAAAATAAAACTCCCTTCAAAAGCTTAGTAGTCTTAAAGGGTACTAAGTTATCTCTTGAGCTCATCGAGTGTTTTTCCATCTTCACTCTTCCATTCCTTCCATCCGTTTGCGTTTCGTCCCAACACGATTCCTGCCGCCTGGCTTGGAGAGGGGAATGAGTAATCTTCAATGAAGACGTAACTACCATCTTCTTTTTGAACAATCACTTCATCCTTCAACAACGTTTCGCGAATCAGTTTCAAATACTGATGGTAACCATTCGTCGTTTCCGGACGTATTCCAGAACCTTTGAACACGACAAAGCCTTCATCGTTATATTCCCCGCGAGCTTCAATCGTTTTACTTTTACAGTAGAAGACGTTCTGCTCATTCTCCACTGTCGTTTTTCGCATCTCTTCAAACACGGGAAAACCGAATGTCGATATTAAAATCTTCAATGTATCGAATATGTCGGCCAAATCGACTTGGCGCCATTCCGGCACGAAAGACTGGGTCGGTATCGTTTGATCGATTTTGTAACGTCCGATTCGCAGCACTTCTTCATAAGCGAGGTGCTCCAGGAACTTCACATCCGTTTTTGTGAACTGGTTTTGATGGTTATTTGTAACAAATACGACAGCAGCCTCCCAGAAATCTTTCTGTTTATGATGCTGCTCTAGACGTTTCATGCAGTCTTCAGCCTCTCCTACATAGACTTGCGGCTTCGAGTCCTCTGCATTCTGTCCAAACAGAAAATAGATACCGACGTTTCGCACTTCCGGTCGCTCGGCTGCTTTATGTAGTTCGTGGCGTGGAATATAGATTGCCTGTACCGTACGATTCGTGATTTCTGCAATCTTCACCCCACGCGGTGATCCGAATGGTAAAAATATTTGTATCGTTCTTCCTACAGGTTTCATCATGTATCCCCACTTTTTCCCTTTTTCTTCATTGTAACGGGGATGATAGGGATAAAGCACGCGTTTCTTATCTATCTTTATAAGATATACAAAAATACGTACACCATTCCTCATCCATTTAAAGAAAAGGCAACCTTTGAGTGATCAAAGATTGCCTTCTTTTCATTCGTACTACGAATATTGCTTAAAAGCTAAAGTTTTTGTTTTTCCTCATAATGTTGCGGTTCAATCTCCATCTCTTCAAGCTTTTGCCATAAACTCTCCAATGATTCTTTCTTATTCAGGTAGAAGTCTCGGCCCCGGAGACGCCAGAATTCCCAGCCGGCTCTTTCAAGGGACTCCTGACGAACCTTGTCTTCTTCGAACTTTTCCGGTCCGTGCCACTTTTCGCCGTCACATTCTACAGCAAGTCGATTTCTCATACCTTCGACTACAAGATCGATGCGGTACCGTCCTACTTTCACTTGCGGAGTTACTTTATATCCTTTTGCAAGAATGGCGCGCAAGACATCCACTTCGAACGGAGAATCACAATATTCCTCGAGATTCTTCAGTTCATCAGCGACCCGTGACGGGTTTTTGCAGTAGCTGAGCAGTTGGTAACGGAAGTCATCGGGTTTCAGATCATTAGTGTCTACGGAATGATACAGGCGCATCTGATTCTTGGCACGACTTGCAGCTACGTTTATCCGCTGCTTTTCACTATTCTTTGTCAAAGAGCGGAACCTTCTTTCCGGTGCAACGACCATCGACATGAAAATAACATCCCGTTCATCCCCCTGTAGAGTGTAAGCATCCCCACATATCACCTTCCGCTCTACAAACTCTTCGTCACCAATAGCCTCACGAAGTTTTGTCTCCAATAATTGAGCCTGCTTTTGTCCCTGCAGGGCAATAACACCAAAGGTCTGCCCGTCATACGCAGGATCACTCACCATTTCCTGCATATCTGCTGCGATTTTATCCGCTTCCGGCTCATTGATATCCTTTTCTTTAGCATCGTTGTACCCATCTTCGACTTTCCGTGCGAGTACAGGTGGCTCCAACTTCTCTTCTTCCACAGGGAGACGCAGCGGAATCATTTCTCCCCCATAACTCAAGTCATTTGAAAATTGAATAATTTCCGGCACACAGCGGAAATGCTCCCGCAGCATGAGCTTTCCTTCTTTCGGAAAAGTTTGCTCGGCCATTTCATACAAAGAGATGTTTCCGTCGAAGAGATTGGCGTTTGGAACATCGTAAAGATACCGACGTACAAGTTCCTGTACGTCTTCATCCTTCGTTCCGATAGCCTGTGGGCTGATCTGTTCCTCGTCCCCGACGACGATCATCTTCTCGCCGCGCATGAGAACATTCGTCGAAAACAGATCACACTGACTGCTTTCGTCAAAAATGATGACATCAAATTTTTCATTCGTCACCGGGAAGTTCTCAAGCACCTGGTTGACCGGCATAATCCAGACCGGAATGGCACCCTGAGCCGTCTTCATGGAGTTACGAGCTCCCTTCAGGTTCCTCTGAGCTGACTTTCCGGTGCCTTTTCCATACCGTTTGATGTAAGTCTTCCAGGAAGACAGCGCTCGTTTCTCTTCATCCGTAATACGCTCCATTTGTGATTTCCACGTTGAGTCGGTGACCACTTCACGGATTAAACGCTTCTGCTCTTTATGCTGTTCTTCGAGTCTGTCTTTCAGGCGACCTACGTTTACATCTTTCGTTTCATCAAGCCACGTTTGCAGCTTCTGATTCTCGAGGGCGTCTTTATAATTTCCCGGCATTTCCTGTTCTTCGCCGACTTTCGACTCCAGAAAAGCGGCAGTTGCCGGCAGCGACTGTTTTAATTTTTGAAAGTATTCATAAAATTCCACTACCAGCTTCTTGCGTTCTCCGAAGTGAAGTAACTGATCTACAGCAGTCTCCCATTTCTGGTTATCTCCTGTCTCCATCGCAACAATGAATTCATGGATAATCGGATGGATATCTGTTTCGTTCGATACCTCTTTCAGCTTAGCCGTTTCCTCTTTCTGACGAATTCTCCAATGGTTCAAAGCAACATACTTATCCGCTACATTCAGCTCTTTACGAAATTCTTCTATATTCGCAAAGTCATAGAAATCTATTTCAATAGGAAGTTGCTGTTTGATCTGTTTGATTTCGTCAACATACTCTATTACTTGCCTGATAGCTTCCAACGCTTCTTCCGCTTCATGCGGAAATCTGGAATTACCCTGACTTATTTCTTCAGCCCCTACTTCCTGCAAGTTTCCGTTCAACACGCGGGCTGTCTCTTCCTTCAATTTCGCATACTCTAAGTAATGTTCTATAACCTCAAAATCTTCCACAGTTTCAAGTGGTTTTCCATTCAACACTTCTTCTTCAAATAAATACTTTGTGGTTTTTCCTTTAAACAGAAAGAAGAGGAAGGAAGGCTTCTTCCCTTGTTCTACAGGTTCCTTAGCCGTACGTATATCTTCTTCGATTTCTTTCAGACTTTTGTCAGGAAGTTGGACATTTTCGGAAATCAAGTCGTTATACAGTTCAAACAGTCTCCCTACTCCTGTTTTTTGCTCCTTATACAGGTTGCGCCAGCGCGCTTCTCTGGAACCTCCTGCTTTCAAATCATCAACGATCATGCGGGAAGAATCTTCTTGTAACAATGTCTGAAAGGAAAGAACCCTCTCCATACGTTCCGCCCACTGTGCGAGGGAGGCTCTATCTTCCTTTAACTGGTAGGTGTCAATGATCCGTTGTCCTTCATCTTCGTAATCATCCAGTTCTCCTACCTCTTCGACCAGGTCATTGAATTTCGGTACACTCATAATTTCCATATCAAGCGACGGAAGGCGTTTGTCGCGTAGAGAAAGCTCTTCTGTTCTGAGCCGATTTTTCAAAGTCCAGAATTCAGTCCATTCTTCTACAGAAAGGGGAAAGACAACTTCCATGCCAATATCGTCTTTGATCCAGGAATAGTCTATGTCCGTATGGGCAAGTTGTTTGGCTACATCATACTTATAGAGCTTTTCCCCACCGTAGATAAGGGGCGTTCCTTCTTTCTCTGTATATAACTTCAACTTATTCGTCAGTCGTGCTTCTTCCCGCTTGCTTTCATCCAGCAGCTGGAGATTATGTTCAATATTCTTCCTGAGTCTAGGTTCGTCTAATTCACCCAGCTGTTCACTGAGCGTGCGGATCGACTTTTCAATACCCTCCATGGAATCGCGACCTCCACCCAAAACCGGGACACAAAGATCCTGGATGGACTCGGGGATTTTATCCTTCAGCACTTTAAGAGCATTCTCTTTCTGTGAAGTAATAAGAATCCTTTTTCCCTGAGAAAGAAAGTGGGATACAAGGTTTGCAATCGTGTGCGTTTTCCCTGTTCCTGGTGGTCCCTGTACAGTGACACCAAAGTTATTATCGATCCGATTCACTATATTCCTTTGCTGCTCATTGGCGGGTAAAGGAAAATAAAGATGATCTTTCGGTAGAGGGTTCTTTGTGTCTCCTTTTCCTTCCGTTGAATTCCGAGGAGATTTCCCTTCAAAAATAGAAGTGACCGCCTCCGTCATTTCTAGAGAACCATCCTCCACGCCTCCGATAATTTGCTCAAGATCCTCGCGGAGGACACGGACTTTTTTACTTCGCACAGCGAAGACTTCTTGATTATAGATAGCAGGTGTCGCTTTAATATCTATATGTTTCTTCATATCTTTTACTGCGCCGTCGGGATGTATGAGCGTGACGAATTGTTCAAATAACTCTTCAAAATCTTCGTCAATTCCCTGGTCCTGCATAGATGAAATAACTTCGTCTAGAATCCGACGGTTCGGTAATTGAATACCAGAGAACATGTCTCTTTCCACTTTCACGGTATCTTCAGAGGTTTTTGCGATAATTCTCTTCTGTCGCGGATTCAGCTCGAGTTCAAGCTTCGCGGAAATAACCGGATGCCTAATGGTTCCCACTGATTTACCGCCATGGCTCCACGTTAGTATGCCTCGCCCATAGATGAACTCCAATGTGTCCCCTTCTTGATCGAAACGGGAAACCAGGTGGAAAAATTTATCATAAAGATCTAAAACGATACGCTTTTCTCTGAGTTTATCCGCCCATTCTTTCCATCTTTTTTCCCAAGCATTAAATGCCTCCACTCGTTTCGGTTCTTCTTCGAAAGATACAGTAGTTGCTTCTTTGTCGTCACTTTTCTCTTTACGTTCTATGTAATAGGTCGGCAGATGATCTATATCCTTTATATTTCCCTTAATCCAACCCTCGAGAATGAAAGGTACTTGTGGAGGGCGTTTATCTTTTTCAGTTATGGAAGGTCGATCGATTTCGAACACGCGGTCTTCTTCTACACATTCCTCAAACAAACGGACACCTTCTAAATCTTCAATAGATTCCCTTTCCCATACCATTTCATATCCTCGGTAATCTCTGTCGACTTTTCCAACCAGATTGTTCAGTTCGAGCAGGTATTTAAAAAATCTAGCTCCTTTATCGTTTTGAACACTTTGCATGCAGATGCACCTCGCTATGTTATTATTTCCTCTTTTTTCTATTATTACATGAGAAAACCCACTTGTGTATCGATGAAATACAAACCGTAATTTAAATTCAAAAAAACGATTACCTTTTAAAGTAATATCTCTCACTGTTATACTTTACCAAAAATGTAAAAAAGCAGAGGACAAGAATTTAATCTGGCTTCTCTGCTCTTTCTATATTATTTACTTATTAGATAATTACACTACAAGCCTGATCCGGTTGCCGGACGGGTCCTCCGTCACAACAGCTCCTTCTCTTTCCGTAACCGGCGCACCGAATTCCTTCAAGCGGCGGACGGTCTGATCCACTGTCCCTTTATCCGGAAGCACGATCGTAAATGACTCCAGCCCGGGAGTCTCCCGGGAAGCAGCAGGTATGCCGGTGCCGGCCCACGTATTCAGGCCGATGTGGTGATGATAGCCGCCGTCCGCCAGAAACAGCGCCCGGTCTCCGAGACGGCTCACTGTAGCGAACCCGAGACCGTCCGTGTAAAAATTCTCGGCTTCCTGTAAATCAGAGACGTGCAGGTGGATATGACCGATTACTGTCTCTTCCGGCAGTTTCCGAAAGTTCTCCGCAGACTCACCGGAATTTCGAAGATCTTCGAAATCGAGCGGGGCCACGCCCATAATCACTCCGCCGTTATGCCATTCCCACTCGGACGGGCTACGGTCGGCGTAAATTTCCAAACCGTTGCCGTCCGGATCACTGATGTACAGCGACTCGCTTACGAGATGGTCGGCCGAGCCGACGGGTATGTTTTTATCGGCTAAATGGTCGAGTACTTCTGCGAGGGCGGCTCTTGAAGGTACGAGCAGAGCCAGATGATACAGTCCTGTCCGCTCCCGCTCTTTTCTCGCGGGCGTCCCGAGTTCCTCGAGAGACAGCAGTGCGTACTCACCGTCCGCCGTCAGCTTGACTCTGTCCGCTTCCCGCTCAAGTACGCTGAGCCCGAGATACTTTTTATAAAACTGCAGCGACGTGTCGAGATCCGTAACTCTCAGCACGACATCTTTTACGAATCTGAACGGCCGTTGATGATAAAACATTTCCTCTCTTCCCTTCTTTTAATACTGCATATGTTTCTGCTTGTCATTTTACCTCCTCTCCGCTTTTTTAAACGCTGTTTGAAAACCTGCCATAAAAAAGAAGAAGCGGACAGGAGTATCCTGTCACACTTCTTCTCTCACTCTGATTCCTCTTCCTGTTTCATCGCTTTTATGACCTGATCCTTCGGGTCCCAGCAGTTAAACTGATAGGTCGGTTTTGTGTCGAACCCGAGCCTCTCGCAGTAAATGCGCCGGTCTCCGTCGTCCTGTACGTCGATACGGAAATGTTTGCACGTAGCACAACAGTGATAGCGTTCAATCATCCGGATACCTCCATTCCGTCAGCGGATCTTTCCCTTCCGGGTACGGCGGGTAGACAGATGGATGCAATAGGTGAGCGACTTTCACAAGCCCTGCCAAAAGCCGCGGAGACGGCCTGCAGAACAGCGGCTCCTCGAGAACATGAAGTTCCTTATTTTTAATCGCCTGCATCTCTTCCGATTTCTCACGGCTGTGAATGACTTTCGTATTCACTTTCTCCTGGCGTACACCGACCCAGACGACACACATCACATCAGGGTCCCTCGTTCTTACTTCTTCCCAGTCCGTCTGTACACTCGCCTCTTCCCGGTCATGGAAAACGTTCACAGCACCCGACAGGTCACTGATTTCCGTTAACCAGTTAGCGGCACCCGGAGTGAAGATCGGCTTCGGCCACCATTCCCAGTACACTGTTTTCTGCTCCTCCACCTGTTCAGCAAGCTTTTTGTAATGCTGGAGGATAGACTGATACGTTGCGTGCAGTTGCCCGGCTTTTTCTTTCGTTCCCGTCGCTTCTCCAACGAAAAGCAGACAGTCCCCGACTTCCGTCAGCGTTGTCGGGTTCGGTACGATAACATAGGGAATACCCCGCTCCTCCAGACCTTCGATATTCTTCTCCATGCCGGGCACGGTCAGCGAAGCGAGCACCATATCCGGTTCCAGCTCCTCCACGAGATCCATGTCGATGCTTAAATCAGGGCCCAGTCTTGGCAGCTGTGCGATCGTTTCCGGCCAGTCGGAATAGTCATCCACTCCGACAAGTGACTCCTCCAGACCGAGATACACCGCAAGCTCAGTGTTACTCGGACAGATTGATATCAGTTTCATAATCTTCCACCTTCCCTTTCCGGTACGCTGTACATTTTTCCACCCATTTTTCTGCCACCTCAGGACAGGAACCGAAATGGAAATGCGGGAAACCGGCTACTGCGTTATGAATCAGATAACCGGTGTCGCCCGCCCCGCCCGTATCTTCCGTATGATAGGCAGCAGGCACCTGTTCTTCTTCCGGGTGAAAGACGGCATAGTGGAATTCATGACCTTTGACGACGAGATTTTCCAGCAGAAAATTGCCGCTTCTGCCGCGTATTTCTCTGTACCCTATCGCAGCCAGGTTTTCCTGCATGCGGATTTTCCCGGGGATCACTCCCGTCATCGGGTGCGTTTTACCGTCCGTCGTTTCGATTGAATCCGTCAAATACATGAAACCGCCGCATTCCGCAAGCGTCGGTAATCCCTCCTGGACGGCCTCACGGACAGAAACCGCCGCTTCTTTTTCTTCCGCCAGGCGTGATGCGAACTCTTCCGGAAAGCCGCCTCCGAGATACAGACCGTCCGCCTCATACGGCACGCTCTCTCCCCGGAGCGGAGAGAACTCGATCAATTCTGCTCCCTTCGCCTGCAGAATCTCCAAATTTTCCGGATAGTAGAAGTTGAACGCCGCATCTTTCGCCACGGCGATCCGGACCCGTGTATCCCGCTTCTCCTCGAACATGGAGGGCTCTCCCCCGGTTTCGACCGGTTCTGTTCCGGACAGTTCCAGCAGCCGGTCCACATCAACCGTCTCAAGAACCAGATCTCCGAGCCTGTCAAAAAAGGCATCGAGGTCTCCCCGTTCAATCGCCGGGATAAGGCCAAGATGACGCTCCGGCATCTGGATGCCGGGTTCCTGTTTCAAATAGCCGATTACGGGAATGCCGCACTCCTGTTCAATCGCCGTTTTCACTAACCGGTAGTGACCGTCACTGCCCACTTCGTTTACAATGACGCCAGCGATTGCCGTCTGCTCATCGAAAAGCTGAAAGCCCTTCACGACAGCGGCTGCACTGCGGGCCATGTTCACGCAGTTCACGACAAGGATGACCGGACTTTTCGTCATCGCGCTTATCTCAGCCGCACTCCCGCGGTTGGAATCCGGACTCTTGCCGTCGAACAGTCCCATCATGCCTTCGATGACAGAAATATCGGCGCCCCGCTTTCCGTTTATAAATACGTCAGTCATCTGTGAAGGCGTCAGCATCCAGCTGTCCAGATTCCGGGAAGGGCGTCCCGTCACCGCCGTATGAAAAGTCGGGTCTATGTAATCCGGGCCGCATTTGAAGCCCTGTACCTTTTGCCCCCGCTTCTTTAAAGCCTCCATCAGTCCGAGCGTGATTGTCGTTTTACCTGTTCCGCTTCCGGTACCGGCAATAACTATTTTCTTCTCCTTCATTTCTACTTTCCTCCTTTCCTGAGCGGTTATATAAATAAGCTCACTCTATATTGAAAGCGCTTAAGTAAAAATTTATTTCATTTCCGTTTTTCATTTCCCAATAAAAGTATAGTACAGTAGTTATATTTTGTGAAATTTCAATAAATACCTTGCATTTTTTTATTTCAGGAAGAAAGAGGAATTTTGCCGCTTATTCCCCTTAAGCGAGCTTTACAGAACATTTACCCCGGGTTAATAAGGTAATAACATTCATACTTTACAATAGAACTTGCAGAGAAGGTAGTCATTCTCTTTTTCTGACAACCATCGATCCGTGAGGGGGAGAAAGTATGAAATCGAAATTATTGTTTCTCGCAACAGCAATTCTGTTTTTGATTGTTTTGGCAGCATGTGGAAATACAGAAGAGAGTAAAGGTACAGAGGAGGACAGCCAAAGCGCAAATGCAGAGAGTGATGGTCCGGAAGTCGTAGTGGACGGGTCGTCTACTGTGTTCCCCATAATGGAAGCTGTGGCAGAAGAATATCAGAAAGAAAACCCGGACGCCCGCGTAAACATCGGCACCTCCGGAAGTGGTGGCGGCTTTGAAAAATTCGCAGCCGGTGAGACACACATATCCAATGCCTCACGTCCAATCAAGGACGAAGAGAAAGCATCTCTTGAAGAAGCAGGAATCGACTACACGGAATTCGAAATAGCTCTTGATGGCCTATCCATCGTCGTCAACAAAGAAAACGACTGGGTCGATGAACTGACAGTCAAGGAATTGAATAAAATGTGGTCCTCCTACGGGGACGTAACCACGTGGGCGGATGTCAGAGAAGGATGGCCGGAAGAAGAAATTCAATTTTACAGCCCCGGAGCAGATTCAGGTACATTCGATTATTTTAGCGAAGTAGTCCTCGGAGAAGAAGGCGAGATTCGTCAGGATGCCTCATTATCCGAGGATGATAACGTACTGGTCCAGGGAGTGACGGGTTCTAAAAACGGCATCGGTTACTTCGGATACGCCTACTATGCTGAAAATAAGGAACAATTGAAGGCCGTACCGATTGTTAATGACAGCGGAGAAGCAGTGGCACCTGATCAGGAAACGGTCCAGTCCGGTGAATACAATCCTTTCTCAAGACCGCTCTTCGTATACGTGAAGCATTCGGCACTTGAAAATGAAGCGGTATATAATTTCACGGAATACGCCCTGAAGAATGCCGGTGCGATATCGGAATCGGTCGGTTATGTCGGAAAGCCTGACAGCGCCTACGAAGAAGCGTTGCAGGAACTCGATAGCATTGCAGGGAAGTAACACGTGCATACCAGCACTCCACTATGTAAAAGGGGAGTAAAGTCATGACAGTAAACATTAAAAGGATGATAGATGAAAAGAAATCAAATCGGCGTTTCCTTTCTATTCTTGAGAAATCAGTACCGGCCTTTTTCCTGCTTTGTGCAAGCATATCCGTGTTGACGACCATCGGCATTACTCTGACGCTGTTAGTAGAAACCGTTACATTCTTTAACCGTATCTCCATTGTAGAGTTTCTGACCGGAACAGAATGGTGGCCCTTTGGCGAGAATGCCAGCTATGGCATTCTTCCCTTGATAACCGGGACTCTGTTAATAACAGCCATTGCAATGCTTGTAGCACTTCCCACAGGACTGGCATCGGCCATTTATTTAAGTGAATTTGCTCCGGGTAACGTCCGAAAAGTTGTGAAGCCGGTGCTCGAAGTTCTCGCCGGGATTCCTACAATTGTCTATGGGTTCTTTGCTCTTACATTCGTAACACCGATGCTTCAGCTCTTTATCAAAGACTTACCTATCTTCAATGCTCTCAGCCCCGGTATTGTTGTGGGTATAATGATCATTCCCATGATTGCTTCCCTGTCTGAGGATGCGATGAGCTCCGTGCCTGATTCCATGAGAGAGGGAGCTCTGGCTCTCGGTTCGACCAGACTGGAGGTCGCCCTTAAAGTCGTCGTTCCGGCAGCTCTCTCCGGAATCGTAGCATCCTTTTTGCTGGGAGTGTCCCGGGCCATCGGCGAGACGATGATTGTCTCCGTAGCTGCCGGCTCTACTCCGACACTGACGACAGACGTTACACAATCGATCCAGACGATGACCGGTTATATCGTTCAGGTGACATTAGGGGATGCTTCCTACGGCTCTACGACTTATTACAGTATATACGCTGTAGGAATGACCCTGTTCGTCTTCACCCTGCTCATGAATCTCCTGGCCCAATATATCTCCCGTCGCTTCAAGGAGGAGTACTGATATGAACCTGGTCGATAAACAGCTCGTTCAAAGAAAAAGAAAGAAACGGCTCTTCAGCAACCGGATCATGCGTCAGATTTTCTTTTCGGCTTCCGTCTTCGGAATCGTTGTCCTTGCCGTATTGCTATACCGCATATTCCGGGAGGGGCTTCCGTATCTGGACATAGATTTTCTGACGAGCTTTGCTTCACGTTTCCCGGAAGAAGCCGGGATAAAAGCAGCAATTACAGGGTCTGTATGGCTGATGGCGGTTACGGCACCTGTCTCAGTCGTGCTCGGGGTCGGCACAGCTATCTATTTAGAAGAATATGCTAAAGAAAACATGTTTACCCGGTTCATACGAATGAATATATCCAACCTTGCAGGCGTACCGTCGGTGGTTTTCGGACTGCTCGGACTTACCGTATTCGTCCGATTGATGGAGATGGGAAGAAGCATCATAGCCGGGGGGTTCACCATGAGTCTATTGATTCTTCCAATTATAGTGGTAGCCTCCCAGGAAGCAATCAGAGCCATTCCGAATAGTCAATACGAAGCCTCCTACGCCATGGGAGCCACTAAATGGCAGACCATACGCCGGGTAGTACTCCCGGCAGCCCTGCCCGGTATTTTGACAGGAGGAATTTTAGCTTTGTCCCGGGCCATTGGTGAGACGGCTCCCTTACTGATGATTGGCGCCCTATCGTTCATCGCTTATCTGCCAGAAAACATCTGGTCCGGTTTCACGGTACTGCCTATACAAATTTTCAATTGGACGGCAAGACCTCAGGAGGAATTCCATCTGGTCGCCTCGACAGGTATTATCATTCTCCTGTTTATCCTCCTGCTTATGAATTCTGTTGCTGTTCTGATCAGGCATAAATATTCGAAACGATACTGAATCCGGGAGGAATCTATGATGAACATATTAAAGGATAACAAACAACTATCACTCGTCTCTCTGAAAGAGAAGGTACAGGAAGAAACGAAGGCAATTTATGCTGTGGAGAAGTTCAACTTGTGGTACGGCGAGAATCAGGCGCTTTATGGAATAGACATGACTATACCCATGAATAAAGTTACTGCGATCATAGGACCATCAGGCTGTGGCAAATCGACATTCATAAAAGCCTTGAACCGAATGGTCGAACTGGTTCCATCCGTCCGGATGAATGGAACTGTGACATACGATGGCGAAAATATTTTCAGTCCGAAATACAAAGTTGAAGAATTGAGGACGAACACAGGGATGGTATTTCAACATCCAAATCCTTTTCCGAAATCGATTTACGAAAACGTAGTCTACGGTCCCAGAACACACGGGATCAAAAAGAAAAAAATCCTGGAGGAAATTGCAGAGAAGAGTCTGAAGGAAGCCGCCCTTTGGGACGAAGTGAAAGATCGGCTGGATGAGAATGCCTTCGGATTATCCGGCGGTCAGCAGCAGCGTCTCTGCATTGCCAGATGTCTCGCGATTGAACCCGAGGTCATTCTGATGGACGAACCGACCTCTGCCCTGGACCCTGTTTCTACCGGGAAGATTGAAGAACTCGTCCAGAATCTTAAGAAACGCTACAGTATTGTCATCATTACGCACAATATGCAGCAGGCAGCGAGAATTTCGGATAAAACGGCGTTTTTTCTGGACGGTCAGGTCGTCGAACATGCCGACACAACTACCCTCTTCTCCCACCCTGAAGATAAGCGCACGGAAGATTATATTACCGGCCGCTTCGGCTGATTCAACATTCCGCCACGCCTCTGAGCTTAGGTGGAAGCATACAGTACCCCGCTTTACGCTTACTGATCATTAAGAAAAGCATGAATTTCATTCCGGCCGGGCATCCCTTCCTGTGCCCCGAACTTCTGGATCGAGAGGGCGGAAGCAGCGTTCGCGAATTTTACTGCCGAAGTCATCGATTCGTTTTCGGCGAGTGCGACGGCCAGGGCCCCGTTGAACGTATCGCCCGCACCTGTCGTATCGATGGGAGTCACAGGGTAGGACGGCACCGTGACGGATTCGCCATTTTCACTGTAGGACACCCCGGCTTCGCCTTTAGTGATAACCAGCTTATCCGCCAGATCCCCGCTTATTTCCGCTTCGCTGAACAGCTGTGCCGCTTCACTTTCGTTCGGTGTGATGTAGTCCGCTTTCTTCCAGTAGTCATCAGGAAGATTACGCGCCGGTGCAGGATTCACAATCACCGGGACGTCGTGTTTTTCGCACACTTCCAGACAATACATGACGGTCTCCAGAGGAATTTCGAACTGTAATAGTACGATATCGCTGGCTGCAATCTCCTTCTCGAACTGACGGACGTAGTCCCTGGACACTTCATTGTTCGCTCCCGGTACGATCGTAATCCGGTTATCGTTATTGGATATGATGATATTCGCCACTCCCGTATGGACCCCGTCCGTTTTTTCGACGGCAGCCGTGTCGATCGACTCTCTCTCCAGCACCCGCAGCATATCCTCGCCGTGAGCGTCCTTACCCACTCTTCCGATCATGGAGACCTCTGCTCCAAGGCGGGCTGCAGCTATCGCCTGATTGGCGCCTTTCCCTCCGGATTTAATATGGAACTCATCTCCGAGTACCGTCTCTCCCTGATCAGGAACGACAGTGGTCTTCGTTATCATATCAACATTAATACTGCCGATCACCGTTACAGCCGGTCGCTTCATCCGGTACCACTCCTTTCTACGTTTGCCGGGTCATGACTTCAATCGCTATAGGAAGTGAGCGCCTTCCGGAACAATTCCCAGAACTTATCTGCATCAAGACTATAGGCAAAATTCACGTTCGGCTCCCTTCCCGTGACCGCCAGCGTATCGACGGCGGTCATGCCGTACGCAAATTCTCCCTTTGTTTCTATATCTACCCGTACATGACGCATGTCAAAAATAGATTCATCCATTAAATAGGCTACGGTGCAGGCATCATGGATCGGCGCTCCATCGAATCCGAACACTTCTTTATACGTCTTCGCAAAGAACTCCAGCAGTTCGACGACAAACCCGGATACAGGATTGCCGATCCCGTCCAGTTCCTTCGTCACGCTGTCAGTGGCCACGGCTTGATGCGTCACATCAAGCCCGAACATGGCAATAGGTACGCCGCTTTCAAATACGACTTTCGCCGCTTCCGCATCCACATAAATATTGAACTCCGCCGCCGGCGTCCAGTTTCCGAATGTTCCGCCGCCCATCAGGACGATTTCTTTGATCTTCGGCACGATTGCAGGATTTTTGACCATTGCCATCGCTATGTTGGTAAGCGGCCCTGTCGGCACCAGAGTGATATCTCCGTCCGATTCCATTATCTTTTCGATGATGAGATCCACCGCATGGGTCTCCACAATCTGCTTCTCGGGCACCTCCGGTAAAATCGGCCCGTCCAGGCCGCTGTCTCCGTGAATCGCCTCCGCGATTTCCCGCTCCTTCACCATTGGACGCTCCGCCCCTTCGGCGACCGGAATGTCCTCAAGTCCCAAAATATCACAGACCTTCAGTGCGTTCAGCGTATTCTTCTCGACTTCCACATTCCCCGCTACCGTCGTAATCGCTTCGATTTTCAGATTGCTTATGCCGGAAGCCGCCAGAATGATCGCCATCGCGTCATCGTGCCCAGGGTCACAGTCCAGTATCACTTTTTTATTTTTTTCCATTATGTACTCCTCCTTCAGGAACTGTATTAAATAAACATGCCTGCGATAGCCGCATTCAGTAATGAAGCGAGCGTGCCGCCGATCATCGCCCGTAACCCAAGCCTCGATACGTCGTTTCTCCTCTCCGGAGCAAGAGAACCAAGCGCCCCGATCTGGATGGCGATAGACCCGAAGTTCGCAAACCCTGCCAGGGCGAAACTGAGTATCATCGCGGTTTTGGCGGAAAAGCTGTCAATGACTTCTCCGAGCCCGGCAAAAGCGACGAATTCGTTGATGACCACCTTCTGCCCGATGAACTGAGCAGCCCTCACCGCTTCCTCCCACGGTACTCCGATCAAGAAAGCGATGGGAGACAGAATGACACCTAAAATCAATTCGAGCGTCAGGTCTTCCATACCGAACAGACCACCTACGGCACCGAACAAACCGTTGATCAGAGCGATCAGCGACACGAAAGCCAGCAGCATCCCCGCAATCTCAAGGACCATTTTCACACCGGTCGAAGCTCCGCTTGCGGCAGCATCGATGATGTTGGCCGGTTTTTCGTCTTCCGCCATATCGATATTGATTTCTTCCGCCGGTCCTTCCGCTATACTCTTCCTCACTTCGGCAGGAAGAGGGAAAATCATTTTAGCTATCAGAAGACTTGAAGGTGCCGCCATGAAACTTGCGGCTAACAGGTACTCCAGAGGAATACCGAGGAGAGAATAACCGACGAGAATAGAACCGGATACAGAACCCATTCCTCCGACCATAATAGCAAACAGCTCCGACTCGTTCATTTTCTTGATGAACGGACGTACGACCAGCGGCGCCTCCGTGTGCCCGACGAATATATTCGCTGCGGCCGCCAGCGACTCCGGCCGGGTCGTCTGCAGCAGTCTGGACAGACCGCCGCCGAGGGTTTTGATGATCCACTGCATAATTCCGAGGTAATAAAGGATCGAAATCATGGACGAGAAAAATATGATGATCGTAAGCACCTGAAAAGCGAAAATGTTCCCGTCCCCGGCTACCAGCGGCCCGAACAAAAAGGAAATACCTTCACTCGCATATCCGATGACATTCTGAACGAGGTTCGACAACCCTTCCAGTGCTGCCCGTCCGGTCGTCGATTTCAGCGTCAGAAAAGCGAACGTTATTTGAATCAGAAGAGCCAGACCGATCGTACGCACATGAATCTCTTTTTTCTTCACGCTCAGCAGAAATGCAATTCCGAGAACGGTGGCTATACCTAACAGCCCCCACAAAATATTTATCAATTGAAACACCCCTTCAATGTAACCGGTTACAATTAACGCTGCATAAAACTTACCATGCTGGTCAGTCACCGGAATCGTTGATTTTTTAGAATTATTTAAATGATAGCGCACAGCAAACAAAAGTTCAATAAAAAAACAATTGTTTTAAAAAGGGGAATCGAATCCACTCAAGGGGATGCGCAGATGTAAAAGAATAGAAAAAATTCCAGTGTACTGATACGATATTCAGTAACGAAAGTAAAAAGACCGAATATTGCGGACCGGGAAAGGGGCACCCTCATGATTATTTATGAATCTACCAAAACAGACTTCGTCTCTGACGTAATCAATGAAGAACTCGTGGAACGCCTGTACCATTCCTACCAGGAAAAGATCGGCCGGACCTCCAAACAGGAAATCAAATCGTGGGAGAACTCGCTTCAGCGCATGTCGAACGTCATGCAGGATGAGGAGATACCGGAAGATGCATCTGTCGCTATTGAATTCAATATCCCCAACACCTCAAAACGGGTCGACTTTCTTATATCCGGAAACAACGGCGACCAGGATCATGTCATCATCATTGAATTGAAACAGTGGTCGGAGGTGGAGAAGGTTGAGGAGCAGGATGCTATCGTTTCCACTTACATAGGCGGAGGGAAACGACCTCTCCCGCACCCTTCCTATCAGGCGTGGTCCTACTCTGCTCTCATTGAAGATTTTAATGAAAACGTCCAGGAGAAACATATTTCCCTCAATCCCTGTGCCTACCTGCATAACTACCGGAAAGAAGCGGACGATCCCCTGACGGATGCTCACTACCAGGAACATTTGGACAGAGCCCCCGTGTTTACGAAAGGGGAAATCAGTAAGCTGCGCTCCTTCATCAAGAAATACGTTGTACACGGCGACAACCGTCATCTGATCTATGAAATAGAACATGGCAGGATCCGTCCTTCCAGGTCTCTTCAGGATTCCTTAAGCAGTATGCTGGAGGGCAACGAGGAATTCCGGATGATCGATGAACAGAAGGTTTTTTACGAACAGGCTTACCAGCTGGCTCTCGAAGGCGTGCACTCGGAACAGAAACACGTTATGGCGATCGAAGGAGGTCCCGGTACCGGCAAATCAGTGATGGCCGTTCATCTGTTGGTGAATTTGATCAATCAGGGGCTGAATGTACTGTACGTCTCCAAAAACTCTGCGCCCCGTACCGTATACGCCTCCCGGCTTCAGGGAACGATGAAGAAGACACATATAAACAATCTGTTCAAAGGTTCCGGCAGTTTCACAAGATCCGAACCGAATGAATTCGACGTCATCGTGGTTGATGAAGCGCACCGGCTTAATGAGAAGTCCGGATTCTACGGCAACCAGGGAGAAAATCAGGTGAAAGAACTGATCAACGCCGCCAAATTCACTATGTTCTTCATTGACGAAAAGCAGCGGGTTACGCTTAAGGATATCGGAAGCATGGGACTGATTGAGCAGTATACAAAAGAAGCGGGTGCCGAACTGATTACGGGGAAACTGGCTTCCCAGTTCCGATGTGACGGATCGGAAGCCTATATCGCCTGGCTAGAGGACACTCTCGGCATCCGTGAGACAGCCAATAAAAACGACTACGGGGTGGACTATGACTTCCGGGTGTACGAAGACCCGCACCGGATGCTTCGTCATATAGAGGAATTGAACAAAAGGAACAATAAATCACGCATGCTGGCCGGATACTGCTGGGAGTGGCCGGTGAAGCAGCGGAAAGATACGGAGTACAAGGATATTACGCTGCCCGAATATGATTTTGAAATGAGCTGGAATCTGTCGGACAGTATTTGGGCGATCGATCAGCAATCAGTCGCGGAAGCCGGATGTATTCATACCTCCCAGGGGCTGGAGTTTGATTATGTGGGGGTGATCATCGGTCCCGACCTTTATTTCGAAAACGGAGAAGTGAAGACGGATTACACGAAACGGGCCAAATCGGATCAGTCCCTGCGCGGCATTAAAAAAATGGCTAAAGAAAACCCGATCAAAGCACAGCAGGTAGCTGATGACATTATCCGGAACACGTACCGTACGCTTATGACGCGGGGCCAGAAAGGCTGCTTCATTTTCTGCACCGATCCCGAATTGAATGCATACTTTCAGGAACGGCTCAGAAAAGCGACTGTTTATGAAAACCTCTCACCCGGAGAATATTCGAAAGTTGCGGAAAGAAATGATGAGTATGGAAATTAAAATATAAGAGCGACTTTCTACAGCAGGGCTTTTATTTTGTGAGTCAAACGTTTATCGGTACAGTAGAAGGCACCGGAGCGGCTCAGAGGATACTTTCCATCTGTATTGCCGAGTTCCAGGTTCGGTCTCCCGGATAAAGCTTTGTCTACACTGAAAGCAGAGATTGACTTACGAAGAGCTATTGGAGGGGTAACATTGGATTTAGCAATGACAATCATTGCATTACTTCTTATAGGAGTTTTCTTATACATATACCGTAAGCCTCTATTCACCGACAAAGATAATATAATGTGCTTATAGCAGTATTTGTATTTTTGCCACTCGTGATTATAACTATTTTAGGGGCAGCTTTATTCAATTAACTCTCAGACGTGTTAGAAAAAATGATTCACGAAATGAACTGCGACTTTTGAGGAGGACACGCTATGACAGGAAAAAACAAAATCATTATAGGCCTTGTGATTGGGATAGCTTTATTTTTAGGGGTCCAATTAGGGATGGCTCTATCAGATAATATTTTCGTTGTGTTGGGAATAATGCTTCTTATCGGGTTGATTGCTCGGGTTGCTGCCCAGATTGTAATTAAACAAATGAAGTGAACAAGAACGGGGGACCTGAACTGGACCCCTGTAATAGAGAATATAATAAAGAGTCCCAATCTGTTATAAGAAGATCTGAGTATTGAGCCGGGGTATTCTGTAAGCATCCCCTGGTATCGATGGTTCTTATAATATTCCAAGTACCCTGAATTGCTTGTTCGATCCCGACGGTTTCCCGGGCGAGACATCTACTGTTTCAATTCAGGCTCGCTTACTCTCTTCTGGATTCCTGGAGGGCAGATGGTGCACACAATCGGAAGAAGATCGTTCCGATGATAGAAAGATACAATCCCTGTCTCTTCACGTAATACACGTATACGGTATCCGTCAAGAGAATACGTTCTGGCTTTCCGTAATCGAGGTGACATTTCAATTTATTTTAGCGCGTTCGATATTCCTGCATCGTTTGGTCGATTTTTTTATAAGATATATTTGGAGTCTCAACATATGAAAAACCCCGAACATGGACACTTTTTTAAAGTGCATTGTTCGGGGTGTAGTTCATAAAGTTTCCGGCGATTTCATTTTAAACCTGCCTCTTTATAATTTAATTTCTTCATGCGGTATGCCTGTCAAATCTATAGTATATTGTATTTTTAAAATATGCGGGGAGGCTTCTCCTAGAGAATCTTTAAGTTTATGAGCAGAAAATTTATCGGCAACTTTGTAAATCCTTCCTTCAAGTACAGCAAAGTTTCTTTCCCTCGCAGAGGAATTCTCCGGTACCCCCAGCCTTTCCATATTCTCTTCTATTTCTTTTCTGTCAAAACCAAGGTATTCCAGTTCTTCCACCATTTCGTTTAACGTTACGCCTGAGGATACTTCTTCTACCCTGACAAAAATCAAATCAGCATTAAATATACTGCTCAATTGAAATTGGCTGTTTATATTTACTATATTTTCATACTTATTTGTCGTGGTTTTCACTTCATAATTTCTATCCCCGTGTTCTACATCTACAGACTGTCCTTTAGCTCCTGTCCAGTTAGGTAAGGATGCTTTGGAATTTTGTTCAGCAAGATACTTTACTGCCAACATTTCTCCCAAAATACTGTGAACACTCTTTTCTACGGAGGCGTTCCCGATTAAATCCTTCCATTTTTTCCACCAGGTAAGTGGCTCCGTTTCCAGCAATTTTCGGTCCATCCCTTCCTTACCGGGATCAAGAAATACAGCTGCAATACTTGCAAATTCATATCGCTGATCGTTGTTTTCGCAAGTCAGCAACAGCACATTTTCTGTGCTATTGTTAATTACAATATGACGATTATAAAAATTTACATTGGTGAACCTTTCATTAACATTAACATCCTTACTGATAATTACGCCGACTCCAACCTCATTTTTCTCTTTAATTACCCATCCTTTGAAGTCTTCGCCAAGAAGTTCCACCGGCAGTTCACGAATTCTGTTTAATTCAAGAGAGGCAAAATATTCCCTTAATACATATACCAGTTCCATTATCCTTCCTCCATTTTCATACTTCGTTTAACTGCCTTTGCAATCGCTTCACTTAAAAGAGGGGGAACCGCGTTTCCAATTTGCCGGTATGCATCCCCCATGCTTCCATGAAACATAAAGTCATCCGGGAAAGATTGAAGTCTTGCAGCTTCCCTGATACTTATACCCCTGGGTTCATAAGGATGGATGTGACTGTAAGTATCCGTACCCAAATGAGCCACAAGGGTGTGTGAAGGTTTACCCGGGTGCAGTTTTTTCCACTTACTGTGAAATTTCTCCCGATCATACGGGGGGACAAACTTTTTCCTAAGCAAATTATATTCTTCAGGGTTGTTTTTCTTTGTAATATTCTTTCTTGCAGCTTCCTTTCTAAAAAGGTTATCCGCTATATCGAAGGCCTGCCGAAAATCGTCTCCCCAGTTCATTTCTTCAAATATGCGAAAATCCCGTGCTGTATACCTAAAAGAATTACCCGAAACATATGCAGCCCCTCTTGTGTTCTCTCTCATTTTATTCTGGAAATAATTTAAAGGAGAAGACTCGTAGGGCAACCGCACGTTGGATTTATAATATTGATAGATGGAATCGGCACTTTTAAATAAAGAAGGAAGATCCGACACAGCTTCTCCTGCTGTTACCCATAAAGGGGCTGCTTTAGAAGGTTGCTTTGGTTCCTTAAAAAAGGAATAGTTAAGAAATGTCTTAAATCTTTTTTCGTTGGGGGTTTTGAAACCCCTGTCAGGTCTTTGACACACAGGTTCCGGTAAATAGGGCTCACCATACTTTTCTTTGGCTGCAAATACAAATAACCTTTCTCTGACTTGAGGTACACCATAATCTGCTGCGTTAAGAATCGTCCAAAAAGTTCTGTACCCCCTTTTTTCCAACTCTGCACAGACTTCTTCCCCTAAATTTTTTCCGAAAAAGTTTACTGCCTCAGGTACGTTTTCCATAACAATAAAGTCAGAAGAAGCATCCAGTGCTACCCTTAAAAACTCTTCATACAGAAAAGCCCTCGAATCATTTAGTCCGAAACGGTCTTCTCCCAATGATCTGATTTTTGCTTTACCAATATTTGAATATGCCTGGCACGGAGGCCCCCCTATAGTAACCACTTTAGACTCCGGCTTTTCCGATACAGAAAAACTATAATTTTTAACATCGAAATTGCAGGCTGACGATTTACTGTTCGATTTTATATGAAGGTTATAATTTGCCGTCCGACAGGCAGCAGGGTCCAATTCCACGCTCTCCGCTATATGAAAGTTCTGGAGCCCAAACCCGAGAGCCATACCCCCACATCCCGAAAACAGGTCTATTACACTTATATCCGATTTATGCGACAAATATTTTTCCTCTTCTATTCTGTTACTTTTTAACGTACTCAATAAGATCCCTCACATAGCTCTCAGTTCCGCCTTCAATCAGCCCCGGTTCCACAGACCTGGTCCTGGCGGTGTTAAGCTTCATGACTTTCCTGAAAGTATCTTCTCTATGAATATTTTCCTCTCTTAATAACCTGCCGAACTGCTTCATCAGTTCCCTGGACATGTCCACTCTGTACCCGTTGGCACCGGCTCTTTCCACTAATTGTACAATAGTATCTGTACTGTTAAGTTCAAGGGTCTTTTGTGTGCTTGCAACACTTCCCTGCCATGAGAGAAAGCTGTACCACCATAAAGTTTTCAGCCAAATTCTGTTCGGCTGCAAATAGAAGCGTACAGGCGAATCTCCCCACCTTCCGTGAACAATATCCGGCATAATATTAACAGAGAGAAAACGCCATATTCCTGTAGAAGCAGCCAGATGAATTGGAAGAAAGAATTCCCCTCTCTGAAGAAAATCAAAAAGTTTCAGGCCAAAAGCGAAGTCATATTTATATCCCCATCTAGATTCCTCGGAAATATCCATTTCCCTGAGTGTCTCCTCGTGGAGTTCCAAAATTTTTGTTCTCAGCTTTTCATCGAATTCATTATCTCTCAGGGAAGGGGTGAAATTATTGGCAAACAGTTTCTTATATTCTTTGTCAGCTTCTTTTTTCGACATTTCTCTCCACATTACATTCCCTCAAATCTCTCGTGTACTGACTTTTGAATTTCTTTGGCTAGAATTTCCGGAGATGACTTATCTTCTTCAATATCTTTAAGGAAATAAGAAATAGCAGAAGCAATAGAACCCTCTTCAAAATCTGAGGTGTCATCTTTACTCGTCAGATTATATTCTTCCTGTATTACCTTTTGAGCAATAATATACAAGGCCGAAGTTATGACGTTTTTCAACATTGGTGAAACTTGGGGCATAGCATCTAACTTTAAATCTTTGGCATCCGGGTGTTGCCGATTTATGTTCAAAGACACGTAGTCTTCGTGAAATGTATCTATGGCCGCATCCTCCCAGTTGCAGTCCACCCACCAAAGCGGCTCGTTCGGATCCGCATGATGCAATATCGGGAATGACCCTCCTTCCCCTTCCAGCAGAAACTTTGTACTTTCCAGTTTTCCAAGCACTGTACCTTTAGTAAGAGGGAAGTGCTCCGCTATGGGCGTAACAGCAAAAAGAATAATTTCAATTACTACATTTCCCCGGAAATAACCACTAGGTATAACAAAATCAATCAGCCTGTCAGTAAGGGGCGGGGTATCTTTTTTAAAACTTGCAAGAACTTTAGTGTACTGTTGTTGTGATTCCTTAGAGAAATATTTAACTCCGAGGCCTATTTCTCCCTCCTCACTTACGAGACCTTCTTTCCCGAAAAGATATTGATGATTTTGAAAGGTGATTCTTTTGCTGTAATGTAAATCATCCTGTGAAAAATCGAAACTATACGTCTCTTCTTTAAGCAATACTTCCTTCGTGGCCCCCTCCGTAAGAATTTCAGGAGTAAACACGATCTCTCTGCCCTCTTTAAAAAAGTACATTTTTGCGGGCGTTTCCTGATAACCTGTGTCTGCAAGCATATCGTCGTTAAGTGTTTTAAAAAATGATATGTTATTCATTTTCCGTTCTCTCCAAAGTTGTGGCTTTATTAATTGAAATCTTCATTTGTATCAACGGATCATCGTTTTCCACGAGAATTTTCCCGTGGACTTCATCCTTACTTTCCGGTAAATCGAGAACTTCCCCGTAGGATCTCCCGAATTCTTCCGTAACAATTGGTTCAACTCCCACATCCTCGTCCAAAATAATTTGTTTTACAGAGAAAGGGAAGCGGGTTTCTATATCCTCTTCCCACTTATCGGCACGTACAGTTCCCTGCTCCGAAAGTGCCGATATCTCAAGCGTAGCCGCATTTTTCCCGGTAGATTTAATAGAAAAAGATATCTCTGTTTCGTTTATGGAATGAATATTTATACCCTGAATTTTGTAAGAGAAATCTTTTCTGCCGCCATGAGGCGCTCCTCCCCCGGCTTTACCTCCGGCCCTACCACTGCTCTTGCCATATCCACGCGGGGGCAGAATGGCCTGACCGACTATATTGCTAAGCTGGGCATCCCGTTGAGTGTCAGTCGGCTTATCTTTCCGTCCTATTTTATTGTTTATTCGTTTAGTAAGTGTCTTTTGTATTCTGTCCACCAGGTTTAACCGGTGACCCTGGTAAAGGTAGTCCACCCAGGACCGGTGGTCGGCTTTTTCGGTGTTCCTCAGATAAGCTTCAACATTAGGGGCTCCTTCTCTGAAGTGAACATCAGTTATTTCATTGTTAGAGTTCGGAACGAAAATACCTATCAGGTAATGATGCTCATCCTGAGTATTAACTTTATTTACCCATTCGCCGGAGGTATTATAACTTACTATCATACCCGGCATCCGTGTATGACTGATAATGGGATAATTTTCATTTTCTCCGTAATTCACTATATCAAAATATTGATAAGGAGAAGGAAGGTTATCGGGGGGCCCCATCGCCAGTTTATCCTCGTGTACAATCGCGAATGAAAGTTTCCCGGCTTCCGAGTCTTTTAATATACCTCTTGTTTTTATAGTTTCCACATAATGTTCAATCCCCTGAAGCTTTTCTTTGCGACTGTCTTCATCTACAGTTAGATTATATAGATTTTGCATTAAAAGGAAAACCGGCTCCATTTTCTCCCTGGTTACGAAATCATTATTAACTGCGCACTCCAGCCTTCCTCCGTATGGATAATAAACATTATTCAGTCTCGGGGAATACCATCTTTGTACAGCTATTTTCAAGTACTTCTCCACGGAGCTCTCCCATGGAAGCTGTTGTCTCTCCCCCTGTTCGCCGAGTAAATTCTTTTCCTGAATAAAGGGTAGAATCACAGTAGTTCCTGTCTCTTCATTTTTATATGGTTCAATATTAAATGACTGCAAAATAAGATCAATCTCATTTTCATCAGTAATTGGCACCGTTTTGTCTCCTTCACTTCTCCCCCACCAGGCTATGCCTCGTTTTAATTTATGTTCGGAAGTATACGGAATAAATATTTCCTCTTCTTTTTTTTCCTCATTTTCAATAAGACACGCAGCAAGACGGGATTCGTACTTTTTATCTTCGGTCAGGATTCTGGAATAATATATAACCAGCCCAATTCCCGCTCTGAAATAAACTGTTTTACCCAATCCCCAGGAACCTCCGGCACCTTCTTTTTCCTGGGGACGTCCTATTTCATATATTAAATTAAGCAGATTACCCTGATCAGCCCTGCTCTCCATGTCTTCATAGCTTAACGGCCCCGTTAAACCTTCAGTATTGGAATCGCTTATAGTCAGAGCTTTCTGTTCCGTTTCCGTAAAAAACTTCCCTATGGTGTCCTGCAGCCCTTCAAAATACTGAAGGACTTCGTTCTTATTAAAAGTTTTGAGGTTGAGGTCCACCTGGACGTTCGAGAAGCCTTCCCTTTTGGCATCAAGGCTGTTTTGAAGAGCTTCTCTTACCAGCAGGTCGAGAGTGGGGAGCTCTTCGTTCTGAATCAATCGTAACAGTGAACTTCCGCTTTGAGACATTCTGTCCACTTTAGCAATATCAACACTAAGTTCTGTCAAATTAATCATTCCTCTGTTTCAAAATTTTCCTGCGCAGGGTCGATTTTAATCTGCAGGGCTTTCGCTTTAGATCCTTTTCTTAAATCTCCCGGAATAAATATACAAATCCCTACCGGGTCCACAGGCAGGTTTAGATTACTTCTGTTTGCTGCTTCCTGACCGGCCCGTGGTTTCGAATTTTTATCGATACGGTAAATTAACAATTGAGGAGTATTTCCTAGTGAATACTTTTCCCGAAGTCTGCTGACTTCGCTATTTTTCAGTCTGGAAATGGCTTTAGATTCATGTTTGAATTCTTCAAAATGTTTTTTTGGAATATCGGCAACTAAATCACTCGGAGCCCGTAAAACACCAATATTTTTGAAATTAAGGTTTTCGTACTGCTCTTCCTTGCCGAGAGCCGAGCGGTTTACCATTCCTATGTTAAACCCTGCCAAATTCCACACCTTTCTTCTATCGCTTCCGGCTTCCAGAGGATTCCCGGTACCTGAGACCACTACGTTCCATCCGGTGAAGCTGTTGTCTTCCCGATCAGCTTTCTCAAACCATTCACAGAATTCATTTATCCGGTTAAAAACAGTGGAACGTTTGTGAAAGGTCATCCCTTTTGTCAGATATTCCTTAATTATTGAAAAGTCCACCCCTTCATACACAATCGAATTTTTCAGAACAGACTGATAGGGGGCCGGACATTCTTTTATTAGAGATTCAGTCGCTGACACGTTTCCCGAAAGAATCGCGCTGTTATCATGATAATGGATCATCTGGTTGGAAGTACCGGAGAAATCAAGGTCCACAGCCTGAGCACTCTGCATTCTGTTGGCCGCGGTTAACCTCATCCAGCTGACCTTGGGGGTGTTTTTAACCCTTGGTCCATACTCTGCAGGGCGTCTTCCTGTTTTTGCGAAATCATCCAGCTCTTCACGCAGTTCTGCCTCCAGGTTAGATAAAAAGCGGAATTTTTCCCTGGTGTCAGCTGTCATCCATATACGGGGGAAAACTTCATATCCTTTTCTGAAACCGAACCATCTTCCCATTTGCATAAGAGTGTCGGAAGCATTCGGTCCTCTCAGAAAATATGTGCTGACAAGCCCTTCAATAGTAAGCCCTCTGGAAAGAGTACTTCCGCCGATTATAATGAAAGCAGGGGCTTTTTCCGGGTAATTCCTGCTTCTTCTTTCAGGATACGCCAGCCTGATATGAAAATCGTCATTTATACCGTTTTTTGAACAGTTATCTATGCAGAGGTGCATACCCTCGTGATAATGAAGATCACCATCATCCCCGAGCATAATGTGTGAAACATTTGTTTCAATAATGTTTTTAATCTCTTCTTCTATTTCGTCAAATGGAGGGTAGGTATTTAAACCTTCTTCTTCGACAGGATACCCAGGTACACTTTCTTTCAGGGAAGCCGGGGTGAAAGCAGCTGTCTCTTTTTCATAAACTTCCCTGCAGAACTGTATCTGCTCATCCAGCGGGGTTTCTTTCAGATAATAGTGTATTGCTGCAGCAACACGGTCATGGTGCTCCTGTCTCTGGCTGGTGTGAACCAGCATACTGACCGGCTTGATATAATCAATGGAAGGGTGCCTTAAACTGGCCACTGAAATTATGAACCAGGCCAGGGAGTGTTTCATAGAAAGGGGAAGACCGCCGGACTCTCCGGTTTCCAGATTTTTCACCCTTGTTACTTCTTCCTCACTGATCTCCCGCACAACGTTCATTCCTTCAAACCCTTCTTCTTCCATACCAAAGATTTCTTTAGGGCCAAAATATTCTTTTGCTGTAGGAAGAGCACCTATAAAATCTTTCGGGTACAGCGATTCGGGGGCGGATTCATTTAAAAAGTTTGAGTAAGGGGTAGCC
Source organism: Salimicrobium salexigens (assembly GCF_900156705.1). Classification (NCBI taxonomy): domain Bacteria; kingdom Bacillati; phylum Bacillota; class Bacilli; order Caryophanales; family Bacillaceae; genus Salimicrobium; species Salimicrobium salexigens. The sequence continues at coordinate 19,245 of NZ_FTOK01000009.1, read as the reverse complement.
GTATAACTTATATAGTTGGTGGAACTTGGCTGGACCTTCCTGTCATTACCTTCCACCAGATTCACTACCAGCTGATTAATTTTTGCCCGTTCATCGGAATCAATGTTTTTTGTATTAATGCTTGCCTGGTCCGCTTCATCATCAATTACAATCATGTTCATTTTCTTCAACTTATTTTCGTCTTCCTTCAGCCACTGGTTCAGGTTTTTAAGTCTGCCCTGATTCTTCAGACTGACTGTGAAATATCTCTGGGTGTCCCTTTTATTCAGATGCAAAGATTGCAGCCTTTCGTTTTCCGGTGAATTTCTTGAAGGTTTGTTTATAATATTCCATTTAAGGTTACCGGAATGATTCAGATCTTCCCAAAGCCTTTTCTCCGTTTGAGAGCGGAGGTTTTCAATCATCCCTGAGAGGATAACAAAGTAATTCCATCCCCAGTCCGCAGCCATAGCCATTAACGCAGCCATACTCGCTGTTTTACCCGACTGGACGTGCCCCACCATCAGACCTTTAACAACCTTCGAAGAAGTCGCCCCGCTGTTCAGTTTTCTCAGTATTTGAAGGGTGGAGTCTTCAAGTTTGATTATAGAATCATCTGTGAACCCGTCCTCAATAAGTTTACGCTTATATAATTGCCAGGAAGAGTTTTCGTGTGCAGGAACGGTGATCTCGTTCTCCTCTCCCTCATCGGAAATAATGATTGTTTCTTCCTCTGAGATTCTGAGCTTTTCCTCTTCCTTCTCCGCTTTCCTGCGTTCTTCGACAATCTGCTGAAAACTCTCCAGAGTGGTATCCTCAGGGAATTCTCCTGTCATAACTTTTAAATTTATAAAATCATCCAGAGTATACTTTTCTGAATTTTGCAGGAGGATTTCTTCCCAGCTTTTGTCTTTGCTACGGGCGTTCGAAACATAGGCGCGAACGACGTCAAAATTGCTTGCATGAATGTTAGGCATACCGACACCCCTTTTTTACTATTACTGTAATTTTATTAACTATTGCAGGAGATTACAACTAAAGATCATCCCGTTACGTCAATAAATAAAAGCGTTAACAAAAAGTTGCAGCCATAATAATTACTTTTTTTGATATCTGCATGGTTTATAAACTTCTCCGGACAGGAAATGGTACAAAAAAGGAGAATCACTATGGCAGATGTAATTTCCAAAGAACAAAGAAAAAACAACATGAAAGCAATTCGTTCAGTTTCCAGGCTGGAAAGCATAGTAACGAGCGAGCTCTGGAGAAAAGGGTATCGCTTTCGGAGAAATACTAAAGATCTTTTTGGCACACCGGATATTTCAATAAAGAAATACCGGATAGTTATTTTCATTGACTCCTGTTTTTTTCATCAGTGTCCTCTACACGGTAACTTACCGAAGACTAATGCAGATTTCTGGAAAAAGAAACTCGATAGAAATGTGGAAAGGGACCGGGAGGTTAATAATTACTATGAGCAGAACAACTGGAACATCCTGAGAATATGGGAGCATGAAGTTAAAGAAAATCTGGATAATACAATCGATAAAATAGCCGCCTTTATAGATAGGCATAAGTGAACCTCTAACACTGCTGCCTATTCCGTCCCGTACATTTCCTGTGTGAATCTTATAAACTGATCGAGAGACCAAAGTTGTGATTGATATTCCTTAGGGTAACGTTTGTGATAAGGTTTGGGCACTACCAGCTCCAAATTAGCCCTGTTCATTTCATCAAGTTGATTTTTGGATATCCCCTGCTGAAGAGTAATAAGATGTTTTCCCTTAACCCTGTCCCCTTCGGAAAGTACCTGGCGCCACCGGTCCTTACAGGTGGTTTTGGCACCCAGTATTATAAGTTTCTCATCTTCATACATGGGGTCTTTATAGGCCTCGGAAGAAGGGAACAGAAAATCAGGTTTTTTATTTCCTTCCGTTATCCCGGGATTATCAAAGGGAAGATTGAAGCGATTAAAGATATAGTTTACATGGTGTTCAAAACTTCTCCCGGCTCTGCTTTTGCGCCGATTAAGTGCACTATTGGCAAAATCGATAAGTGGCTGCATATCCTCAAATGGTTTTGTTAATTTCTCTCTATAAACCTTTTTCTCTATCTCCCTAAAAACTTTATATTCCGTATCGATCCAGTTAATAATATTCTGATCAGGATTAATTTTGCCCGGTTCGTAATAATCAAACCAGGTGTTTCTTGAAAGTTGCGCCAGGACAGACGTGTCGGGAAAAGCTTCATAGTCTGATATTTTTTCATGAATTATTTCTTCAAAAGAAAGCGGGCCTCCTCCGATGTTTTCACTTTTATAGTACACAGAATTATGTAGAAGAGATATAGAGAATGTGTTTCTGAAATCTTCAATTTCTTCTTCAGTATTAAAAATATAAGTCCGGTATTCTCCTTCTCCTTCAGGTATGAACACGATCAGTGCTCCTACCAGTTCCTGCTCTTCTATTTCAGTGTTACTCCAGAATCTGGTGATTCGGAATTCCTTTTTTGATGTATAATAGACCACTCTGCTTATAAAGGAAGAGTGATTTTCCATATGAATCTTTACTTCGCGTTCCGCTTTACCGGTTGTGGGAATCTCTGTATCAAAGAACATCTCCCATGAATGAATGTTCAGGTATATGCCACTTTGATGTGACCCGTTAGCTCCAACATCATTTGCTGATAAAAATTTACAGAAAAAGCGCCCCCGATCCTGGGACGCTTTTATAGCTTTTTGAAGAGTGTCCTGTTTACTTTGCCACACCTTCTTCACGCTCCTTTTCCAATGAATTTTCTATTGGAGCATTACGTTCAATAGCATAAATCATATTTCGGGCGATCCTTTCTACAACAGGTACAGCTACACTGTTTCCAAACTGCTTATATGCCGCAGTGTCACTCACGGGTATCTGAAAATCTTCCGGGAAACCCTGCAACCGGGCGCATTCTCTCGGAGTAAGTCTTCTCGGATTTCTGTCTTTACCCTGAGGAATCAGTATTTCACTGCCATCTTTATGATACCGGGCGGAAAGCGTCCTTGTATGCGAGTTGAAATCGGCAAGACCATAACCAAAACCATTCCCTTTTTTTAAATGTTTCTCCTTATAGCTTTTCAGATAACTCCATAGTTTATCGGATAAAGTATATTTATCATCAACTGTTTCCTCAAGAATATCTCCCAAAGTGGGTCCATTTTCGGGAATAGAGGGATATTCAAATTTTACAGGATTTTTAAAACCGACTATATAAATTCTTTCTCTATTTTGCGGGACCAGTCCTTTAGCGTTTATAATCTTATCATAGACTGTATAACCCAGCTCTTCTTCCAAAACTTTTTTTATTACTTTGTATGTCCTGCCTTTATCATGGCTTCTGAGGTTTTTGACATTTTCCAATAAAAAAGCCTGCGGTTGTTTTTCTTTTATAATCCGGGCAATATCAAAAAATAAAGTTCCCTGGGTTTCATCAAGAAAGCCGTGTTTTTTCCCCAGGCTTGTCTTCTTGCTCACACCTGCCAAAGAAAAGGGCTGACACGGAAACCCGGCGAGCAGAATTTCATGATCGGGGACTGCCGCAGCCTCAACCTCACGAATATCTCCTGCAGGTTTTTCCCAAAAGTTAGCCTCGTAAGTTTCTTTAGCTTTATTATCCCATTCACAACTGAACACACATTCTCCATACGGTTCGAAAGCCAGTCTTATTCCTCCGATTCCGGCGAAGAGATCTATATACCTGTATAACATTTAGGTTCACTCACCCTTCAGCTACTGCTAATATAGTATATTATAACAAATAATGCCTGCATAGATGTGAAAGACGAATTACAAAGTCAAAATTCTGAACAGGAAGGGGAGACGGCATGAAAAAAGCAATACTATATTATCGCTCTTCAACAGACCAGAGTAACGAGCAAGTGATTGAGTTTATTGAAGAACGTCTCCCTTTCCTAGAAGAAAAATACTCTATTCAAGGCGTATATATTGATGGAAGTGATATGAGGGAGGAGTTTGAAAACTTGGTCCAGCTGGATTTAAGTTTTTTAGATGCACTCATCTTAAACCGGAATCTCAGTGACGAATTTGATGAGATTTTATTACAGGAAATATCCAGGAGAGAGAGCTTCAGTGTAGTATATATATCAGATTTCCTGAAGTAGTAAAAGCTCCTTCTGCTACACAAAATCTCTCCTGGTATCATTTCGGGAAAGTTATGGACCTAAAAACAACTTTTTTCGTTTACGCAGCATAAAACAATATTAATCTTTATAGCGGAGTATACCCTTTATAATTTTTAAGTGTCTACTTTAGAGAGAACATGTCATTCAGGTTCGGCTCTTTCGGTGAATTTTATTATTCATTAAAAAATCAGCTGTTCTAATTCTCTTGGGTATTCCGTAATAATTTCAGTTCCATCCTCTCTCAACACGACCGTATCTGAATGCCTGAAACCTCCCACGCCAGGTACGTAAATCCCAGGCTCTATACAGAACACCATCCCCGCTTTCAGTTCCAGGTCATTATCGAATCGGAGATATGGTTCTTCATGCTGTCCTATGCCGATACCGTGTCCTGTTCTATGTGAGACGTATTTTTCTAAACCAGCTTCGCGGATCACTCGTAAAGCTGCTTCATCCACCTCTTTAGCAGTGACGCCGACTTTAATGAAGTCGAGAGCCGCGTTGTGAGCCCGGAGCATGACATCGAACACTTCCTTTTGTTTTTCTGAAGGTTCACCGACAAAGTAAGTTCTTTCACACTCGGCACGGTAACCGTTCAGGCCGACCTGTCTGCTGTGTATAATGATGTCTCCTTCTTCCAATTTTCTCGTATTTGAAAAAACGTGAGGCATATTCGTACGTTCTATGCCGGATGGAGACATGACAAAGTAGTCTAATGTCGAATTTGTAAACTTCTTAGAAATTTCATCGAACAGAAATTGATTTCCAAAATAATCAATGTCGACCTCAGAAGCTTTGATGGATGAATTCTCCAAAGTATTCTTTAAAGCACCACTGACCAGGTCACCGGATGTTTTGATCGCTTCAATTTCTTCTTCTGATTTAATCGATCTTAAATCGACTACGTCCTGTTGTATATCTTCGATTTCAAACCCTTGGCTCTGAAGACTCATAGTGAAGTCAGTCGGCAGTGAGCTGTATTCAATCCCTACTTTGCTGTTGTCGTTTAATTTTGAAAGTACGTCATTAAATAACGCTTTATAATCCGTACTTTCCCCACTACTGTTTCTCACTTCCTGGTAAATATAAAGTGAATCAACATCCGTTTTTTCTTTGGCGTGATTTTCTTCTACTTTAGGTATGATTAAGCTTTGTTTATTTTCTTCCACGACCAGGATCATCGGTCTGGAGTAAGTGATTGCTTTTAACCCGCTGAAATAATACTGATTCTCAAAGTTGAATATAATCGCTGCATCCAAATTACGGGCTTTCAGAACTTCTCTTAAACGCGCCACCCTGTGTGATGTATTCATTACTCCGTCCCTTCTTTCCTACTACTGTTTTTTTTATACGTGAATAGCGTAACAACAATAAGTACGATAATCGCTACCGGTACAGAAACAATGACAGAATTTATACCTGTAGATTCTACATAGAAAAACTCCCAGAACAGTGTAACGATCAGTCCGGTTATCATAGAACTTAACCCCGCCGATTTAGTAACCTGCGGGAACAGGAATACTGCCAGCAATGCCGGAGTGATACCTGCCCCGTATACTGTGTAAGCATACATTTGTACTGAAAGAACTGTCGGGAAATACATAGTCAGTAAGAAGGCGATGACACCTAATACAGGGATAAGCACTCTTGTATAAACTAATTTTTGATGATCATTTATATCCTTTTTTATGTATTTCGCAAAGAAATCGTAAATCACGCTTGTTGCTGCAGATAAAAGATACGAGTTTCCTGTTGTTACGATGAAAGCTGTCAATGCGGCGATCAGAACGCCACCTACAGCTATAGGCAGGACACTTGTTAAAGCGATGACTGCCATTCCGGGATCAATATCCGGGAAAAGGGAGCGTGAAATGAAAGCAAGAAGAGAAATAGTCGGTGTGGCAATAATAAGACCGATAATCCAACCTGCTGTTCCGCGTTTTGTAGTTTTATCATTATTTGAGGCAGTGATACGCTGATAGATATTCTGATCACCGAGTAATAAGAATAATGTTGGTAAATAATAGCCCATCAATTGCAGGAAGCTCAATCCACCTGTAAAAGAAGTGTGGCTTTCCGGGACGTTCGCTATAATCTGGTCCCAGCCTCCGCCGACAGAGATAGCAAGAGGGACTGCGACAACCAGTCCAATGATAACCATAAAAGCACTGACTGCGTCTGTTGGAGCGACGGACATCAACCCGCCGATACACGCCAGGAAAATGATGATAACTGCACCAATAATGGTACCCGTCTCAGGAGTAATTCCTGTGGACACACTTAAAATAAAGCCGAGACCCTGGAATTGATAAGAAACAATACCGACAAATGCCAAAATTATAATGATAGCTGCAAGCAGACTTGACCATCTTCCATATTTAATCTCCAATATCTCTGCAACGGTGTGTTTTCCGTAATGCTTAATTTTAGATGAAATGAGAAAAATCGTCAGTATTCCGAGCAATGACGGAATAGTACTCATTAGAGCTGGCCAAATACCAAAGGAATAAGCCATGGAATTCTGTCCACCTGTGACAGAACCGCTCCCTACCCACGTAGCTAGCAAAGTTCCCATCAAAACAATCGGACCAAGTGATTTCCCTGCGAGTATGAAGTCATCACTCGTATTGATTTTCTTAGAATAATACACGCCGAGTAATAGCATAAAAATGCCGTAACCGACGACAAACCAAATTAACATTGGCTGATTTGTAAGTTCCATAAACGTAACCCCTTTTCAATCGAATAATCTCAATTATACAGATTAACAAAATATGAAAACGGATACAATTCCATAAAAAACTTATTATCGAATAGATTACTTCTCTCAAGGGGCTGTGTAGCTTAATATTTACTATCCGATTTCAAACGAAAGCTCCCCCTAAAGTGGTCTGCTTTAGGGGGAGCCCATCGCTTTTCTCTTGAGATTATTTCATCTGTGTGCGTCCGCTCTCCAGAGTATTCATAATCATCTTGCCGACTTCGTGGTTATCATGAAGGCCACTGAAGGCATCGGACTGCGGCCCGTAGCCGTACACGTTCACGTCTTCCCCGGTGTGGCCGTCCGTCGTCCATCCGGTACCGGAGCGGAGGTCAAAAATCTTTTCGATTGCGTCATCGATCTCCTCCGTTTCTCCATCAGCCGCTTCCTCTACGGAGTCGATTTCCTCCTCTGTAAAGGATAGATCCACGTACTTATTCAGCGTTTCCTCAGCGTCCTCACCATCAGCAATGGCCGAGGCCATGAAGTCCGGCGTTCGTTTCGCCGCTTTCAGCGGTTCCGGATCCCATTTATATTCGCCGTCCCGGCCCATCGTCATGCCGCCGGTCGAATGATCGGCTGTCGTTACGACGAGCGTATGTTTATCCTTTTTGGCGTAAGCGATCGCTTCCTCGAAAGCTTTTTCGAAGTCTTCCATCTCGCTCATCGCAGCCACCACGTCATTGTCGTGTCCGGCCCAGTCAATCTGACTGCCTTCTACCATCAGGAAGAAACCGTCTTTTTCTTTACTGAGTCTGTCGAGGGCGCTCGACGTCATCTCCTCGAGAGAAGGAGTGTCCTCGTCCCGGTCGATCATTTTGTCCATTCCTTCGGGAGCGAACAGACCGAGAATCTGCTCGTTATCATCCGACATCATCTCGTCACGGGAGGTTACGTAGCTGTAGCCGTCGTCCTGGAATTCCTGTGCCAGATTACGGTCTTCCCGCTCAAAGTAATCCGTCCCTCCACCTAAAAGGACGTCTACTTTGTGCTCTCCGTCAATCATTTCATCGTAATAATCGTCGGCGATTTCATCATAGTTTTTCCGGGATTCGTTGTGGGTTCCGAACGATGCAGGGGTGGCGTGGTTCACGTGGGACGTGGAGACCAGGCCGGTCGATTTCCCTTCCTCCTTTGCGATTTCGAGAGCCGTCTTCACTCTTTCTTTTTCAACGTCCACACCTATGGCGCCATTGTATGTCTTTACTCCAGCAGCCATCGTAGTCGCCGCTGCCGCCGAATCCGTCACGCTTTCTTCCTCATCCCAGGAATATGTTTCCTGCATACCGATCAGATAATCATCAAAAGCCGTATCTTCTGTGTAAGGAGAATCCGGTCGATCCTGGAAATAACGGTAGGCGGACGTATACTGCGACCCCATTCCGTCTCCGATCAGAAAGATGACATTTTTGATTTTAGCATTCGATTTATCCCCGGGATCTGCCTGAGCCGAATCCTCTGTAGACGTCACAAGAGCGAAGCCGCCGAAGGCTAATCCCGATACCAGCACAAGCGGAGCCAGTTTCTTCATAATCGTTTTGTAGAGCACGTACATTCCTCCCTATACTTATTAACGAGTCATCCGGAATGATACAGGCACACTGTAAAAGGCGGTTGAAGCTGCTGTTAAGAAAGTGTAAAACTTTTTGAAATCGCATTCATAAACTTTTTTAAAAAAATTCTCGTTCCGGAGACCGGCTACCATTAGCGTAAAGTGAGCAATTACGTCTGTCAAGTTATTATTCTGACTGTTCAGACAATTATATAAGGTAAAATTGCGGCACGGGGACACCTTATAATAGAAAGATGTCCCGCCCCTGATTCAGCGGTACCAAAAGAAATGTTTCTCTTCCCGCTTTGCAAAATCGTAACGGAAGTCTCACTCGTACGGATAGCTGATAAGAGCCAGCCGTGGACCAATGAAAGAAAACGGACTGTAAGACGTTTCTCTATAATAAACAGCTTATTTTCTCTTCGTGACGGAGAGTATGATAAATAATGATTTACAACCGGAGGGAAGCGTTATATATTATAGTTTTGCATCAGCAATTGATGGTTTGGATAAAGAAAGGATGAGAACTATGGCCACTGCACTGGCGACCGGCCTGCTGAGTGGAATTTGGACATATATAGCACCTCTGTTCGGCCTGCTGATCTGGGCAGGATTCGCCGGATGCACCACTTTTTTCGCGGTAGGGACAGGGAGATGGCGGGCGCTTGCCACTGCCACTATCACGAACGTAACGGGAGTCGCCTGCGGCATGATCATTCTCGTGCTCGCCTCGGCTGCCGACTTTTCCGCCGGGATGGCAATACTGAGCGGTATCGTCACGACGATTATGGTACTGCTCGGTTCCGTAAAACCTATGAACTACACACCCGGGATCTTCGTCGGAGCCTTCTCCACCTTCGCTTCCGGCGGGGACTGGTTCGTCATAACGATGTCCCTGCTGTGCGGTGTCCTGCTAGGATTCTTCAGCGCGGAACTCGGTATGAAGTTTGCAGCGCTCTACCGGAAACTGACCCCCGGCAAAGCTCTGACCGGGGATGAAAAGAAAAAAGCGAAGGCTTTGCGATAACGGGGAGAAATAAAAAATCATGCGGTACTCTTTGTCATATCAGCTCAAGGGCTGAGGGATGAATAGAGACTGCATGATTTTTTTCCTTCCATATCTATCACGAAAATTTTGGGTATGCCGGTGTTTCCTTCCTCTATGACGGGAATGGAAAAAATACGTGAGCATGACTTATCAGAAGGAGGTGTACTATGTTCTTCGATAACTGGAACGAGCTCTGGAATATACTATTAAAAGGAATCATCATCTACCCTTCCGTCATTCTCCTCCTCCGGCTTACAGGGAAAAGGACCCCGTCGACGTTCAATATATTCGACTGGATCATCACGGTCGCTTTCGGTACACTCGTGGGCTCGTTTTTAATAACGAAAGACATATCTCTTGCGGAAGGTTTTCTGGCACTCGGTCTGCTTAACCTGCTGCAGTTCCTCGTAACGTGGCTAAGCGTGAGGTCGAAAGCGTTCGCGAAGCTGGTCAAATCGCAACCGGTTCTGCTTTTTTACGAAGGAGAATTTTATCCGAAAGCTTTGCGGAAAACACGTATTGCCGAAGTCGAAGTTCTGCAGGTGGCGCGGCAGAACGGGGTCGGCTCGCTCGCCCTCGTGGAAGCCGTCGTGCTTGAGACGAACGGAGGGCTCTCCATCATTAAAAAAGTGGACGGTCATCCCGTGAACGTACTGGAAAACGTAAAGGTTTTAAAACAGTAGCACCCCGGCACGCCGTGGTATGATAAGAATAAGAAAACGGTAAAAGGAGGCGGTAGGATGACGAAGCACAAGATCTACACTATGAGTGTTGCGAAAGTGTATCCCCACTACATCACAAAAGCGGAGAAAAAGGGACGTTCCAAGGAAGAAGTCGATGAAATCATCCGATGGCTTACAGGGTACAGTCAGGAACAACTCGATGAACAGCTCGAACAGGGCATAGATTTCGAAACCTTCTTTGAAGAAGCTCCCGACCTTAACCCTTCGAGAAAAATGATTAGGGGCGTTATTTGCGGAGTACGTGTAGAGGAGATTGAAGAGCCGGTGATGCAGGAGATCCGCTACCTGGACAAACTGGTGGATGAGCTGGCGAAAGGGAAAGCGATGGAGAAGATTTTGCGAGATTAAGTCATATCCATAGAAAAAGTCCTGGAGGCGAGGCCTTCAGGACTTTTTCAGCTATATCTTCTTTAGATGGCCGTGCGACCTCCTGTTACACGCTGGAGAGGTAACTCTTCTCCGCACTCGTCCGCCATTTTTTTGCACGTTTCATAGAAGCGGTCATAATCGATTTCGTGCATTTCATCGGTGTCAGTCGACTCGATGATATATTTCGCGAACTCCCACGTCTCTTCTTTAATGTGACCATGATGAACGATCGCTATCTTATAAAGTCCTTCCAGCATGGCATCCATAACGGTGAGATCCTGCTTTCCGTACAGACGGATCTGATAGAAACCTTTATACAGATAGTCGCGGAATTTCTTCGGTTCCATCATGAACCTGAGTTCGTCGTCCCGGTCTGCATAGTAACGTACCGGGCGATGGACGCTTCCAAGTTCCGCCATCAGGGAACCGATACGGTTAATACAGTTCACGGCCGTATGAGGATCGTTTATTCCCGGGGAAATAGCGCGAACCGCGATTTCTACCAGCTTCTGTATGGAAAATTCGATATCCTGCACGTCCGTCCGTTCGTTTCCTACCAGGACGTAATCCGTAGCTGCCTCCACGTCCGTCTCTTCATCCGTTCCGTTTTTTTCCCAATAGTAAAATAAAGGGGCTCCCTTTTGAATATAGTCGCCGGAGCGGAAAACGGCTGCAAACAGTACGTCGTGATCCCTCGCATAAGCGAGAAGACCTTTGATTTCTATTCCCTGCAGGTAACCTGACTGTTTCGCTTTAATAACAAACGGTTCTTTCTCGTCCCACCTGGCAATTTCTTCTTCATCCCACTCTACGGCTTCTTTATATTCTTTCTCCCGGAACGTATTCGCAATTAAGACGGAAGCGTCTTCGCGTATTTTACCGATCAGACTGTTCACCTGAAGGAAGCGGGAAGAATGGTGAATGAACAGAATAAAGAATCCTAAACATATAATTGCGACCAGAACAGTGAAGAACGGCCCGAGAAATTCCTTTTTGTTACTGCTTCCGAGCAGAAACAGGTTAATCAGCGTAAAGACGAACCCGAACGAGAAAACGCCGAGCACATGCTGGGTAATTCTGCTTTTCATAAAGTCCTGAAGTGTCCTCGGAGAAAATTGGGTGGTGTACGTCGTAAGCACGACCATAATAGTCGAGAAACTGATTGTCGTCATCGTCAGTACGGAGGTAATGAGAGATCCGTACATAGAGGAAGCGGTCGATTTACTGAGGAAAAAAGTGGGCGGTACGTGCTCATTGATAACCGGCACAAGAAAGGTATCTATCGTATTCGTAAGCGTCACTACTACAAGTGCCAGTAAGCTGTAAACAGTCGGCAGGAACCAGAAGCTGTCCCGCATTCTCATCCATAACTGCATTTTATTCATCATCAGAACTCCTTTTTTTGCATCTAACCTTTCATTATACACACTCTTCGCAGTTACACCTACCAATTCCGACTGTACACAAAAAATCACAGAGCATCAGTGGCTCTGTGATTTATAGAATTCAGGTATTCTTATTATTTTTCTCCACTCAATTCTACGAGAATCTTCGCCTGAGATTTATCGTTGCTCAAAGCTTCGAACCCTTTGTCTACAATATCATCGAGTTTAATCTCATCCGTAATTATTCCCCGAGGGTTTAACTGTCCGGTTCCTATAAGATCAATAGTTCGCTGGAATGTGCTCGGCGAATAAGCGATAGTTGAGGTCAGTTTCACACCACTTCCAGTTAACTGCATCGGGTTCCACTCAATAGCCTTAGAAAAAATAGACACAATCACCATTGTCCCTCTTGCCTTCGTTACGCTTATGGCCTGATTGAAGGTAGGTTCCACTCCGGCTACTTCAAAAGCTGTGTCTACTCCGTCCGACTCCAGTTCATGAACTGCTTCTACGGGATCTTTCTCTCCGGAATTGATAACGTCTGTCGCCCCGACCTCCGCCGCTTTCTGAAGACGCTTTTCAGAAAGGTCCAGAGCAATAACCCTTGTAGCTCCGGCAGCCTTCGCAGCCAGAATCGTAGCAAGGCCTATAGGTCCGACTCCAAACACAGCAACCGTATCACCGAACGACATATCTGCTTCTTTTATTGCCTGTACAGCTACTGCGGTTGGTTCTACGAGTGCTCCATCCTGCAAAGTCATGGACTCCGGTAAAAGATAAGCATTTTCTTCCGGAACGTTGGCATACTTCGTAAATCCTCCATCACCATGGAGGCCTATAAAACTGAACCCATCATAGATATCCACGTCTTCTGGTTTATCGCCGTGAGTCAACGTAGGATTTATTGCTACACGGTCCCCTTTTTTAACATTCTTTACATTCGCACCAACTTCCTCAACGATCCCGGCAAACTCGTGGCCCATAGTAAGAGGTGCCTGTTCTCCTGTAAGCTCATCTTTCTCTTCATTCGGTACGAAGACAGGACCTTCTTCATATTCATGAAGGTCACTTCCACAAATACCTGCCCAGCCGACCCGGACTTTCACTTCATCATCTTTAAGAGGTTTCTCTTCCCGCTCTTCTACACGCAAGTCTTTTTTTCCATACCATACTGCTGCTTTCATGGGTGATACTCCTCCTTTGAGAATAGTGAATGTCGGGAATAATCCCGATATATATACAGTCTTCCCGCTAAGAACCATTATAATCTAAAAATTTAGATGATTATATGTGAAAAACCCGCCTTTCCTCCACGTCGTATAAACGCGAGGGAAAAGAGGCGGGTTTTACTATTGAATAGTTCAATCAGGCTTTATCTCCCGGCAGCTGATGGATCGTTTCGATAAGTACGTCCAGTTTTCCTTCGATGCGGTGCAGCAGGTAAAATGTGACCGCGATCGGAAAACCGACGTCCGTCAGAAACTGTACCCCCATGTCCATAATGGTCCCTCCTACAGGAAAAGCCGCCTGTACGGCGGCTTCCCAGTGTTAGATTTGAATATCGTTGACGTTACGTTCTACAATGCGGGCCTGTTTCTTGGAAACGAGACCGCCGCCGGAGGACAAGAAACAGTCCTGGGCGATGATTTCGTCCATCGCAGCGTTGATAGCGACGGGATCCGCCGGCTCTGCCGGGGCGTCCAGAGAAACGGTTACGACTTTCTCTTCTTCATTAAGAAACTTCAATTCTAATTTCTTCATTTTCTACTTCCTCCTTAGTCCTGGATATGGACGATCGATGATTCATCGTCTCTTGTTACTTCGTAAAGCGGATACTGTTGCAGTGATTCAAGCTTTTCGGCAACGGCGTAAAGTGCTTCGGCCGTAGCTTCCGTGCGGACGTTACGGAATGATTTCGTTTTGTAGACCGGCTGGCCGAGTTCGTCCACTCCTGTTTCAAAATCCAGCTTCAGTGTCGAGTTGATTCGTTGTGTCATAAGAGCCATCAGCGTTTCCCCTCCTTTCACACCTATAATCGAAACGCTAGAGTATCCGGTGTCAGTTCTGCCAGATATTTTTTAAAAAGAAAAAAGCCGCCCTCGCAGGACGACTCTTCTTACTGTTGCTGACTCTTTGTATTAAGCAGAGACTCATCTTCTCTCGTCACTTTGATGATGGGGTGCTGCTGTAAATCTTTCAGCTTAAGCACTACTTCGTAAAGTGACTGTGTCGGAGCATCCGTACGTACGTTCCGGAAAGATTTCGTTTTATACGTCGGTTTTCCTTCCACATTCCTTCCCGTATGGAACTTGATATTCAGAGCCGAACCGGTACGAGCTGTGGTAATCGCCATATTTGATCCCTCCTTCCCCTTTATAATCGAAAGAGAATGGATCTCCGGTGTCAGCGTTACCTGTCTGCGGTGCCGAGCGTCATGCCTCCGTCGACGGTAATCTCCGCTCCCGTGCAGTAGGAACTGTCGTCCGAAGCCAGATAAGCGACGGCACGCGCGATTTCCGCGGGCTGACCGATCCGCCCGAGCGGAACCGACTCGTAGAAAGCAGGTATACCTTTTCCTTCTGTAGCCATTTCCGTCTCCACGCCTCCGGGATGGATCATGTTCACGCGTATCCCTTTCGGCCCCTGCTCGATAGCGGCTGCTTTCGACATGGCAACGACCGCCGCCTTCGTAGCTGCATAAGCAGAAGACTGACTGATAGGAGCGAATGCCGAAATCGATACGTTATTTACAATCGATCCTTTTCTCTGCTTTTCCATCTGCGGAATCACCGCCTGCATCCCCATAAACACGCCGAGCTGGTTCACTTGAATCATCCGCTCATATTCTTCCATAGTGAGCTCTTCCAGCGGTTTGCGTATCAGCAGTCCTGCGTTATTGACGAGGGCGTCGATCCGTTCGTATTTATCCACTATGTAATCAACGGCGTCTCTCCAGTCTTCCTGCTTCGTAACATCGAGCCGGACAGGGAAAGCCTGTTCTTCGCCGATCTCTCCGGCTTTCTCTTTCGCTTCCTCATAATTTCTTGCTCCGACGCCTACTATGGCGCCAAGGTCGGCGAGATGAGCGGCAATAGCCAGCCCCTGCCCCCGGTTTCCACCTGTGACGAGTACGACGTTGTTCGTTAAATCCGGCATCAGGATCCCTCCTTTTTAATTGGTAACCATTATATCATTCGACGTAGGCATCTTCGGGATTATTTCATAATTACGAAAATGAATAAACAGGGAGGGAATCTTATTTCAGCCTATTTCTTCTTTTCATTTATTTCTTCCGTCCCCACTACCATCTCAAAAAGCGTTAAAATAAGGGAAATGACCAACCTTGTCCCAAGTGCCAGTTCCACACTGCTCATGAACACATCCACTATGTAAATAGCGATCCAGTTCGTTGCAAAACCAAAAAGAAATCGCACGACAAACACCGATGTCTTTCCCCTTACCTTTTCAACAGATAAACCAGCCATAGCCCCTGAAACCAGGTCAATTGGCAACCCCAGAATAAATATACTTATTACAAAAAGGAGTAAAGACCAGCTCGATTGATACTGGACACCAAGCATTTCAAACAAGCCCACTATTCCAAGGAAGTACATTCCTATTATCATTCCAACTATTACTAAGGCAAATAGTGTTGGTCCAATGATATTTTTTGTTTTTTTATCCATTAAGTAAATCTTCTCCTTACTACGCCAATAGCAATTTATTCCCGGAGTATTGTTTTACTGTTTTCCCTGAGAATTATATGATTTCCCGCTGCTTACTTCGACTAAAAACGGATAAAATATAGTGAAAACGACCAGCAAGACAGGAAATAAACTCAATAAAACCGCTCCCGGAATATCAAAAAAGATTTGAAGGAGAAGTGGCAATAGAACAATGGGCATCAAAGTATTGATTTTTCTTATGGAGCTTTTTGTTTGATACTGTGTTTCTTTGCAATAAGGACAAGTCATTCCAGGATCAATCGTACTTGTCTTTTTAATCGTCTCGGTCCACTTCCACTTGCTATGGCAATTTTCACAAGTCGGCATTTTACCTCTCCTTTTAAAACGTATAGCTTTGTATCATTACTTCAGACATATAGACTTTCACAAGAAGTTTTCCTTTTCCATACGTTTGAATAAAAAATGCGTTTCGACATCCAAACCGGAAACCACTTAATTATACAATTAGATTTTTTGATACGAAGGACACTGGTCAACGTTTAGTGAATCTTCGCCTGCAGCTGAACACGGAGTCCTCCGATCTCGAATGGCGTCCCGGCATACTGATCCGCGGACTTACGGAACTTTCTGTCCTTCTGAAATAAGTTGTATGGACAATTCGTGTATATAGAAGAAAAAAGGCTGTCGGCTAAATCGCCGGCAGCCCTTTAATTCCTTGCCCGTCCCCGCAAGCCTGTTTTTTATAGCCGGATAAATTTCACTTTCTTTGGAACCTTCCAGCTATATCTATAAATTCCGCTCATTTTCTCCTATTATTCTGCTTCATATTCTTTAGCAGCTATTCTCCTTTTGCTGTGCATCAAATCTACGGGTTCGTTTCCAGGTAATCAATACGAGAAGGATGTTCATGAATGCTCCACTTATACAGAACCACGCTACAGCTATCAGGTCGTCCCCGAATATCCAGTAGCCTGCAAACATCGCAGAGACCCGAACTATCAGCGAACAGATGGTGAACCCAAGATGAAATCCCTGCGCCGACAAAACGGGAAGCGTACTGACGCTCGGCGCCCGCAGAAATCTGGTCCAGCCCCAGACCGCGATCCATACAGCATATTCCCCCGCCATCAACCAGCCTTCCCCGAAAACAAGTTCGAATAGCCAGGGGCCGATCAGGATGACAAGGCCAAAAGGTAAGAGCCCGATTCCTCCCATCATCGCTGTCGCCTTCAGCAGTATCGGGGTGATTTTTTCAAAATTATTCGCTCCTCGTGAGATCCTGGGATAAAGAACGTCCGATATAGCTTTCCCGATCAGGTTGGTCGGCATATCCAGGGCCATTCTTCCTATAGCATAATAGCCTGCTGCGACTGGAGAAAAGAAGCTGCTTAACATAAGGACAGGAAACCCTTGCGAAAATCCGTTCAGCAGCAGTTGAGGACTCCGGAATACCGGAAAATCATAGTATCTTTTCGCCAGTTTCTGCATCTCCCGCATGTTAATATCCGTTAAGAAACTTATCACTTTGACCGGTTTAAAGTATCCCGCCCCTACCATCATGAGAAAAGAACGCAGGGCCTGGTTCATCGAAGTGAATAGAATAAGTATTGCAGCCAGGGGATTAAATAGACCAGCTCCCACCATGCCGGCCTGTATGATGGTCGTCTGTCCCAGGATGGAACGGGCGGTGATTTTGAACTGATCATTACGGATGAGCCATTGTTCTGTAATCTGAAGACACCCGGTAAAAAAAATAACTAGAGGGAGACAGTAAAGAAAGGAAGCGACCTCCTCCAAATTGAAGGCAGACACTACCACGTCACTGAATAACATCAGAAAAACCGCCGTAACCATCGTTACCAGTAAAGTAATGTAAAAAGAAAGACGCATCAGGTCCATAGCTGTCTCTTTCGATTTAGGTAAAACGACAGCTACCGGATATGTCAGGGCAGCTACCGGAGTTATAATGGCAATAATTGAAGAATATACACCGAACATCCCAAAAGCTTCCGGACCATAGATTCTCGTAAGAAACTGTGAACTGACAACCATGATCACTTGTGCAGAAGCGGTGCCGGAAGCCACTATAGCTACATTTCTTACGAACGATTTCCGTGAGATTCTGATTAATATATTTTCCATAGGCATCCCCTATCGACGAACTTTTTATAAATAATCTTTTTGTTCTTTTTAAAGAACGTAAAAGGATAAAAAAATACGCTTCTTTTTATTCATTATTGAAGTTGAAGGTAAATAATTTTGATTTCTTACTAGGATTATACAACAATAACCTGTATAATCCCAGCTTTTGTTTTAAATAATGTTTACTTTTATTTTATTAAGAACAAATTAATCCCCTTCACTGCGACGAAGTCCTCCCTGCAGTGCAGTACGATACGTTGCAAGGAGTGACCTTCCGTTCAACTATAAGACATCGGTCTATTACGTGTAGCCGATCTGATTCTTATTCGCTTTAACCCTTATCATCAGGTAAATAATCGTTCTGTATATCAAATAATACATAGCCAGAATAGAATAAACGCTGTTCAAATCGATTACAAAAGCCACTAAAACCAGAGACAGATAATATAGAACCCTGAACTGATTTATTTCTTTGCACAAATGCTGTAACCATCTGAGGCGGAACTTTTTCCTCGAACCTTTTTCAATGAACCTCAGGATACCGATAGTAACAGTGTAAATCATTAAAACGGAAAATAACTCAGATACGAACAATACAGGAACGGCAGAATACCTCAGAACACTTAAAACCATAAATGTAATAAGAGCTGTTCTCCCTCTGACTCTGTTATGGATTCTGTAAGTTACATCGATCAGTAACAAGAAAGCACCGAGAATGAGCACCTGGTATCCCATCAACCAGATCGCAACGAGAGAAACTAAAGCAATAATATACTTTGATAAAACGATTCGTTTCAGATTTTCATCAAGAATGCTATATGATTCTTTGCCTAACCTGAGGGTGGGGTTCTTCTCGAATTTCGTCGTTACTATGTCATTTTTTAAATAGCCGATTTCGTATATGCTGAACAGTGCGACAAAACCTGAAAGAACAGCTAGAAAATCGATATTCCTATCAAAATAATATATAACAAAGAGAACTGGTATGAAGAATGTAGTAATATAAGATATTCTGTTCATCGTATCCTTCAATCTGGTATACACAGTGTAATAGAACGGTATCAATACTTTCCATTCAATCATAACCCCACCTCATCCTTTGTAGTGTGATGACCATACCCTTTATCGATCCGGAAGCCGGTGTTCTTGTCCTCACTCCCTATCGATGCTTTCAATTCTTCGGTTAACTTATTGATGATGCAACATAGCATTGTGGTTAACTATAATAAATTATACACCAGTATCACACTAAAAGAAACATGCATTCTTTAAAAAGAATGTTTTGCCAAAAAAAGCGATGCCTGACATCTAGCAGATATAATTGCAGCTTTAATTGAGCGTTCTAAGCAATACAGCAACGATGATAACAACCCAGAAAGATACCTTTTTGTTCGCTACCG
>NZ_FTOK01000024.1:0-4998 GCF_900156705.1 Salimicrobium salexigens | reverse complement strand
TTGATAAGTTACAGCTATTATAACAAATTAACGAAGTGATCTATTAAAAAACAGAAAACAAATAAAAGCTGCCGAGACTTTCTCGACAGCCTGAGACGCATGCCTCCAGAAGAGGTATGCGTCTTTTAGTATTATCCGTGTCTTATGCATTGGCACGCTGGAAACTGAAGGTCGCGAAAAGTACAAGAACCGCGGCGAAACCTGCGATGAACAGCACTTCAGCGAACATCGTCACTTCCTGTCCGAGCACCGTTATATTCAGCCCCATGGCTTCCGATACGGCTGCCGGAATGTTATCCACTTCAATCATCAGTTTCTTCATCACGTCCACCCCGTAAGTGACCGGGTTTATTTTGACGATGACGTCCATCCACGCGGGCATGTTACTCACCGGAAACAATGCCCCCGAGAGAAAGATCATCGGCATTACGAGAATCTGGACGGTCAGCTGGAATCCTTGCGTGGAGCGGATTACACTGGCGAACAACAGCCCGAGCCCGGACAGCGCACATCCCAGAAGAAACATGAACGGAATCACCTGCACAAGGGCTGTAATACTGTAGGAAATACCGAGAAAAGGGATGAGAAAAAACAGAAGCACTCCCTGGATCGTTGCGATCGTGGCAGCCCCGAGCATCTTGCCGATAGCGATACTTACCCGGGAAATGGGTGATACAAGAATTTCTTTCATATACCCGAAATCTTTATCCTCGATGACGGACATCGCAGAAAAAATGGAGGTCATGAGAAGCGTCATCGCTACAATCCCCGGGAATACGAATTCCACGTAGTTGAATCCTTCCGCTCCTTCCGGCATGTTACCGGCCATCATCGTTTCCATCGAACCGCTCATCCCTCCGCCGAAAATAAGCAGAAACAGAATCGGCATCGAAAAGGAGCCGATCAGCCGGGCTCTGTCCCGAAAAAATTTCGTCAAGTCTCTTTGCCAGATTGCAAATATTCCTTCCATCGATTATTCCTCCTATTCTTTCGCGTCTCCGATTTTTCTGCCTGTAAAAGCGAGAAAAACGTCATTCAGGGTCGGTTTCCGGATATTCAGTCTGGTGATGGGAATTTCCAGAGTTTTAATGAAGGAAGAGATGAAGGCGTCACTGCTCTCCACTTTCAGATGAATCGTATCGCCTTCCACACTCACGTCAGCCCCCTCCACTTTCTCCTCAATTTCACGAAGAGCCTGATCGTTATCTTCTGTCGACAGTTCGATCATATCCCCTCCGAGCTGGTCTTTCAGGGAGGTCGGAGAATCCAGAGCGATAATCTCCCCCTGATCCATAATAGCGACCCGGTCGCTGATTTCCGCTTCATCGAGATAGTGGGTCGTCAGGAACATCGTAATACCCTCTTTCTCTTTCAGCTTCAGAATATATTCCCATAAGTGGGAACGTGTCTGCGGGTCCAGACCCACCGTCGGCTCATCGAGGAACAGAACCTTCGGGTAGTGAAGCAGTCCACGGGCGATTTCAAGACGCCGTTTCATACCGCCCGAAAAAGTTTCCACCCGCTGCTTCCGTTCATCGACGAGGTCTACAATCTCAAGCACCTCCCCGATGCGTTCCTGACGCTTATCTTTCGGCACCCCGTAGAACCGGCAGTGCAGCATCAGATTCTCGTTGGCGGTCAGTTTCTCATCGAGCGTATTTTCCTGAAAAATGATACCGATGCTGGCGCGTACTTTATCTTTTTCTTTTTTGGCGTCATATCCATTGATCATGATGCTCCCGGAGGTTGGTTTTAGCATCGTACAGATCATATTGATCGTCGTACTTTTGCCGGCTCCGTTCGGCCCGAGAAACCCGAAGATTTCCCCTTCCTCCACTTCAAAATTGATGGCTTTCACCGCTTCGGTCTGTTTGTATTTCTTCGTCAGATCTTTCACAGAAATCACCGGGTCCATGTATTTTCCCCCTCTGCGTAATAGTTATGATATAATAACTATTACCCATTATCCACTTTCCCCCTGGAAAAGTCAAAAGAGAAGGAGCGTGAAGAAGATGACGACGGATAACGAGCTGATCGACCAGATACTGAGCATCCTCCCCGCTCTTCCGAAGAAGCTGTTCGGCGAGGTGCGGCCATTCGAAGAAAAAGACCTTCACCCTACCCACCTGCACATTCTTCATATGGTGGAGCAGGATGGACCGTTGCCGATGAAAACGGTGGCGGAGAAGCTTTCCATCAAAAAATCAAACCTTTCCCCGCTCGTCGGAAAACTGATTGAGCACGGACTGCTGGAGAAGAAGAAATACGAAAAAGACCGTCGCGTGACACTCATCCGGCTAACCGGGGAGGGGGAAGCTTTTCTCAGTAACAAAAAGCACTATATGAAAGATAAGATGCGCGAGCGGCTGGAATCGCTCACCCGGGAAGAGCGGGAAACGCTGCACAATACGTTTTCCAATCTGGCAGTCATTCTGGACAAAATGAACCGGTAAGTTTCTTCCATCTCAGTAAATCTGCTCATCAGCCCGGTGCACAATTATGAAAGGGACGGCGGCAGTGAACGTGCAAATGCCGTGTTCCATGGTGAGGGCTTCTGTGAGTCCGAGCTCCTCCAGCTTACGGCTCAGGCGGCTTACTCTCTGCCTGAACGTCGTCGGTCTCACTACCCCCTCTTCCCCGGCCAGTTCTGCCATTACCCCGGCATCAAGCGGCTCTTCCCGGGAGAACTGGAGAAGGTAGTAAAGGATTTTCCCGTAATCCCGGCTTATTTCTTCCGTGTGACCATCAAACCCGATTTCTATCGTCTCATCTCCAAAGTACAGATGTCCGGTACCCAGCTCTTTCCGGGACAGGGCGTCCTCCGCTTCTCCCTTAGAGAGAAACTCCTCGTTCTCTTTCGTTATTTTCAGGAAAGCACGGTTGCTTAAATAGCTCTCGGTCGCCTGCAGTTTTTCGTACAAACGATCCATATCGGAAGAGGAGAACGGTTCGTATTTCCCCGGTACAGAAAGAACATTCATCTTCTCGTGGACATCATACAGAACATGTAATTCACTCGTGATAAGGTAGAGATGAGCATAGTACAGCTGCCTTTCATTTAAGGGGAAACGTTTGGCCCGTCCCTGAACTTCCACCGCTTTTGAAAAATGACTTCCCGCTTCTGTGAATCTTCCTCTCCGCAAATAAAGAAGACCGAGACGGTAATGAGCGAGAGGAAGATGGTCTTCAAAGTGGAGGGCCTGCTTCAGGGCATCGATGGCCTCTTTTTCGTCTTTTCTGTATATTGTTTTCCTATAGGGGCCGTACTCCACCAAATAATAAATGAGTTTCTTTTCAATGTCCGCAGCGAGATCCCTGTCATTTTCCCTTCTTAACTGCTGCCTCAGTTCCCTGTACAAAGCTATAAGACGGGAATAGCCGCCTTTTTCCGCTTCAAGATTTCCTTTCGCTTCCCGGATCTCCTCCGGAAGATCGTCACTCGTCCTTTTCGGCATTTGTCCCTGCCTCCTTTTACATACTCTCGTTTTCCTATTCCCCGAACTTCCTTTTTCTCAGCACGTGTAAGGAAAAATACATACTTTTGTCGCGAGATACGTTAAAGTGAAAAAAAGACAGACAACAGGAAGGGAAAGATACTTATGTTTTCAAAATCCCAGTGGCTGAAAATCATTTTGGTCCTTTCGCTATTTCTTACCGCCGCCTACATCACCCATTTCCGCCTGGAGCTCAGCCCTTCCGACATCCGCGACTTCATTTTGTCGTTCGGGTGGTGGGGACCTTTCGTCTTTTTCCTCATCTATACTGCCGGGCCTCTCATATTTCTGCCGACGTCCGTGCTGTCTCTCGGAGCCGGTCTTCTCTTCGGGGTGTGGCCGGGGGTACTGTACATTATCATCGGAGCGACGGGAGCCGGCATGACGGGTTACGTGATGGCGCGGCTGTTCGGAAAGTCCGTCGTCCCACTGGATAACTTTTCCTGGGGAGAGAAACTGTTCAGAAGAATGGAGGAGCGCGGCTTCGTGTACATCTTCGTGCTGCGGCTCGTTCCCATCGTCAGTTTCGACCTGCTCAGCTACGCAGGCGGAATCGCCAGGGTACGCTTCCGTTCGTACATCCTTGCCACTGTCCTGGGGATGATTCCGGGCACGTTCGTCTACAGTTTCCTCGGGTCAAGCCTTGCTTCCGGAAGTATAGTGACGGTTGCGATAGCGGCATCAGTATTTGTACTTATGGTGGCGGTTACGTATTATTTCCGGGCCCCGGTCAAAAAATGGCTCGGACTTTCCTGAGAAAATATCGACTTTTTCAGTAATCGGACATTTAAACTTTCTCTCACAGGGTAAAAGAAGCCTATAAAGGAGAGTGTATACGTTGGATGATTTCAGATTGAACCAGATGGCTCCGGATTTCACGCTTAAAAGTACGGGCGGAGAAGAGTACAGCTTATCGAAAATGGTAGAGGAAAGCGGAGACGACTGGCAGCTCCTCGTTTTCTTCCGGGGGTCCTGGTGTCCTGCCTGTATGGAAGAACTAAAACAATTCGAAGAGGAGAAAGAATACTTCGACAAACACCAGATTCGTCTGACCACAATCACCTATGACGATAGGGAAAAACTCGAGGAGATGGTTGATGAGCATGGCTTCAGTTTCCCGGTTCTCGTGGATGAAGATATGGACTTTCTTCAGACGTACGATGTTCATTTCCACGGAGAAGATGCTCCTTATGAGGACCACGGCACCCACGGGGAGCCTGCCTATTTCCTGGTGGACGATAAGGGAAAACTGCTGTATCAGCAGCGTCAGACGAGCCCGTTCGGCCGCCCGCACCCGAAGGAACTGCGTAAAATCATTCTGTACATCCGCAAAAATCTGAAGCAGGAGCCTGAATAGAACTCAGGAACTATCAGGTACAGATTAAGCGAAACCGAACTCTTCAGTTCGGCAGCTTGTAGAGAAACCCCGTGTTTTTCTGCAAGCTTTTTTTGTGCAGTTCGTGCGGGCGAATACCACTCGCTTTCCGCGGACGAACGCCCGAGC
>NZ_FTOK01000025.1:0-4605 GCF_900156705.1 Salimicrobium salexigens | reverse complement strand
TTTTGGTCGACTCAATCATAACGGATGTACCATGGCTTTTTCTATACCCAAAATGGGGATAGATCGTTGTTGCATTTCATTTTACAATTAAGCAATGTCATACTAATAAAAGCGGTTAAAATATTCTATTTACAAAAAGGGTTAAAGGAGGAATTTCATAAAAAAACTTCCGCCGTTTATTAATGATAAATCGGCGGAAGCAATCCCTGAAAACTGAAATTCGGCACCTTCCCTCTTAAGGTAGTTTGATCTGGGCGGGGTCAAGCAATGTATAACCTTTCTCTCTTAAACCTGAAATGATATCGTTCAAAGCTTTGTTCGTCCATTCGCGATCGTGCATTAACAGATTAGCCCCGTCACGCAGCAACGGTGTATTGACCATAATATCAGCAAGGCTTGAGGCATCTGTATACTCCTCGTTCCAGTCATAGCCATATGTCCAGTTCATAAGGAGCATCCCCTCTTCCTTAACGAGCTGCTCGGAGTACTCTGTATTCTGCCCGAACGGAGCGCGAAAGAAATCAGGGCGCTTTCCGATGATTTCCTCGATTTGATCACTTACTCCTACAATTTGTTCATACTGCTCTTCTTCTGTCAGGTCCTGCAAAGAAGCATGGGTTTCCGTATGGTTACCGATAGGAAAACCCAGGTCGTGGATCTTTTTAAGTGTGTTCTTTTCCTCCTCAGTATCCAGAAAATGGCCATTAACAAAAAAGATAGCAGGAGCTTCTTTTTCTTTCAGTTTTTTAGCCATTTCAAGTGCGTGCTCATCCGGAGCGTCATCAATTGTGAGAAGCGCTACTTTACTCTCGCCTTCCGCCGCCGGAGCAAATGACCAGTCTTCCTGCAGAACATACTTATCACCGGCAGTTTCCTCTTTCTTCTCGCGTTTTTCCTCATCTTTCTCTTTTTTCTTTTCGGCTTCACTTGTCTCTTTCGCTTTTCCTTGTTTCTCTTCCTGGTTCTGTTCATTCTTCTCCTGGCTTTCTCCGGTGCCTGACGTAGCGTCACCGGTGCTGCTGCAGGCTGAAAGTAATAGAAAAATCGCCACCATTAACCATTTTTTCATTTTGAATCCTCCTGTCTAAATATGTAATATCCTATAATTATAGTACAGTTTCCCCATATTCACTATTAATATAAGAAGATTTGTATTATAATATGGAATCGTGACTTATCGAGACGCTATCTGAAGGTGGTCTTTTTCAAATGATGCAGTTTTTGAAGCGGTTTAACTTGTTTGGAGGGCGTACGGTAAAAACCGGGATATCGGTGTTTATTACGGCACTAATCTGTTCTTTTTTCGATCTGCCTGTCATTTTTGCCGTCATTACTGCTGTAGTGACTATTGAACATACAGTTGTCGCCTCTATCCGGAAAGCGGCTGTGCGCTTTCCGGCCGCTGCAATAGGGGCACTGATTGCGGTAATGATGTATTCGATGTTCGACAAAGGAGCCCTTGCTTATGGGCTCGCAGCAATGTTAACGATTGGGATATGTCATAAACTGAATCTCGATGACGGTATTACTGTTGCAACGATTACTGCAATAGCCATGATCCCTGATTTCGGGGACAACGAAATTGTTTCGTTTATAGTAAGGTTGGGTACTACATCTATTGGTATCGTCGTTTCTACTCTTGTGAATTTCTTTCTACTCCCTCCCAACTATACAACTACGATCCTGAAAAATCTTTACATGATGAACAGAACCGCCAGCCAGTTGCTTCGTAAAATTCTGCTCGATATTACGGACGAATCCAGGCAGAAGACTTCCTTCCTGAGGCGGTTGCACCGTCAGCTTACAACCAGACTCGAGCGTACGGAAGTTCTTTTGAATTTCCAACGTGAAGAATGGAAGTATCACAGGCACTCAAGGGGCGATCTAAAACAGCTTGTGTATGTGAAAGAACACTTATCGTTGATGCACCAGATTGTGTATCAGCTCGGTAATATGCTTTATGCCCGTGAGACTACACCTTCATTTGATGAAAACGAAAAAGAATTGATTTTGTACCTCGGGAAACTTTATGCCCAGGTGATTACAGACAAAACTCACAAAATAAGTGAGGAGCAATTCAAACTCGTGGAAGACCTCGATCAGCGTCTCTGGGAATGGAGAGAACATCACATTGAGCAGAGGTATGGATATCGTCATCATTTCGTCGCGGAAGTAGTGCTTATTTATGAATTATTGTCTTTTCATGACGTGCTCGAAGAAATGCACCTGTTGACGAAAAAGCACGAAGACCATATCATCACTTATGATGATTAAAAACAGGAAAGGATGAAAGCTTGATGAATCAAGTAACAAAAGTATTCTATATTTCAGTAGTTATTGCGTTCTTATTTATCGGATGGGGAGTTGTCCCGGACAGTGTGCTACCTAATGCTAACCTGTCCAACGTTACATCGCAGATCCAGGGGTTTCTTACCGATAAGTTCGGCTGGTTCTATCTGCTCTCTACTACAAGTTTTGTAATTTTTGCTATATACCTAGTGTTCTCCAAGTATGGAAAACTTAAACTTGGGAAACCGGAAGATGAACCGGAGTATCCGTACATTACCTGGTTCGCCATGCTTTTCAGTGCAGGTATGGGTATCGGGCTCGTCTTCTGGGGCGCTGCGGAACCGTTGTCCCACTTCCACACTCCTGCAATAGAGGGACAGGAAGCACAGACACCGGAAGCTGCTTATTCTGCCATGAAGTACACCTTCTTCCACTGGGGAATACACCCTTGGGCGGTCTACGCGATACTGGCTCTGGCTCTTGCGTTTTTCAAATTCAGAAAAAACGCTCCTGGAGTTATAAGTACGGCACTCGTACCTTTGCTCGGTGAAAAGAGAATTCAGGGCCCTATAGGGATCACCATCGATTCCATAGCAGTATTTGCTACAATTTTCGGTGTCGCTACTTCTCTCGGTTTGGGTGCACTGCAGATTTCCAGCGGTCTTTCGTTTACCATACCGGGTCTGGAAGATACCTTCTTCCTTCAACTTATCATTATCGTTATAGTAACCTTCCTGTTTATGATTTCTGCTATGACAGGATTGAACAAAGGAATTAAGTATTTAAGTAACACCAACATCGTTTTGGCGATTTTACTGCTTATTTTCGTTATTTTCGCCGGACCTACAAACTTTATCATGGATTTCTTCACCACTTCCTTCGGCAGTTATATCAGAGACTTACCGTACATGAGTTTTCGTCTGACTCCGTTCTCTCAGGATAATACCTGGATAGAGGACTGGACGATCTTCTACTGGGCATGGTGGATTTCCTGGGCACCTTTCGTAGGTACGTTTATCGCCCGTGTATCGAGGGGACGTACTATCCGTGAGTTCGTTCTGGGTGTCATGCTCGTACCGACTGTATTCGGCGCTCTGTGGTTCTCCGCCTTCGGTGGTACTACAATTGGTCTTGAGTACTTTGACGGTATAGATGTATTTTCCGACATGTCGGAACTGGGTACGGAAGTAGCCCTGTTCTCAGCTCTTGAACACCTCCCTCTCGGAGGCATCATGTCTGCTGTAGGATTGTTGCTGATCAGTACTTTCTTCATTACGTCAGCTGACTCTGCAACATTTGTACTCGGTATGCAGACGACAAACGGAAGCCTGAACCCAAGTCGTAAAGTTAAGTTCACTTGGGGTATTATTCAGGCTGGTGCCGCTGCTGTGCTGCTATGGCAAGGTGGTTTAGGTGCCCTTCAGACGGCAGCCATCATTTCAGCCTTCCCGTTTGCTTTCATCCTGATACTAATCTGTTTCTCACTCATGAAAGCATTCAAAGAAGAAGAAAAACTCGTCGATTTAAGAAAGAAAAAATAATTTGTTAAGCACCCGAGGCTATTAGCCCGGGTGCTATTTTTATGAAAATATACGGAACCTCTTGACGCTTATCAGAAGAAACAACGATCTGTAAAATTTCGATGACATGACCGGAGTCTACAAATGGGTGTCTTTTTCATAACATTTTAATTACATCCCCGGAGTAAACTTTTTTGTTTGTTATTGTTGATGGGAGAGTTACAAGCGAAGGAGATGGTCAGACTGTGAAGTACTCTTTCCTATTCATTTATATAGTATTGTTTACCCTTACCCTGCATTTAACTGCTCCGACTGTGGATGTCATTTATGCTGATGGAAATGACTATGACCTTATAGTCGTTTCTGATGAAGATAACCGGACTCCGAAGTCCTATATGAACGCATTGCTCGAATTCAAGGCCTCTGCTCCCTATTCCTTCAATTTCTCCAAAGAGAAAGTTAATGAACGGGAACTCTCCCGCCCGTTAACGGACGAGCCTGCTATAATCATTATGAAAGATGGCAAGACAATCGGAAAAGTCTCAGGAAACGATTTGAGCACGAATAAAATCGTTGATGAACTTAACAGCATACTATCCTGAAAAAGCCATGAGCATGCGCTCATGGCTTTTTTCACGGCGTGGAAGCTTTTAACACCCTGCCTATATTTTATATATCAAAAAAACCCTGCAGAAGGAATTTGAACTGTAACCCTGAAAATGGACAGTTTAATAAAAAGTGCTAGGCTGCTATAAGATGACCTCGGTATTGAGCCGGGGTCATTTTTTGTAAGGAC
>NZ_FTOK01000029.1:0-1289 GCF_900156705.1 Salimicrobium salexigens | reverse complement strand
CATCTAGCAGATATAATTGCAGCTTTAATTGAGCGTTCTAAGCAATACAGCAACGATGATAACAACCCAGAAAGATACCTTTTTGTTCGCTACCGAGGTTCCCGTAAGGGAAGACCATTGAGTTCGAATTTTTGTCGAGCAGAACTAAACCATTTAGCAAGAAAAGTGAATATAACAGATGAAGCAGGCGAATTGTTTAAATTCAATAATCACATGTTCCGACATACTTATGGAATAAAATTGTTAAACGGTGGAGCTGATATTTTAACGGTGCAGGAGTTATTAGCCCACGCATCACCCGAAATGACCTTGCAATATGCTCGTCTGTTAGATGATACGAAACGTAAAGAATTCGAAAAGGTGTTGAAACAAGGTGTATTTACTTTTAACGTAAACGGGGAAATTCATCAGATTTCAGAAAAGGAAGATATTCCTGAAGGCATCCTTGATATGCTGTGGAAAGACGAGAAGTTAAACGCCTTAGATAACCCTTATGGGACATGTCGGGCGAGGGTCAATGGGAATTGTCCACTAGCAGCAGAACCCCCTTGTCTTACAGCCAACGATGGCAAACCTTGTTTTGATTTAGCTGTTGGAATGGATAGTTTCGACGTGAAAAAATATGAGTTACTCATTGAGTCTGTAACCAAGAATATTCAAACCGCAAAAGAGTATGGCCGGGAAGAGATGGTAAAAGCAAATAAAAAGAACTTGGAGAGATATCAAAATATTTACGAGATCATCAAGGGTGGAAATGTGATTTTTGGCCGCTTTGATCGTATGAAGAGAAAATATGAAAGTAAGAAAAAGAATGGTGTTAAAAATGAGTAATTTTGACCGTGAGGAGCAAATAAGGCAGTTGCATCAACAACGAAAGCAGAAAACCAAAGATAAAGTTGAGGAAGCTATAAAACGCCTTACAAAGAGTTCTAAAGTAATTAATTTTAATAGCGTGGCAAAAGAAGCAGGAGTAGCTAAAGCTACTCTTTACAACCACATAGAGCTTAAAGAACGTATTGCTTTCCTTAGAGAACAACAAGAAGAAGCCTTTGTGGAGTCTAGTACCAAGCGTGATGAAAATAATCAGAAAGCTGTAATTGCTTCCCTTAAAAGAAGGGTTGAAAAGTTGGAGAAAAAGAATAAAGAACTGGAAGAAGAAAATAAACAGTTAAGGGAAAAAGAAAAAGAAAAACTTTCAGCATACTTTACGAAGATATAAATCCTTCTGCAACTAAGGGCAGTTATCTTGAGACCGAGTCTTCAAGTAAAGGGCAGGATAGTTGAAGACT
>NZ_FTOK01000030.1:0-1266 GCF_900156705.1 Salimicrobium salexigens | reverse complement strand
GCGTATCAAGCGTTCGGGGAAGAAGGATTGAAAAGGAAGCGCTCCAAACAAGTCTATCCTGTCCAATTCAAGCTGGATGTATTACACTTTAGGAAACAGACAGGAGCTTCTCTTCAGGAGACGGCGATCGCCTTCCACATGAACAACTCTTCGTTAATTGCGAACTGGACCCGCGTATTTCACAAGGAAGGGGTCGAAGGCCTCCGGGGAAAAGCGAAAGGACGGCCTTCTATGTCAAAAAAACCTAAAAAAACGTCACCCAAAACCGAAAAATCTTGGACTCGTGAAGAACAGTTGGAACGTGAAAATGAACTTCTGCGTCTGGAGAATTCGTATCTAAAAAAGGTAAAAGCTTTTCAGGAGAATCCGAATGCCTATCTCGAAAAGCACAAGCAACGCTGGTATTCGAACTCAAACAGGAAGGATTCAAAGTAAAAGAGGCATTACGAATCGTAGGCATTCCTGAAGCCACGTATCATTATCAGAGAAAGCGCTTCGAGGAGGAAGATCCGAATAAAGCGTGGAAAGAAATGATTACGAACCTTTTTCATAAGCACGACGGGACCTATGGCTATCGCCGCATCACCTTCGAGCTTAGAAATCAGGGATATATCATCAACCATAAAAAAGTGCAGCGACTCATGAGTGAATTAGGGTTGAAAAGCGAAAAATTCACCCGTAAAACCCGATACAAATCATACAAAGGTACCGTCGGGAAAGTGGCTCATAACCGACTGAACCGTAGGTTCTACACGCCTATCCGTCTCCAAAAATTAGTCACAGACGTGACAGAGTTCAAATGTGCCGGAGAGGAGAAGCTTTACTTGAGTCCGATTATGGATGTGTTCAATGGAGAGATTATTTCCTTCGGTATATCCAAACGACCGACCCTGGATTTCGTGTTAAAGCCGTTGAAGGAAGCGTTGGACACCATCGAAACGGAAGCTGAATACCGGACAACCATCCACTCCGATCAAGGCTGGCATTACCAACACCGCACATGGGTGAAAACATTAAAGAAACATCGTATTTTTCAGAGTATGTCCAGAAAAGCGAACTGCGCAGATAATGCGGCGATGGAGAATTTCTTCGGAATTCTCAAACAGGAGATGTATTATGGAGAAAAGCTGGTTTCTTACGAAGAGCTTGAAAGAAAGCTCGAGGGATACATCAATTACTACAACCATGATCGTATAAAAGCAAAATTAGCTGGTTTGAGTCCCATTCAATACCGGACTCAAACCAGCCAATCAGCTTCCTAATAAA
>NZ_FTOK01000031.1:0-1216 GCF_900156705.1 Salimicrobium salexigens | reverse complement strand
TTGCTTAATTGTAAAATGAAATGCAACAACGATCTATCCCCATTTTGGGTATAGAAAAAGCCATGGTACATCCGTTATGATTGAGTCGACCAAAACCACACATAACGGGAGGATGTACCAATGGCTGATTCTAATTCTAACACACGCACACCCATCTTTTCACACCTGACTCTCGACCAACGAGGGCAGATCAAAGCGCTCCGGGAGGAAGGGCGTACCATGCAGTACATTGCCGGAGCCATCGGGGTGCATAAATCCACCGTCTCCCGCGAGTTGAAACGAGGTGCCGTCACGCAGCGGAACACCGATTGGACCGAATACGAGGTGTACTTCCCGGATGCCGGGCAGCGTATCTACGATACGAACCGTTCCCATTGCGGGGCAACCTACAAATTTATGTCGATCCAGCCGTTTCTGGCATTCGCCACCGCATGCATCAAAGATCGGCACTGGTCCCCGGACGTCGCTGTGGGTGTCGCGAAGAAGAAGGGCTGGTTCGATAAAGCCCTCATATGCACAAGAACCCTATACCACTACATTGATATAGGTCTGCTTTCTGTACGGAACATCGATCTTCCTCTGAAAGTAAAGCGATCG
The DNA here is from genome assembly GCF_900156705.1 of Salimicrobium salexigens. Classification (NCBI taxonomy): domain Bacteria; kingdom Bacillati; phylum Bacillota; class Bacilli; order Caryophanales; family Bacillaceae; genus Salimicrobium; species Salimicrobium salexigens. The sequence goes on along the minus strand of NZ_FTOK01000031.1, from coordinate 619 downwards.
ACGAAGACGAAACGTCATCGTCAGCACCGGAAAGTCCTGGGAAAAAGCATCGAAGAACGCCCGTCCGTGGTGGACGATCGTACAGAATTCGGTCACTGGGAAATCGATACCGTGCTCGGCAAACGGGCGAAAGAGGCGGCCCTGTTGACCCTCACTGAACGTCAGACCCGCCGGGAAATCATTTATAAAATCGGAGGGAAAGACGCTCCGGAAGTCCGACAGGCCCTCACCTCGATTCAGGAAACGTTCGGAGAAACCTTCTCCACCATCTTCAAAACCATCACATCGGATAATGGTTCGGAATTCGCCGACCTCTCAAACTCGCTGAAAAATTCAGAGACGGAGGTCTATTACACCCATCCCTATACCTCCAGTGAGCGAGGAACCAACGAACGACACAATGGACTCATCCGCCGTTTCATCCCGAAGGGACAGTCCATGGAAGATATCCCCCGGGAGGTGATCCAACACGTGGAAACCTGGTGTAACACCCTTCCCCGGAAAATCCTGGGCTATCAGACGCCGGAGGAACGCTTCCAGGAAGAAGTACAGAAACAAGCTTTATCATAATCTATGTGTACCCTAGGAAGTTTTGTTGCATTTACTATTGCAATTCAAG
>NZ_FTOK01000033.1:0-1025 GCF_900156705.1 Salimicrobium salexigens | reverse complement strand
AAACTCTCCATAAAAGAGATTGATTAGCTCAATCATAATTCGTTCAAAAAATTGACGCATGGCATAAAACATTGTTCAGTTTTCAAAGATCTACTAAAAATCAAATGGTGGAGCCTAGCGGGATCGAACCGCTGACCTCCTGCGTGCAAAGCAGGCGCTCTCCCAGCTGAGCTAAGGCCCCGAAAAAATGGTCGGGAAGACAGGATTCGAACCTGCGACCCCTTGGTCCCAAACCAAGTGCTCTACCAAGCTGAGCTACTTCCCGTATGAGTGGTGCGCCCGAGAGGACTTGAACCCCTAACCTTCTGATCCGTAGTCAGACGCTCTATCCAATTGAGCTACGGGCGCATATGAATATGGTGCCGAGGGCCGGACTCGAACCGGCACGGTGGTAGACCCACCGCAGGATTTTAAGTCCTGTGCGTCTGCCAATTCCGCCACCCCGGCATGGCATTTTGCCGCTATCGCGACCGCACAAATAAATTAAGTAAAGAGCGGAAGACGGGATTCGAACCCGCGACCCCCACCTTGGCAAGGTGGTGTTCTACCGCTGAACTACTTCCGCAGCAAAATGCGGGTGGAGGGACTTGAACCCCCACGTCGTAAGACACTAGATCCTAAATCTAGCGCGTCTGCCAATTCCGCCACACCCGCATATGAACTATGAGCCATGGAGGGCTCGAACCTCCGACCCTCTGATTAAAAGTCAGATGCTCTACCAGCTGAGCTAATGGCTCATAAATATGAAATGGTGCCGGCCAGAGGACTTGAACCCCCAACCTACTGATTACAAATCAGTTGCTCTACCAATTGAGCTAGGCCGGCAAAATGGTGGAGGATGCAGGGCTCGAACCTGCGACCCCTTGCTTGTAAGGCAAGTGCTCTCCCAGCTGAGCTAATCCTCCAGATAAAGTTTGGCAGCGCCCTACTCTTGCGGGGGGTAACCCCGACTACCATCGGCGCGGAAGAACTTAACTTCTGTGTTCGGCATGGGAACAGGTGTGACCTCTTCGCTATTGCCACCA